>CAYXWB010000013.1:13098-35951 GCA_964468515.1 uncultured Bradymonadales bacterium | reverse complement strand
GATCGCCCGCGACCACCGTCCCCAGCTGTCCATCGTCCTCTTCACACCCTGAGCAGCCGCTCAACATGGCGCCACACAGCAGCGCCATCAACATCATCCCGCTCGCTCTCATGCTCATCGTCATGCCTACCTATGGTCGTCTCAGGGGTATACGTCACCCCTCGCGCAGTGACGGGTACGTGTATAAGAGGTCTATTGGTAGAGAAATGTACGCGCTGAGTCAACCAGGGGGTCCTCCCCCGGGCGCACTTACGCGATCTGCGCGTCAACCCGCAGCGGCGCGTCAAGCGTCACGCCAAACGCCAAGGCGGCGGCGCGCGTCATCGCCTCGGGGTCGCCCGTGGTGAAGCAGCGCAGGGCGCCTTGGCCTGTGGGAGCGTGAAGATCGAGCTGGAGGGTGTCACACAGCGCGTCCACCGGATCGAGCAAGCGCACACCAGGCGCGCGCGCGGCGAAGGCCTCGCGCGCCGCCACATAGTGCGTGCAAGCCAGCGTGATGGCGTCCACGCGCCTGGCAAGAGGCGCCATGATCTCATCAAGCGCCGCGCCAAACGCCGCGCTGTCTTGCTGGCCTGCCTCGATCAGCGCCGACAGCGGCTGCGAGACGCGCTGGATCACCTCAAGCCCGGCGGCGCGCAGCGGCCGCGCATAGGCCCCTGAGAGGATCGTGCGCCGCCCCCCCAGCACGCCAAGGCGCGACGCACCGAACGCCAGCGCCTGCGCCACCCCCGCCTCAATCACCCCCTCCAGCGCGATCGGCGCGCGCACCAGCGGCAGCACCGTGCTCGCCGCATTACACGCGATGATGAGCCGCCCCACCCCACGCGCCCCCAGCGCGCAGGCGATGTGTGTGACACGCGCGGTGAGCTGCGCGCGGCTCATCTTGCCATAAGGAGTCACCCCAGCATCAGACAGATAGACGATCGTGCAGCTGGGCCAGCGCGCGCGCGCCTGCGCCACAAAGCCCATCCCGCCGATGCCCCAGTCCAGCACCGCCAGATCGGCGCCTAGCCTAGCGGGCAGCTGAGGCAAGCTCATGGGTAGCGCTGCGGCGCGATGGTGTCCGCGAAGAGAGGGCCTGAGTCAAAGGCCAGCACGCGGTTGGTCCAGCCCACGTTGAGCACCTCCACCGCGCGCCCTGGGAACCTGCTCTCTAGATACCAGCGCAGCTCATGCTCAGCGCGGATCGGGTTGTAGCGCAGCATCGTCGCCCAGCTAGGATCGCGCACCAGCCGCGCGAGCGCCTGGCGATGGGCGCGCTGCTTAGGCGCCAGACGCAGCCGCTGCGCCTTGGCGCGCGCCAGCGCCCCAAGCTCGCGCGCGGCCAGCGGCGCCGTCACCATGTCCACCACCAAGAGCCTGCCTCCCGGGCGCAGCACGCGCACGATCTCGGCCATGATCGGATCCCAGTCCAGATAACGAAACGACAAGAATGAGCTGACCACGTCGAAGCTGTCATCCTCAAAGGGCAGGCGCGGCCCGTCGATCGTCTCAAAGCGCAGGTGGGGCATCGCCTCGGCGCGCCTGCGCGCCAAGCCGATCATCTGTGAGGAGACGTCCACCCCGACCCCCGCGCTGATCCGGCCCGAGAGCGCCACCAAGAGCGCGCCGTTGCCGCAGCCGATGTCGAGCACGCGCGGGCGCTCAGCGCCATCAAGCCGCCCGCTCAGCCACGCCCACTCATCCGCGCGCACGCGGATGTCAGCGAAGACCTCGTCATACAGCGTGGCCACGCTGTCATAGCTCGCGTCACCCTCAACCGGCGCCGGATCAAAGCGCTTGAGCTGCTCCATCGGCACAAGCCCCGCGTGCTTGCCGAGGCTGCCCCACACGCCGTGCGACTTCTTGCCCGGGCAGCCCACCAAGTAAAGCGGGGCGTGTGCGTCATGCCAAGGCTTCATCAGCGCGAAGCGATCCGGACGACACGAGAACGCCGTGTACCAGTGATAACCGCGCGCCTGGACCTGAAAGGTCCGCGCGAAGAACGGCGCGAACCAGCGCGCGCTGCGACAGGCATGAAACGTGGCCACCGCGTCGGGCGCGAGCGCGATCGCCCCTGTCGCGGCCAGCTCACGCCACTCATGGGGGCTGAACTGCTCGGGGAAGCGCGTCGTGCCAAACATCGGCCCGTACATCCCGCTGTGACACACCAGGTGCAATTGTGCGATGTGTCGCCCGCTGTCACGCACGCGTGAAAGCGACGCGACGACCTCGCGCTTGGTGTGTGTGACCTCGCAGATGACCTCATGCTCGGGGTGCGCCTCGCCAAGCTCACGCGCCATCGTGCGCGCGACCTGCGCCATGCGCGCGCCGCCGTCGCGATACTGCGTCGTATAACCAATCCAGATCACGGCCACCACAGCACCTCCTCGATCAGCGCCTCGCGCGCGGGCACCCAAGCGCCACAGTCATCCGCCACCACCAGCGTGCGCCGGCGCGCCACGTCAAACACGCGCATGCCTCGGATGCGCGGCTTATAAAGGTGCAACGTCAGCGCGCCCTCAGGCGCCACCATGTCATGCACGCGCCCTGGGCCGAGCGCCACCACCTCACCCGCGCGCGCCACCTGCGCCCCATCCTGCGCCACCAGCTCCCCTTGGGACCATCCCCAAGCGCGCTCATGGACCTCCCCCTCAAGCACCAACACGTGGCCGCCCGCTTGGCCATGATCGTGCGGCGCGCAGGGCGCCTGCGCGCGCCACCACATCAGCACCACCTCGGCGTCCTCACGCGCCAGCAAGACGGCGCGTCCATAGGGCTCCCCCAACGCCGCACGCTGCGCGTGCGGCGTCCAGTCTGCGGCGCCGAGCGCGCGCAGCGCGCTCGGCTGGCCATCGAGCGCGCGCGTGAGCAGCTCGTGCTTGTGCGCATCCAGCGTCTCCACCGATCACCTCATCAAGCGCGCTTCACGCGCGTGGTTGGAGCACTCTCTGATGTGAGAAGACGATCTTCGCCCACGTTTATGCCGCAACCTCCACAAGACGCAAGCGCGCCTTGTGTGCCTGCGCGCCGTTCCTCCTTTACGCTGGCCCCGCACGCTCATTAAGCTGAGCAGCTTCAACGCTGTGCTCCACCTCATCGCCCCTGGACAATCCCCCATGCTTCACCGCTCACGCCACCTCGCCGCCCTCGCCGCAGCGCTGCTCTGCCTCCACGGCCTCGCCTGCTCCGATGATCCGCAGCCACCCTCCGTCACGCCTGACATGCGCGAGGACGCGCCTGACGATCAACAGACCACCCCCGATCAGCCGGATGAGCAGCCCGATCAGCCGGATGAGCAGCCCGACACGCCCGACCCCATCGTGCCTGAGACGCCCGAGCAAGAGGCCATCTTGGGCGTTGAGACGAGCGAGCTCATCAGCCTGCCTGGTTTGAGCGGCCCCGTGCAGGTCGTCTACAACGCCCAAGGTGTCCCCCACGTCTACGCGTCCAATCGCGAGGATATGGCCCGCGTGCTCGGCTTCGTGGTGGGGCGAGATCGGTTCTTTGTGATGGATCTGCAGCGCAGGCTCGGCCTCGGCACGATCTCATCGATGCTGGGGCAAGACGGCCTCGACAGCGACCTGGAGTCGCGCCTGACCGGCATGCCCGATGTCGCACAGCGGCTGCTTGACAACGTCTCTGAGGAACAAGGCGCCTACCTTGACGCCTTCGCAGCGGGCATCAACGCCTACATCGCGACCGTGGAGGCCGGCACAGGCAAGGCGCCAAGCGAGCTCGCCACGCTGGGCCTGCTGCTCGGTGAGTCGCGTCGCCTGCACCTGCTGATGGACCCGTTCACGCGCCGCGACTTGGCCGCCATGATCACCGTGATCATGTATCAGACCAACTTCGAGACGGGCGATGTGGGCCGCACGCGCCGCGCCGATAACATCGGCGATGTGTTCCCGCAGGGCAGCGCGCCGCACGCAGCGCTGCGTCGCGCAGGCGCCATTGAGGACATCTGGGAGAGCGTCAAGCCTGTGTTTGATGTCAGCTCCGCCTCAGGCTTTGAGATCGAGCGCGGTGACGCCGCGCGCACCATGAGCCGACGCACACCGCGCCTCACCAAGCGAGGCGGCGCGCTTAGCGCGCCGCCTCGCGTCGAGCGCGACATGCTGCAGCGCGCCAGCGCGCGTCTGGATCGGCTCAACACCCGCTTAGGGCGAAGAGAGGTCGAGAACTTCGGCTCCAACACCTGGGCCGTGGCGGGCGATCGCGCTGTCGATGGCTGGTCCTTGCTCGCGAGCGATGGCCACCTGCCGCTGTCCGTGCCCGCCCTGTTCTATCAAGTCGGCCTCGACACCAAGACCTTCGGTGGCGGTGATATGCGCCAGTCCGGGCTGCTCATCACGGGCCTGCCGTTGATGGCCGTTGGCACCAATGGCGACATCGCCTGGGGGCAGGTCAACCCCGTGGCCGACATCACCGACTGGTACCGCGAGCAGCTGCGCCTTGACGCTGATGGCAAGCCCGAGGCCTCGCTGTTCCAAGGTCAGTGGCGCCCGCTCACGCAGCTTGATGACACCTACACCATCGCGAACGTCGCGGCCTTGGGCAGCGTCGGGCGCGATGAGACGTGGTCGCGCTGGCTCACCTTCGACGGGCGCCGCGTCTTCGACATCGAGGGACGCGCTGTCGCCAACGACTACCAAGCCCAACCCGGTGAGACGATCGTCAACCTCGCGGGTCGCAAGATCGTCCCCGAGGACATGGACAATGATGGCGTCATCTCCGCCGTCAGCTTCGACTACACCGCCTTCGACACCACCGCTTATGTCGACACGCTCGACAAGTTCGGCTTCGCCAAGGACGTCTTCGACTACCAAGACGCCACGCGCGGCCTCATCGGCAACATGCTCTACTCGGCGGTCGCAGACGGCGCGGGCAACATCCTGTTCACCTCGTATCAGGCCGTGCCGTGCCGCTCCTATCTGCCGCGCGATCCTGAGACGGGCCGCTGGATCGCGGGCGCGGACCCCACGGTGCTGATCGACGGCACCACCTATGGCGGCTTCACCATCCCCTCAGACGCGCAGGGGCGCGTGGACGAAGGCCCAGGCCAGACCGATCCTTACAAGTGCGTCGTGCCGTTTGATGAGACGCCCCAAGCGATCAACCCCAGCCAGGGCTTCGTCGCCAACGCCAACAACCAGCCCGCGCCGATCACCGATGATGGCACCTTTGACAATGATCCTTGGTACATCGGCGGCCCGTGGTCGGAGTTCCGCGCGGACACCATCGCGCGCCGCCTCACCGACGCCATCGCCGAGGGACGCGCGGACTTGGACGAGATGTCCAGCATCCAGGGCGACTCGACCTCGCGCTTGGGGGAGGTCTTCACGCCCGCGTTTGTGGCCGCGCTGGAAGACGCGCGCGCGCTCAGCGCGCGCGATCCTGCCGCGCTCGCTGACCATGAGCAGCGCCTGCTGGCGCTCTACACCTCGCGCGCAGCCCAGCTTGATGAGGTCGCCCAGCGGCTTCGCGCTTGGCAGACGCGCGGCTTCAACACCCCCTCAGGCGTCGCGACGTTCTATCACACGCCCGCCGCAGGCGACCTGGATGACAGCGTCGCCACGATGATCTTCAACGCGTGGCTGCCTCGCGCCATGAGCGGCACGTTCAACGATGAGCAGGTGGACATCTGGCGCTTCAGCGGCACCCGCTCGCAAGTGCGCGCGCTGCACTTCATGCTCCAAGGGCGCGGCGCCGACAACCCAGGCCAACAGGCGGGCTGGTTTGAGGCGACTGGCGAGCACATCTTCTTTGACGTCAAGCAGACTGAGCCCATCGAGCGCAGCGAGGAGATCCTCCTCCAAGCCGCGCTCGACGCGCTCACCTTCTTAGAGGGCGCGCCCAGCAACGGTGGCCAGAGCGGCGGCTTCGGCACCGCGCAGATGAGCCAGTGGCTGTGGGGCCTGCGCCACCAGGTCAAGTTTGAGTCCTTGCTCGCCGATTTCCTAGAGGGCAGCGACCAGTTCGCGAGCCTGCTCAACCGCTTCGCCATCACCACCGCGCGCCTGCCCTTGGCCCCTAACCTCACCGATGACGATCCTCGCGAGCCGCTGCAGTGGTTCCCGCGCCCTGGTGATAACTTCGGCGTGGACGCGGCCAGCCCCGGCTTCAGCGGCACAAGCTTCACGCATGGCAGCGGGCCGGTGATGCGGATGGTCTTCGCGCTCAAAGGCGGCCTCGTGCGTGGCCGCAACATCATCCCTGGCGGCCAGTCCGCGCTCACCGACTCCCCCCACTTCGCCGATCAGGCGCGCCTCTGGCTCGCCAATGAGACGATCCGCGTCGCCTTCACCCCGGCGGAGGTCGCAGAAGACGGCGTCAAGCGCGAGGACTTTCGCCCCGCGCCCTGAGCGACGCGCGCCTCATGTGAGGTCGACCTCATCCAGGCCGACCCACCATGCGGGCAGCGTCCAAGCCTCGCTCAACCCGCCATGGCCAAGCGTCGCGTGAGCCACGCTCACGCGACGCTTGGGCTCAGCTTCCAGTCGCGTCGAATAACAAGCGCCCAAGTCGACCCACTCAAGCGAGGGCAGCGCGCCTGGGGCGCGCTGCAGCAGCGCATCGCACGCCTTGTCGCTCAACGCGCGCTCGTTGGCGTCGAGGCCCAAGACGCGCAACTTGAGCAGCGCTTTGCTCGATAAGAGCGTGGCCACATCACCCACGCGCAGACGCGCGCTGCACAGGTTGAGCGCCCGCAGGTTTGACAGCGCTGGGTTGGCACACAGCGCCTGCAGCGGCGCGCCGCCCACGCGACATCCTGTCAAGTCCAAGACGCGCAGCCCGCTCAGGTGTGGTGAGCTGAGCAAGGGGAGCAAGGTCTGCGCGATGAGGTCTTCGCGCGCGAGCGACAGCCAGCGCAAGCGGGCGAGCCCTGGCCACGCGGCGAGGGCTGCGATGGCCTCGGCGTCAAGCGCGTTGCTCACCCGCTCACGGTCGAGCCACAGCGCGCGAAGCGCGGGAGGATCAGCCGCGATCAGCGCCTCGACGCCCTCGCGCCCGACACGATCGCCGCGAAAGCTCAGCGCGCGCAGGCTGCGTGAGGCTGGCCCCGCAAACAGCGCGCGCACCCCTTCGGGGCCGAGGTTGGTGCGCGACGCGTCGAGCTTGCACAGCTGAGGCAGCGCGCTCAGCCGCTCAGCGTCAGCCTCACACACGCGCCCTGTGCAGACAACCTCGCGCAAGCTCGCGGGCAAGTCGCTCACAAGCTTAAACCCCAAGCCCACCCAAGTCAGCCGCTCCAGGGCGGTCGTGTTCGCCAGCGAGCTCCCCGCTGGCGCGGCGTACAGCGACAGCGCGCGCAACGATCCGAAGCCCGGCCACGCCTCAAGCGCGCGCACCGCCTCGGGATCAGCCATCATCAGCGACAGCGTTTGGAGCGGACGCGCGCCGAGCGCGGTCAACAGCCCCGTGACCTGTGACACGGGCAGCGGCGCACCGGCCTCTCCCAGCGCCGCGACGTGCGGCACCTGATGGATGCTGCGGGCGCCGATCGCGTCCACCAGCGCCTCGACCTGCGCGCGCGTCAAGCCCGCGCCCTCTAAGATCAACGTGTCGAGCTGTGGAGCTGCGGCGATCACGGGCCACCACGCCTCGATCGGCGCGCTGTCCGAGTGATTGACCTGCCCCAAGCACAGCTCGCGCAGCTGCGACCAGTCCGCCTCATCAGGCGCGCCCTCACGCGCGCTCACCTCCAACGCGCGCGGCTTAAACCGCAGCGCGCGCGGCGGATCGCCGCCCACGCGCAGCGTGTGCAGCGCGTCAAAGCGAGGCCGTGAGAGCGCCTCGTGCAGCACCTCTTGGGAGCGCCCTGTCACATAACACCGACGCAGATTCAGCGCCTCCAAGCCTGCCGTCCACGCGCTGTGCGACAGCCACCACGGCGCGCCTTGGAGGGCCTGACTCCCAAGCGGCAGCGGCATGAAGTGATCATGCGCAGTGTGGACGGTCAGCGACCGCACCTGCGACGGCGCGGGCGCCTCGGCGAGCGCGTCCCACCAGCGCTCAGCGCTCAAGCCCAGGTCCACGCTGCCGAGCGTGATCGTGACCTCGCGCACAGGCTCAAGCTGAGGCAGCGCGCCCAAGCGCGCGAGCCCGTCAGCCGCTCGCGCCGAGCGCGAGCGCGCCCCTGGGCTCACCGCCTCGCAGACGCTCGGCGACAGGATCAGCGCCCGCGCCTGCTCAAGCCAAGGCGCGGGCGCGCGAAGCGTGCCCGCGCGCAGCCAGCGCAGCGGCGCGATGCGCAGCGCGTCAGGCCAGCGCTGCAAGCCTCGCGTGACATAGTGCGACAGCTCGGCCTCATAACGATCAGGCCCCACACGCTCCAGCAGCGCACACAGCGCCCACCACCGCGACGCGCTTGGCGCCTCGCTCAGCAGGCTGCGCACCTCCCCGAACGGATCACGAGGCGCCATCGCACACCTCGTCACCGGCGCCTGGGGTGTGCTGCGCGTTTGAAGCAGCGCGAGGCGACGCGTCACGCCGCCACGCGTCAAAGCATGGCACGAGCGCCTCATGCGTCGCGTGAGGCTCGCTCAAGCCGCGATAGCCGAGCGGATAGGTCGCAAACCAAGCCATGGCGCGCTTATCTTGTGCGATGAGGTCGCGCAGCTGACTCCCACCATCGACCTGCTCCAGCATCGGGAGCGCGTCGCGCGCGGCGAGCAAGCGACGCCACCCGGCGCGCTTGAGCGGCTTGTTCCCGGCCATAGCGAGGACGCGCAGCGCGCGCCACACGCCGCAGTCGATCAAGGCGCCGAGCGCGTCGTCGTCGAGGCTGCAGTCAGCGAGCCCAAGCGCGCGCACGCTCGACAGATGTGACGACTCACACAGCGCTTGAAGCGGCTCGCCGGGCAGCGCGTTCAGGGTCAAATCTAAGACCTCCAGTTGGGTGAGATGTGGCGAGCGCAAGAGGGCGGCCAAGCCCGCCGCAGGCGCGCGGGCGCAGCCCAGTGAGAGCGCGCGCAGGCGCGACAGCCCAGGCCACTGAGACAGCGCGATCAGCGCGTCATCGTCGAGGCCATTGTGCGTTTGATAGGTCGCCAAGATCAGCCCCTCCAGCGCTTGTGGGTTGGCCTCAATGAGCGCGTGCACGCACGCGCTGCCCGCCTGCGCGCCGGTCAGGTCGAGCCACTTGAGCTGCTGGCCGAGCGCGCCCTCCCAGAGCGCCGCGCCGCGCTCGCGCATCCCCACGCGTGTCATCGTCAGCGCGCGCAGTGAGCCAAGCGCTGACACCGCGCGCGCGCCCTCCTCACCGATCGCGAGCTTCGGCCCCTCCAGCGATAAGACCTCCAGCGGTGCTCGCGACAAGCTGTCCAGCCAACCTGTCGTCTTGAGGGTGAGGTCATTGGAGCTCAGCGACAGCGCCCGCAAGGAGGGGCGCGCGCAGAGCGCGCTCGCCAGCGCTTGGCCCGCCTCATCCGTGAGCGCGATGTGCTCCAGCTGCGCGCTCACGAGCTCGCTCTTAGCGACCCACGCCGCCAACCTCGTGAGCGCGTCGTGATGACGACCCCGCGCGCGATCGTGGCTGATGCGCATGCTGAGCGAGGTTAAGCCCTGTTGCACCGGCTCCAGGGCGGATAACAGGTCGCGCATCTGGCCTCCCTCCTCATCAAGCGGCAGCTGCACCAAGCGCAGCGCTTGGAGCGAGGGGGCGCTCGCTACGAGGCCCTCCCACCCTTGAGGCCACGTCACGCCATAGCTCGATGAGAGCGAGAGCTCACGAAGCGCGGGCAGCGCGTCGGCGCGGGCTGAGGGGAGCGTCGCGTTAACTCTCGAACCCCAAGTCAGCGCGAGGCGCTCCAGCGCGCCATGCTCCCCCTGCAAGATGGCCTCCAGCAGCTGCGCTTGCAGCGCCTCACCACCCCACACGTCAAAGCTCACCTCCAGCTCACGCAGCGCCCGCAGGCGAGGATGCTCAAGCCAATCCACGACCTCGCTGGGATCCATGACGCGCCGCAACACCAGCGCCTCCAGCGAGGCGCCGATCGGCCCGCGCCACAGCCAGTCACCCAGCGCAGGCGGCTCATCACGGCTGAGCTGATGCATCCCTTGCTGCTCACATGGCTCGATCTGCACGCGGCGCACTCGCGCCCAAGGCGCCTGGTCCAGCGCTCGCCACAGCCCTTGGCCGTGTGCGCTGAGGCGATAGTCGACCTCTACATGGAGCTGACGCAGCGCGCGCAACGGCTCCAGCGCGACCAGCCGCGCCGCCCCATCCGCCCAGCGCTCATCTGCGGTGCCTTGCGGCGTCGCGAGCGCGTCTAAGGTCCCCGCCGTGATCCAGAGGTTATGCGCCAGCCCAAGCCACGGCACCGGCTCACCCTGCGCGCCCGCGCGAAGCCAGCGCAGCGGCGCGATGCGCAGCGCGTCAGGCCAGCGCTGCAAGCCTCGCGTGACATAGTGCGACAGCTCGGCCTCATAACGATCAGGCCCCACACGCTCCAGCAGCGCACACAGCGCCCACCACCGCGACGCGCTTGGCGCCTCGCTCAGCAGGCTGCGCACCTCCCCAAACTGCTCGTGTTCTGCCACCTACAACCTCACGCCAGTCATGGATGTTGACCGCGTGAGCATCGCACAGCGCCGCGCCGCGCGCCAAGCCCTCACCACCCGCGTGATCTGATCGAGTCACGATCACATCGCCTGCGCGGCGCGCGTTTGGAGCGCCATGATGAGCTGCTTGGTCTGCGCTCGCGCTGGCGCGGGGAGGTCTTGCGCCGACCAAGCCTGCTGCAAGAACAGCGCGGCGCGCACATCATCACCGGCGTGAAAGGCGGCTTGTCCGGCGCGCAGATGGGTCATGGCGTCATGACGCCCGAGCTGAATCGCGCGCCCCATCCACATCAACGCATCACGCCATGCCCGCTGCCGCATCGCCAGCTCGCCGAGCAGGTAGCACGGGTAAGGCCGCTCCGGCGCGACGCGATGCGCGCGCGTGGCCAGGTCCAGGGCGCGCGCGTCATGCAAGCGCGCGTAAGCGTCATAGGCGAGCGCCTCCATCGCCACCATGACCGCCTGCGACGGCGGTATAGTCGCCACACCCTCACCCATCACACACCTCCCAAAGAGAGGTCGGGCGCCGATCCTGCTTAATGATTAAGAGGTTCGCCGCCCGACCAACACATCACCCCAACACCACACCCCAACTCAGGACTGCTTCACCAGCCGACGCAGGCTCGTCGCGCGCGCATGAAAGGGGTTCTCCTCACCGACCTCCTTGAGCACCCCATCAAGCGTGGCAGCGGCCTCCGCGTGCTTGCGCTGGCGCAGCAGCGCCTCACCGAGCTTCACGGTGCCCTCGATACGAAACCCGCCATCCAGCTCCTGCACCTGACGGAAGTGCGCCTCAGCCTGCGCCGCCTCACCCTCCTTGAGCAGCATGTCGCCCATGATCAGGTGGGGATAGGGGCGCTTGTGGTTGAGCGACAGCATCCCTTGCGCGATGACCTGCGCCTTCTCGTAGTGGCCGCCGGAGTAGAAGAAGTAGGCTTGCTGCTCCAAGCCGCTGTAGGCAGATGCATCCACACCAAGCGCTTGATCGATAGGCTCATCATTGAGCTGGGCCTGCACCATGGCAGAGAGCAGCTGCTGGTCTTTCGTCGTCGTCTCGCTCATCATCACCGCTCCTCGCGAGGGCGCGTTAGCGCCCAGTGATTTTAGTTATATTGAACTTTGGAGGGCTCACTCAGCTCAGACGCGCAGGTTCTGAATGACAGACTTCATCGTGTCGTGGGCGGCCTGCGAGAGCGTCGACATCATCGAGATCATCTGATTGATCTCCTGCATGCGCTGCTGAATCTGCTGCATCACCATGCCGCGATCCTCAGGGGACAGGCCCTTCAGCTCTGCCATTAAGGCCGAAGGATCGCTCGACTGGAGATTGATGAGGCGATCCACATCTTTCATCATATCCGAGGCCTTAGCCCAGCTCTCATTCGCCTTGATCTCCTCCTCGCTAAGCGGCTTGCCATCAGGCCCCACCGTTGCCGGGGTGCTGCTCGTACCCTGAGTCCCGCCCGTACCCTGGGTACCACTCGTACCTTGTGTGCCTTGCGTGCCCTGGGGCGCGGCAGGCGCGCTGACCGGCTGCGACTGCACGTTCAGCCTCATGCCCTCAACCTGACTCAAGGCTTGGTCAGCGTTCTGCAGCATCAGGGTCGCAGCGTTGATGTCGCCATCACCCACACCGCCGGTGTTGACATCATACTTGCTGCTATTCGTGAGGATATCGAGCGCACGAGCGACCATCGCCTCCGACTTGTCGAGCTGGCCCAGCATGAAGTCTTTCTGAGCAGGCGAGAGGTTCGGGTCGTTCTTGATCTCCTGACGATCAGCTTTGATCTGGTCCATCTTGGAGAGGCCCTCTTTGAAGGCCGGCTCGGCACCCTGATAGACCTGCGTACCGTTGACGTTCGTTGTGCGGCCGATTGTGCTCATAGCGATGTCCTCACGAAAGGGGGAGTGTTGGGGGGAGCTGGTGTGAGACGCTGTGTCTCAACCTCACGTACTGCTTTTCGGCCCCGAGGGCGGGCATGTTGCGTGAAAACGAAAAAAAAGTTACACATGCCCCTCACGATCGGCGCATCGCCTGATGTGGTGCGGCTCTCGCGTGATCGGCGCCGCGCACAGCCCGCGCCGTTGTTCCTCATTTTGCATCGTCCTACGATCAACCAAACCGTTCACAGCGCAGCCCTGACGAGCGAGACTGAGCCTCACGCGCGCGATCTTCATAAGCGCGCGAGGAGGTTCACATGGCAGCAGCCCCTATCGCCCCCGCTGGTCCCGCGCTGTTTGGCTTCACGGGTCCCATCGTGCGCAAATACACGCTCAAGAATGACCGCCCCACCCCGTCCAGCTCGCGGCTGGACTACGATCGCGCGCTCAACGCGCAGCAGCGCGAGGTGGTGCGCGCTGGCGGCGGCCCGCTGCTTGTGATCGCAGGCGCGGGCAGCGGCAAGACCCACACGCTGACGTGGCGCGTGGCGCACCTCATCGAGGGCGGCGTGGACCCGTCAAAGATCCTGCTGCTGACCTTCACCAACAAGGCCGCGCGCGCGATGACTGACCGCGTCACGGGCTTGCTTGGGGCGGAGACGCAGGCCGTCTGGAGCGGCACGTTTCACAGCATCGCCAACCGCATCCTGCGCCATGACGGCCACCTGCTGGGTTATCCGCGCGATTTCACGATCCTTGATGGCGAGGACGCGCAGATCCTGATGCGCGCGTGCGCGGCGGATGCGGATGTGCCGCGTGATATGCGGCTGCCTCAGCCGCGCGTGCTGGTGCGCATTCACAGCATGTGCATCAACACGCAGCAGGATCTGGAGCAGGTGCTGGCGGACCAGTACAGCTACTTCTCGCATCAGAGCGAGGAGATCCGCGCCATCTTGCGGCTGTATCAGTCGCGCAAGCTGGAGATGGCGCTGATGGACTTTGATGACCTCTTATTATTGTGGCTGCGGTTGTTGAGCGAGCACCCCGAGGCGCTGGCCAAGTGGAGCGGCCGCTTTGAGCACATCTTGGTCGATGAGTATCAGGACACCAACCACCTACAAGGCGCCATCGTCGACCTGATGGCGAGCCGTCATGGCAACCTCATGGCAGTGGGCGATGACTGCCAGTCGATCTACGCCTTTCGCGGCGCGGACTATCGCAACATCTTGGAGTTCCCCGAGCGTTATCCGGGCTGCCAGCAGCTGCGCCTGGAGGTGAACTACCGCTCCACGCCTGAGATCCTCGATCTGGCCAACCGCTCCATCGCGCACAACACGCGCCAGTTCCACAAGACGCTGCAGGCCGACCGCATGGAGGGGCCGCGCCCGGCGCTCATCGGGCTGCGCGATGTGTATCAGCAGGCGGAGTTTGTGTGTCAGCGCATCCTGGATCTGATCGATGAGGGGACGCCGCTGCGCGACATCGCGGTGCTGTATCGCGCGCACCATCACTCGATGGAGCTGCAGGTGGAGCTGACGCGGCGCAACATCCCCTACATCGTGCGCAGCGGCGTGCGCTTCTTTGAGCAGGCGCACATTAAGGACACGCTGTCGTACCTGCGCTTTGTGTTCAACCCGCGCGATGAGCTGAGCTTCATGCGGCTGTCGAACCACTGGCGCGACATCGGCGTCAAGCGCGCGCAGCAGCTGTGGGCTTATATCCAGAGCCAGCCTGACCCGCTGATCGCGGCGACGAGCGCGGCCAGCCTGGAGGTGCTGCCCGCGAGGGCAGCGAAGAGCTGGAAGCGGGCTGTGGAGCTGATGCAGCGCTTGCACAAGATGCGTCAGGGCAGCTCACCAGGGGCGATGATCGAGGCCATCTTGGCGGGCGGCTATCGCGACGTGGTGCGCCAGAGCTTCGAGCAGGCGGAGCATCGCTTGGGTGATTTGGAGCAGCTGGCCAACTACGCGGGCCAGTATGACAGCCTTGATGGATTTTTAAGTGAGATCTCACTGCTGACGACCTTCTCCGGCCAAGAGATCACCTCCGGTGGCGAGGCGGCAGATGAGTACATCTGCTTGACCTCGATCCACCAGGCCAAGGGGCTGGAGTGGGGGACGTGCTTCGTGCTGTGGTTGGCTGATGGGCAGTTCCCGTCGCGACAGTCCGTCGACTCGCTGGATGAGATGGAGGAGGAGCGGCGCTTGTTCTATGTGGCCACCACGCGCGCCAAGGATGACCTGTATCTGTGCCACCCGTTCACCTACCACTCGCGTGATTATGGCCTGACGCTGGTGCGCCCGTCGGAGTTCATCCAGGAGCTGGAGACGCCGGATGCGCCCGAGGAGGAGCCTTGGGAGCGGTGGGTGATCGAGCAGAGCTGAGGGGGATTTGGCGCGTGAGCACGCGATGATGCGCCGCGCAAGGGGCTTGACAAGCACCTCATACGGCGGCATCGTCGCGCCTGCGCCGCGCTTGGTGCGACGCACTCCCCCTCATGTTGAGGAGCGCCATGTTGCTCGCTGTGTTCACGATCCTGTTGTCCTGTCTGCTGGGCGTCGGTCTGACCGCGCTCGCGCTTAACCTCACGCTCCCGCTGATGAGCCGCCCGGTGCGCGTGCCGATCGAAGACACACCGCCGCAACCACCGCACGCAGCCTGAGCGCTGCGCGCTCCTCCCAGGCACCTTCACAGGTGCCTTTTTTGCGCTCACTCCAGCCCCGAGATCAGGAGCTACGCTCATGGCCCTCACCTTGCGAGGCGCCTTCACGGCGCTCATCACCCCCTTTCGCGATGGTCAAGTGGACGAGCCCGCGCTGCGCGCGCTGGTCGATCGCCAGATCGATGGCGGCATCAACGGCCTGGTGCCCTGCGGTACGACTGGCGAGTCTGCGACGATGTCGACGCAGGAGCAGCTGCGCGTGATCCAGATCGTCGTGGAGCAGGCCGCAGGCCGCGTCCCCGTCATCGCGGGCACCGGCTCCAATGACACCGCGCGCACCATCGCATACACGCGCGAGGTCGCGGCCATCGGGGGCGTCGACGCCGCGCTGGTGGTCTGCCCCTATTATAATAAGCCCAACCAGGCCATGCTGCTGCGCCACTTCCACGCGGTCGCAGACCAGAGCGCGCTGCCCGTGGTGCTCTACAACGTGCCGGGTCGCACGGTCATCTCCATCGCCCCGGAGACGATCGCCGCGCTGGCCGAACATGAGCAGATCGTGGCCGTGAAGGAGGCCACGGGCGACATGGCCTTCGCCGCGCGCTTGATGGAGCTTTTGGGCGATCGTCCGTTTGACCTGCTCTCAGGGGATGATTTCACCACGATGCCGTTTGTGGCGATGGGCGGCCACGGCTGCATCTCGGTGGTGTCGAACCTCGATCCTGGCGTGATGGCGCGCATCTGCGCGCTGACCGCCTCCGGTGAGCTGGCCCAAGCGCGCGCGCTCAACGTCAAGATCCAAGCGCTGGCGCGCGCGCTGTTCAAGCAGTCCAACCCGGTCCCCGCCAAGGCGATCGCGGCGAGCTTGGGCTGGTGCACCGACGAGGTGCGCGCGCCGCTCTACCCGCTCGATGACGCCGAGCGCGCCGCGCTCCGACCTGTCATTGAGGCCTACGGCGCCCCCCTCTCACGCTGAGCGATGATCATGAGCCAGCCGCTTCGCCTCGCGATCGTCGGCGCCGCAGGCCGCATGGGACAATCTCTGCTGTCTTGCGCGCACGCGCTGCCCGAGCTTCACGTCGTCGCCGCCATCGAGCGCCCTGGCAGCCGGCAGCTCGGAGAGGCGCTCGGCCCCCAGCCGATGCGCGTCACAGGCAACCTCGAAGAGGTGATCACTGACTGCGATGTGGTGATCGACTTCTCCTCACCGGAGAGCTGCCTGCGCGCGGCGCGCATCGCCGCGCAAGCGGGGGTGCGCTTGGTCACGGGCACCACGGGCTTGAGCGCCACGCAGCAAGCGGAGCTTGTCGCGTGCGCTGAGCAGGCGGCCGTGCTGCAAGCCGCGAACTTCTCCGTCGGCGTGAACGTGCTGGCGAGGCTGGTGGAGCTTGCCAGCGCGGCCACTGGCGCAGAGTTCGACTTAGAGCTCTTCGAGGCGCACCACCGCCACAAGGTCGACGCCCCCAGCGGCACTGCGCTGATGCTCGGGCGCGCGGCGGCCGCAGGGCGCGGCCTCGACCTGGAGGCGCAAGCGCAGTGGGCGCGTCATGGCCAGACCGGAGCGAGGCAACAAGACGCCATCGGGTTTCAGGTCGCGCGCGGCGGTGACATCGTTGGCGAGCACACGGTGATGTTGTGCGGCGAGGGGGAGCGGCTGGAGCTGGTGCATCGAGCGACCGATCGCGCGATCTTCGCGCGCGGCGCGCTTCGCGCGGCGCGCTGGCTTGCGAGCCAGCGGCCTGGCCTCTACAGCATGCAGGACGTGCTGTTTGGCGATGTGGCGATGCGCGGCTGAGGCGTGTGAGCGGAGCGCCGATTTCATGCGCCGCATGGCTTGAATTAGACCTTGTGTGATGGGCTCATGGGCTGAGCCTGAATTGATGTTGATGCGCGCAGACCTCACCCCCTAGCCCCCTCTCCATAAATGGCGAGGGGGGACCGCTACAGATTGATGTCATTCAAGACCAAAGCTCAATTAAACAGCCGAAGATATTAAATTTTAGAATTATACTTATCACACCAAAGAGTCACCCCCTCGCCATTTATGGAGAGGGGGCCGGGGGGTGAGGTCACCTCGCACCATCACGCAAGCTCCATTCAAGAGAGGGGCTTGCAAGTGAAGGCGTAATTCGGACGATCCCCGCTTAAAATCAGGCTCACCGACGCACCGCGCGAGAGGTCGCGCTTGCGCGCGGGCTAGAGCTTCATGCCCTTGGACACCACCACGATCCCCTCGGGGGAGACATAGAAGCGCTCGCGATCGTGCTCCAGATCGTAGCCGATGACGGTCTCTGGGGGGATGTTGACGTACTTGTCGATGATGGCGCGGCGGATGCGCGCGTGGCGGCCGACCTTGACCTGATGAAACAGCACGCAGTCTTCGAGCTGCGAATAGGAGTTCACGCGCACCTCGGGGAACAGCACGCTGTGACGGATGGCGCCACCAGACACGATGCAGCCTTCTGCTACGAGCGAGTTGACGGCCATGCCGGTGCGGCCCGTGAGGGCGTCGTCATGGACAAACTTGGCGGGCGGGTAGTGGTCGTAGGAGGTCCGAATGGGCCAGTGCTTGTTGTAGAGGTTGAACTCGGGCACCACGGAGACGAGATCCATGGAGGCGCGCCAGTAGGCGTCGATGGTGCCGACATCGCGCCAGTAGCCGCGCTCTTCGACGCGCTGGCTGGGGATCTCATTGGTGGAGAAGTCGTAGACGAAGACGCGCTGATTAGAGGACTCCACCAGCTCGGAGAGGATGTTGCGGCCAAAGTCGTGGGCGCTGTCATCGCGCGCGGCGTCGTGACACACCAGCTCCACCAGCTCATCACAGCTGAAGATGTAGTTGCCCATGCTGGCCAGCGCCATGTCGGGGCGATCGGGCATGGGCTTGGGGCGCTCGGGCTTCTCCTCGAAGCCGATGACGCGGCCTTGGGCGTCGACCTCCATGATGCCAAACTGAGAGGCCTGCTCCAGCGGCACGGGGATGGCGGCGATGGTGAGCACCGCGTCGCGCTCGCGGTGATGGTCGAGCATCTGCGAGATGTCCATCTTGTAGATGTGATCGCTGCCGAAGATGCAGACATCGCGCGGCTGCATGTCGCGGATGAGGTTCAGGTTCTGAAACACCGCGTCCGCGCTGCCCATGTACCAGTGCTTGCCCGTGCGCTGCTGCGCGGGCACCACGTCGATGAAGTGATCGACGACGCGGTTGAGGTGCCAGCCGCGGCTGATGTGGCGGTTGAGCGAGTCGCTCTTGTACTGGGTCAAGACCTTGATCTTGAAGAAGCCGCTGTTGACGAGGTTCGACAGCACGAAGTCCACGAGCCGATAGCGGCCCCCAAACGGGACCGCGGGCTTGGCGCGATCATCGGTCAGCGGCCTCAACCGGCTGCCCTCTCCCCCTGCCAAGACAAGCGCCAAGACATCATTGCCCATACGACCACCTCATCACCGCCCAAACCAACCACGCGTCTAGATGCTAATGTCAACACGACGACGGGAGAAGTCAACGTGTGATGTAGCGCTGCGGTGTGGCGCAGTGACCCAGCCCTTGGGCTGGGTCACTGCATGAGGGCGACGACGGCGATGAGCGCGACGACGATGAGGGCGATGATGGCGACGAGCGCGATCATACGCCCGCTGCCTGCGCTCTGTACGGGCGTCGCCCGCAACCCCCCTGGGGGGGTGTTGAGGAACGCGGGCCGCTGCGACATGGCCAGCTCAATGGTCTGCTCTTGCGCGATGGCCTCGGACTCGTAGTCCGGGCTGACGGCGATGGAGCCTGAGGCGGTGGTGGCCTGCGGCGCCTGAATCGCGGGCGTCTTGGCGGGCGGCGTGGTGCGCACGATGGGGATCTGATCGGTGGAGCGCTCGGCGTGCGCGGAGGTCATCAGCTCCTCCAAGCCCGCCTCTTGCCAGCCGCCACCGCCGCCCTCGGGCAGCCTGCCCAAGAAAGACGGCGCCTCATCATCGCCCAGGTCATCGCCAAGCTCATCGGCCCAAGCCGACGGGTCTTCAAAGGCGCGCCCATCATCGCGCGGCAGGTCGCGGGGGCCATCTGGCGAGGAGATCGACTCGTAGTTCTCGGCCAAGTAGAGGTCCAGATCATCGACCTCCTCAAGCGAGACGAGCTTGTTGATCTGGCGCTGAACGGCCTCATTGATGCCCGAGTCGCGCAGGCTGGAGAGCTGCGCGTCGCGCGCGCTGACGGCGCGCTCGACGGGGCGCGCGATGTCAAAGCTTGTGACTGAGCGGCCATAGCTGAACAAGAACCTGGCCAGCGCCTCGCACAGCTCGCGGGTGTCTTGGTAGCGACGCTTCGGATCGCGCGCGAGCGCCCGCTCCACGATCTGCTCAAGCTGGATGGGCACATCCGAGCGATGATCGCCAAGCGGCGGGATCTTGGCGGCCTGGACCTGACGCAAGGTGTCATAGTCGGTCTTACCCAGGAACAGGCGCTTGCCGACGAGCATCTCCCACAGCAAGATGCCGACGGCGAAGATGTCCGTGCGCAGATCCACCACCTCACCCTGCGCGGCCTCGGGGGAGAGGTAGCCGAACTTGCCCTTGACCACGCCCGGATCGGTCGTCTCGACCTGGCTCTGGGCTTTGGCCAGGCCAAAGTCGGTGATCTTGACCTCACCCTCGCGCGAGATGAGCACGTTGGGGGGGCTGATGTCACGGTGGACGATCTGCAGCGGCACGCCTTGGCTGTCGCGCTTGTTGTGCGCGTGAGACAGCCCCTTGCAGATCTCCATCGCGATGAACGCGACCTGCTCCACCGGCATCAGCTCGCCGCGGCGCTGGATGTCCTCCAGGATGTGCTTGAGGGTGGTGCCGTCGACGAACTCCATGACGATGAAGTAGGCGCCATCGGCGATGCCCAGATCGAAGATCTGAACGCAGTTGGTGTGGCTGAGGTGGAGGCTGACCTTAGCCTCATCAAGGAACATGCGCACGAAGCGGGGCTTCTTGGTCAGCTCAGGCAGCACGCGCTTGATGGCGACGAGCTTCTGAAAGCCCTGCATGCTGGTGGCGTTTGCCTTGAACACCTCGGCCATGCCGCCCGCGTCAATGCGCTGGATGACCTGATATTTGGGTTGCGCCATGAGGGACGTGCTCGCGAGTCAGGAGCGCCTGGAGGGAGGCCAGACGACGCGCCGGAAGGGAGGTGCAGCGCGCCGCACCACGACGAGGAGGATCGTGTTCACCTTGCCACGGCTTGTGTGAGGCCACAAGCGGCCCGCGACTGGCGAATCACGCTTGCAAGCCAGTGACACGGTAGATGTCCACGTGCTCTAGCTTGCCCTTGAGCTTGGTCGGGGGCAACTTCTCTGTGGAGAACAGTCGCCCGACCTGAGCATAAGTGTTCTGACCGATGAGGATCTCGGTGGGGCCTGCGGCGGAGCAGAAGCGGGCGGCGGTGTTCACGGTGTCACCCATGACCGTGTAGTTCATGCTGCGGGTGGAGCCCATATAGCCAGCGACGACCTCGCCCGTGTTGAGCCCGATGCCGATCTGAATGACGGGCTCACCGCGCGCGGCGCGCTGCTGGTTGAACACGGCGAGGTCTTGCTGCATCTCGACGGCGGCCATGACGGCGCGCTCGGCGTCGGCGGGGCTGGTCAGCGGCGCGCCCCAGACGGCCATGATCTCGTCACCGATGAACTTGTCGAGGGTGCCGCTGTACTTGAAGATGACGTCGACCATCAGCTCAAAGTAGGCGTTGAGCATGGTGACGACCTGCTGAGGCGCGAGCTGCTCCGACAAGGTGGTGAAGCCGCGAATATCGGCGAACATCACGGTGGCCTCGCGCAGCTCACCGCCGGTCTTGAGCTGCAGGCGCCCTGAGAGCACCTCCTCGACGAGCTGGGGGCTGAGCAGGCGATCGAGGTGCTCACGCGCCAGGATCTCCTCGCGCATCTTGTCCAGCAGGCGGTTGTGCTCGATCATGACGGAGGCTTGGCGCGCGAAGCCGGTGAGGATCTGGAGGTCTTTCTCGGTGAAGGCGCCGAGCGCGATGCGCGAGTCAAGGTGAATGACGCCGAGCACGCGCTGCTCATGCATCAGCGGCACGCTCATGGTGCTGCGGATCTGCTCCAGCACGATGGAGTGGCTCTTGGAGAAGCGGGAGTCCATCATGGCGTCGCTGGAGAGCACGGCCTGCTTCTCGCGCAAGATCTCGCTCAAGATGGCCTGGCTGATGCGGACGTTGTCGAGGTCGGCGTCACCTTTGCGGCTGCGCGCGACGCGCGGGATGAGCAGGCTGGTGTCTTGCTCGACCTGATCGCTTGAGGGTCCGGGTTGATTGATGAGGATGACGCCGCGATCGGCGGGGAAGATCTCGAAGGCCTTGTCGAGGATCTTCTGGAGCAAGACCTCAAGGTCCATCTCAACGCCGATGGACTGGCTCAGCTCGTTGGCGATGCGCAGCTTCTCGTAGTCGCGCCGAAGCGCGGCCTCGTCCTTGACCTTGGCCTCGGGCATAAAGCGCTCATCGACGAGCGGCGCGAGCCTGGAGCGGATGTGGGTCTCCATGCCATCGGCGTGGATGGTGACGCGGTTGGCGATGGGCTGGGTGCGCGGCTCATCGTAGAAGAACAGGTCGGTGGAGCCGATGGTGACCTTGTCGCCGTGCTTGAGCGGGGCCTGCCCGCGCAAAAGATCGCCGTTGAGGTAGGTGCCATTGCGCGAGCCGCCGTCTTCGATGAGGAAGGCGGACTCGGACTGGCGAAGCACCACCGCGTGCTCCTTGGAGACGACACGATCGAGCAGCTGAATGGACTGGTTGGGGTGACGCCCGATGCTGGTGCGATCTTTGAGCGCCACCTCGCACAGCACGCCGCGCGCGTCTCGATACGACATCTTCGCCATGAAGCGCTCGCAAGCTCCTGATGCAAAACCAAGCCACGCCTGCGGCGTGGCGACGCTCGTGATGGGAGCAGGCGCCAGGATGACGCGCCGATTCGCCCTGGACCCTTGAGGCCCGCACCCTGTAGAGTCTCCCGATCGTGCGCCACAGGCTAGCAAGTTTTAGGCCTAAACACGAGCCACAAACTGCACCATTCAAAGCGCGCCACCGCTCGCCACGACGACGATGCATGAGCAGCCCCACCATCTTGCTGGCCGATGATGAGCCAGCGCACTTAAAGACTCTGGAGCGCCTGTTCTTAAAGGAGGGCTACCAGGTGCTGATCGCGCATGACGGTCAGCAGGCGCTGGATCTTGCGCGACGCCATGAGCCGCTGCACCTGATCGTGACAGACGTGATGATGCCGGGCGTGGATGGGATGGAGCTGTTGCAGCTGGTGCGCTCGCTGCGCCCGGAGATCGAGGTCATCTTGATGACCGCGTTTGGCACGGTGGAGCTGGCGGTGCAGGGGATGAAGGAGGGTGCGTATGACTTCATCACCAAGCCGATCAAGCGCGCGGAGATCCTCAAATCGGTGAGCTTGGCGCTGGAGCGCCAGGCGCTGCGCGCGGAGAACCGCCAGCTCAAGGCGCAGCTGGCGAGCCTGGACACGCGCCGCGCGATCATCGGCCAGTCGCCGCTGCTGCGCGACGCGCTGGCGATGGCGCGCCAGGTGGCGCGAAGCGACGCCACGGTGATGCTCACGGGGGAGTCGGGCACGGGCAAGGAGCTGTTCGCGCGCCTCATCTATGAGCTGAGCGAGCGGGCGGACAGGCCGTTTGTGGCGCTCAACTGCGCGGCGCTGCCGGAGTCGATCCTAGAGAGCGAGCTGTTCGGCTATGAGAAGGGGGCGTTCAC
>CAYXWB010000013.1:0-12998 GCA_964468515.1 uncultured Bradymonadales bacterium | reverse complement strand
CCGGAGGCGCTCGACGCGCTGGCGAGCTACCCGTGGCCTGGCAACGTGCGCGAGCTGGAGAACGTGATCGAGCGAGCGGTGGTGCTTGATCGCGACGGGGAGCTGGGGCTTGATGATCTGCCCGCGCATGTGCGCCAGAGCACACAGCAGCAGGCGCAGCCACCCGCGCGCGCGATCACGATCTTGCTGGGGACGCCGCTTGAAGAGATCGAGCTGCAGGTGTTGCAAGAGACGCTGAAGCTGACGGGCGGCAACAAGAAGCTGGCGGCCAAGCTGCTGGGCATCGCCACGCGTACGATCTACCGTAAGCTCGGTGGCGAGTGAGCGGGCGCTTGTCAGGCGCGCGCGGCCCTGACACGATGTCGCGCCGAAGCGGCGCAGATTGACAAAATGTCACGCTCAAGACCGCGCCAGCTGGCGAATTGCCAAAATGTCGCGATGGCGGGGTTGAGGGGCGCGCGTCATCGCGCGTGAGCAGGTCGCAGCACCGCATAGGATCAAGGCCAGAATAAAATGGCTCAAGAATTGCTTACAGTGGACATGAGCGTGGCGCGAGCGCGCAGGATGTGGCGCAAGGCGAGGCGAGGATGGAGAACTTCTTAAGAAATCACGGCTGGGCGATCACGCTGTCGCTGATCGCGCTTGGGGCGACGCTGAGCGCGGTGAACGTCAACGCCTTCGTCGCGAGCCTGCTCGCACCCTACACGGTGCCCTCGCCGCCGCCCGCGCCAACCCAAGAGCGCGCCAAGCCCACCACCAGCGCGACGGCGAGGGCCGATCGGGCGGGGCTGCTGGCGCAGCGCTGTCTGTTTGGTTGCGCGCCTGATGCGAACGCGCCCAAGGTGTGTGATCCCGCCTGCGGCGATGATCAGCGCTGCGAGGATGGTCAGTGCGTGGCGCTGACGCCGAGCGAGGCGCAGGAGCCGATGGTGGCCTTGAGCCCGCTCAATTTGAAGCTGGTGGGCGTGATGGTGGCGAACCGGACGCAGTACTCATCCGCGCTGCTGATCGACAACAACACCCGCGAGTCGATCATCGCGCGCATCGGTGACACGATCCAAGAGGGCGCGGTGCTGATTGATGTGTGGCGCGATCGGGTGCTCATTGAGCGCTCAGGTCAGCAAGAATACATCAAGATGAACGACACGATCACGCCCAACGCGCCGCTGCCGTCGGCAGCGGCGCGCACGCCGCGCGCGGCCGTGACGCCGCCTCCGACGGCGCCTAAGCCCACCGGGCCAAACGCCGCCGCGGCGGCGGCCGTGGCCAGTGACAGCGCGGTGCAGCGAGGCGGCCCGAACACCTTTGAGGTGCGCCGCGACGCGCTCAACGCGGCGCTCAACAACAAGGCAGCGCTGGCCACCGGCGCGACCATCGTGCCCAACTACAGCGAGGGTCAGCGTAACGGCTTGAAGATGGTCGGCGTGCAGCCCAACAGCGTCTATAGCCAGGTGGGCTTGCAGAGCGGCGACGTGCTGCAGAGCGTCAATGGCACCCAGATCAAGAGCCAAGCGCACGCGCTAGAGCTGTTCGAGCAGCTGCGCAACCGGGACGACATCAACCTCCAGGTCGAGCGCAATGGACGCAAAGAGAAGCTCTCTTACAAGGTCAAGTGAAGCGGCCTGCCCCCTCGCCACGCGCGAGGAGGCGCTTCGGCCCCCCTCATCACAGGACTCACGTTACACGCCCATGAACAGCCACCCCCTCGCCCCCACGGGCCGCATCCTGCTCACCGTGGCAGCCCTGACGCTGCTCACCCCGCAGGTCGCGCGCGCGCAAGATCCCATCACGCCCAGCAACGCGAACCCGAACGAGCAGTACAACCTGCCGCCCAACTTCGACCCCAACTACAAGCCGCGCGCGACCCCGGGCAACGCCAAGGTCACGGTGGACTTCAATCAAGCGCCGCTTGACGTGGTCGTGAAGTATTACTCCAGCGTGATGAACCGCAACTTCATCATCGCGGACACGATCCAGGCCAACAAGACCATCACCATCATCTCGCCAAAGCCCGTGTCCGTGAGCGAGGCGTATCGGGCGTTCTTGGTGGCGCTGCAGATGAACGGCCTGACGGTGGTGCCCTCAGGCAGCTTCCTGAAGATCGTGGAGTCCAAGAAGGCGATCCAAGAGCCGATGGACCCGATCCGCGAAGGTGGCACCATCCCCAACGACGCGCGCATGATGACGGCGATCTTGCCCGTCGAGAACGCGAGCGTGGATGACATCCAGCAGATCGTGCAGCAGTTCTTGACGCCTGACGCGACGGTGATCACCTACGGCTCAAGCCTGATCATCACCGAGAACGCGGCGAACCTGCGCCGCGTGCAGCGGCTGATCCAGCGGCTCGACAAGGGCGGCACCGCGAACAAGGTCTACATCTATAAGATCCAGAACGCCGACGCGGTTGAGATCCAGGCGAAGCTGCAAGAGATCTTCGGCGGCGGCGGCGGCGGCGCAGCCGCAAGCGGCGCGTCGAACGCGTCGCGCCGCCCATCGCCCGCTGCGGCGAACAACAAGGCGTCCGTCAGCGTGGGGGAGAGCACGGCCGCGGGCGGCTTCGACGTGCAGCTCAATGAGATCATCGCGGATGAGCGCACCAACCAGCTGATCATCCTGACCAATGAGCCCTCCTTCAACCGCATCCGCCAGATGATCGAGATCTTGGACGTGCCGACGGCGGTGGGCGGCCAGATCCATGTGAAGTTCTTGGAGTATGCCAACGCCGAGGAGCTGGCGACGACGCTGTCAAACCTGGCCAACTCGGCCAACCGCTCCTCAGCCGCGCCGCGCCAGCAGACCAACCGCAGCACCCGGCGGCCTGCGACCGCTGCGGCCACGGGCGGCAACGACGTCGCGCAGCTGCTCCAGGGGGATGTGCAGATCTCCTCCGACAAGGCCACCAACTCGCTCATCGTGGTGGCCGCGCCGCGCGACTTCATGGCGCTTGAGAAGGTCGTCGCGCTGCTGGATCGCCCGCGCCGTCAGGTGTTCGTGGAGGCGGTGATCATGGAGATCGCGCTCGACACCAACCGACAGCTGGGCTTAGGCGTCAACGCGGCGTCGGCGCAAGATCTTGCGGGCATCATCCCGCAGGAGGCGGTCGATCAGGGCGCGATCGCGGACACCACCGGCTTCTTGCTGGGGCAGGTGAACTTCGGCGACGGCGTGCAGAGCGTGTTGGGCGGCCCTGGCGGCGCGATCGGCCTGTTGGGACCATCGATCTTGGGCTTAAATTTGCCCGCCTTCTCGCTCTTCTTGCAGGCCTCACAGACGGACAACAGCATCAACGTGCTCTCCACGCCCAGCATCATGACGCTGGACAACGAGGAGGCGGAGATCATCGTCGGTGACCGCATCCCGATCCCGCTGGGCGGCGGCTTGGGCGGTTTGGGGGGCTTGGGCGGCTTGGCGGGCGGCTTGGCCAACCAAGCGGGCGGCTTAGCGGGGGGGCTTGGCGGCTTAGGCGGATTGGCAGGCGGCCTGCTCGGCGGCTTGGGCGGCGTCGGTCAGATCACCTACGAGGACGTCGGCATCACGCTGCGCATCACGCCGCAGATCAATGAGAGCAACTATGTGCGCCTTGATGTGGATCAAGAGATCAGCGACATCAAGGGCGCGGGCGGCACCAACAGCGCGCTCGGGCCGACGCGCACCAAGCGCAGCGTCAAGAACGTGGTGCTCGTGAAGGATCAGTCCACGATCGTGATCGGCGGCCTGATGCGCGACATTGAGAATGACACCGAGGAGAAGGTGCCCTTCTTAGGCGATGTGCCGCTGTTGGGCGTGCTGTTTCGCAACACGACCACCATCAAGAGCAAGCAGAACCTCGTGCTGATGCTCACGCCGTACATCATTGAGAGCGAGCAAGATCTGCAGAAGATCTACGATCGCAAGCGGCGCGAGCGCGAGGAGCTGCTGAAGCTGTTCCTCAAGCGTGACATTCAGTACATGCGCACGGTGAACTACGACAAGAAGGGTGGCTTGGTGGATCGCATGCGCGGTCAGCTCTTGAGCGCGGAGCGCGATGAGAAGGCGCGTGAGGCGGCCATCAAGGAGTTTGAGAGCAATGACGGGCCCCGCTTTCGCATCTTGAGCGGGGGCACGGGCGCAAGCCAAGGCGTCATCTTAGAGGAGGAGACTCCGCTTGAGCAGCCCCCCCCCGCCGCCGCGCAGCCGACACCTGAGCCCGCCCCGCAGGGCGATGGTGAGCTCGCCCCTGAGACAGAGCTTGAGACGCAGTGAGGTTGGCCCATGTATAATCGCAAGCGTCTAGGAGAGCTGCTGGTGGGGCGCGCCAAGGCGCGCGAGGAGGACATCGCGCGCGCGCTGCGTCAGCAGCAGGATAAGGGCGGCCGCATCGGCGAGATCCTGATCGACATGGAGCTGGTCACGATGGCCGATGTGGCCAGCGCGCTGGCCGAGCAGCTGGACTATCCCTTCGAGGAGAAGATCGACCCCAAAGCGGTCAACCTCGCGCTGTTGGAGGGGTTGCAGCTGACCTACGCGCGCAAGCATCATGTGCTGCCGCTGCGCGTGGAGGGCGATGAGGTGCTGGTCGCCACCGATGACCCGCTCAACGTCGAGGCGCTTGATGAGATCCGATTCCTCACAGGCTTTGAGGCGCTGCCCGTGCTGGTGCCCTCAGATGTGCTAGAGGAGGCGATCAACGTCGCCTTCGATCTGAAGAGTCGACAGCTCGGCGGCGACATCGACAACCTGGAGGAGGCCGAGAGCCCGACGACCGAGATCGACAGCATCGACGTCAAGGATCTCTTGGCGGCGGGCGATGATGACGAGGCGCCGGTGATCCGGTTCGTCAACAGCCTGTTCGTGCAGTCGGTGCGTGAGCGCGCGAGCGACATTCACATTGAGCCGGGGGAGCGCGAGGTGGTGGTGCGCTTTCGCATTGATGGCGTGCTCAAGGAGAAGGCGAGCGCGCCGAAGCGGTTTCACTCCAGCATCGCGACGCGCGTGAAGATCTTGGCGCAGCTCAACATCGCGGAGAAGCGCGTCCCACAGGACGGGCGCATCCGGATCAAGATGGCGGGCAAGGACATCGACATCCGCGTGGCGACGGCGCCGAGCGTGCATGGCGAGCGCATCACGATGCGATTGCTCGACAAGTCGAGCATGACGCTCAACGTGCGCGATATTGGGTTTGCGCCCGATCAGCTGGAGCGGATGCTGCGCCTGATCCGACGCCCGCACGGCATCATCCTGGTCACCGGCCCCACGGGCAGCGGTAAGACGACGACGCTGTACTCGTGCTTGAGCGAGATCAACACGCCCGATCTGAACATCCTCACGGTGGAAGATCCTGTAGAGTACCAGGTGGCGGGGATCAGCCAGATGCAGGTGAACCCGAAGATCGATCTGACGTTCGCCTCAGGGCTGCGCAGCTATTTGCGCCATGATCCTGATGTGATCATGCTGGGCGAGATCCGCGATGGCGAGACAGCGGAGATGGCGATCCAGGCGTCGCTGACGGGCCACTTGGTGTTCAGCACGCTGCACACGAACGACGCGTCTGGCGCGTTCACGCGCTTGATGGACATGGGGATCGAGCCCTTCTTGGTCAGCTCGTCGGTGATCGCGGCCGAGGCGCAGCGCTTGGTGCGCAGGTTATGTCCGCAGTGCAAGGAGCCGTATCAGCCGACCAACCTGGAGCTGAGCGAGGTGGGGCTGAGCAAGCAGGATCTGGGCAAGGCGGCTCATGGCACGATCTTTAGGCCGCGTGAGGGCGGCTGCGAGCTGTGCAACGGGCTTGGCTACAAGGGTCGCGCGGGGATCTATGAGCTGATGCCTGTGGAGGAGCCGATCAAGCGGCTGATCTTGGGGCGCGCGGACAGCGGCACGATCCGCGCGGAGGCGCAGCGCTTGGGGATGCGCACGATCAAGGAGGACGGCGCGCTCAAGGTGTTGAGCGGCATGACCAGCATCGCGGAGGTGGTGCGCGTGACCGCAGATGGCCTGGATCTGGTGTTGGACTGAGCCAAACGCAGCGAGAGTGAGGTCCGTCATGCCGATCTATGAATACAAAGGGATGAACCGCGAGGGCAAGAGCGTCAAGGGCATCCTCGACGCGGAGAGCCAGGCGGCGCTGCGTCAGATCTTGCAGGGCAAGGGGATCTTCGTCACGGAGTTCACACAGAACTCGGCCGGCAAGGGTGCGAGCGCGACGGGCGACATCGACTTTAAGAAGATGTTGCAGTTCGTGACGGCGCGCGACATCGCGGTGTTCACGCGCCAGCTGGCGACCTTGATGCGCGCGGGCATCCCGCTGGTGGAGGCGCTGAGCGCGCTCACAGAGCAGGCCGACAAGGACGAGTTCAAGCGCGTGCTCAGCGAGGTGCGCCAGCAGGTCAACGAGGGCTCGGGCTTGGCCGCCGCGATGGCGCGCCATCCTAAGCAGTTTGGGGATCTGTACATCAACATGGTGCGCGCGGGGGAGTCCTCGGGCAACCTTGATATCGTGCTGGAGCGGCTGACGGAGTTCCAAGAAAACCAGCTTGAGATGCGCAGCAAGATCACGGGCGCGATGGTGTATCCGGTGATCATGACGGTCATCGGCATGGGGATCTTGTCGTTCTTGTTCGCGTTCGTGGTGCCTAAGGTGACGCAGATCTTCACGGATCAGGGCGAGGCGCTGCCGCTGATCACGCGGATCCTGATCGGCATCAGCGACGTGGTGACGGGGGGATGGTTCATCATCATCCCGCTGTTCGCGGCCGCGATCTGGGGCTTTCGCAAGTGGAAGTCCTCGAAGCAGGGGCGCATCCGCTGGGATCTGTTCGTGCTGAAGGTGCCGGTGGTGGGAGGCATCGTGCGGATGATCGCGGTGTCGCGCTTCTCAAAGACGCTGAGCACGCTGCTGGCCAGCGGGGTGCCGCTGCTGTCGGCGCTGGACATCGTGAAGAACATCCTGGGCAACACGCGGCTCATCGCGGTGATCGAGGAGGTGCGGGTGAACGTGCGCGAGGGTGAGTCGATCGCGCAGCCGCTCAAGCGCAGCGGGGAGTTTCCACCGCTGGTGACGCACATGATCGCCATCGGCGAGCGCACGGGCCAGCTGGAGGAGATGTTAGACAACGTGGCGGCGAGCTATCAGCAGCAGGTGGACGCGCAGCTGCGTGCGGCGACGACGCTCATTGAGCCGCTGATGCTGGTGCTGATGGGCGGCGCGGTGGGGTTCATCGTGTTCGCGATCATGCTGCCTATCTTGCAGCTCAACGAAACCTTTGGTGGCTGAATAGAGCGCCGAGGTCAAACTGTTCTAGAGACTGTCACGGGCGCGGCTGATGAGGTCGCGTCTCACTCAAAAGGGAGCACTGAGCACATGATGATTGAGCAGAACGACAACAAGCGCGCGCCGCGCCGCGACAGCCGCACCCACGCCATGACCCGCGCCCTGGCCAACAGCAAGGGCATGACGCTGGTGGAGGTGCTGATCGTGCTGACCATCATCGCCTCGATCATGGGCGTGGTGGGCGTGTTCGTGGTGGGTCAGCTTGACAACGCGAACATCAAGACGGCGGCGCTGGAGATCTCAAAGACCGAGGGGCTGATCAACCAGTACATGCTCGTGAGCAGCCCGCGGCGCTTGCCTGACAGCTTGGACGACCTGGTGAAGCAGAACCTGACCAAGAAGATCAACAATGATCCTTGGGGCGCGCCCTACGTCTATCGCAAGGTCAACAACCGCGAGTTTGAGCTGTTCAGCGTCGGGCCTGATGGGCAAGAGGGGACCGACGACGACATCCGCAACGATCAGTGAGGCGCGCCCCGATGCGACAGCCCCCTCAAGCGCGCAGCGCGGCGTCAAAGCGCGCGCGCGGCTTCACGCTGATCGAGGTCCTCATGGTGCTTGGCATCGTCGCGGGCCTCATGGCGGTGAGCGCGTACAGCTTGGGGATCTTGAGCTCGGGGGACCTCAAGAATGAGGCGATGTCGCTCACCGCCTCGATCAAGTACATGCACGGCCAAGCGGCGGTGAACAACACGCGCTATCGGCTGGTGCTGGATCTGGATGAGGGCACCTTCGAGGGTGAGGTGGTGCAGAGCGGCTTGGTGCAGCAGTCGCGGGCGCGGTCTGGCGAGGGCGAGGAGTTCTTGACCGAGGAGGCGCGGGCGCTGGGGCGCAAGAAGGCGCAGGAGCGCTCGCTGTTTGACGCCTCGGACAACCCCTTCAACGTGAACCGTCAGCTGAGCTTTGAGCGCGTCCAAGACGGCGTCATCAAGCCAGGCAAGCTCAAGGAGGGGGTGGTGTTTGACAGCGTGCGTGTGGGCCAAGGAGACGCTCAGACCAGCGGGCGCGCGTCGATCAACTTCTACCCTAACGGGTTTCAAGATCCGGCCGTGGTCGTGCTGCGCGAGGGCGATGGCGAGGCGCGCTACTTCACGTTGGTGACGGAGCCGATGACCGGGCGCGTGTTACTGTTCAGCGATCCTGACGCGGCGTTGCCGAGCTTCGCAGAGGTGGAGAGCGATGATTGATCATCTGGCGAGGCGAACGCGCAGGCGTCGCGGCGCGCGCGGCTACACGCTGCTGGAGGTGCTGATCGCGCTGGCGGTGTTGGCCATCGCGCTGACCGCGCTCTTAGGGGCGATGGGCGCGTCGAGCCAGCAGTCTGTGTTCGCCACGGATCTGACCGTGGCGAGCCAGCTCGCGCGCTCGCAGATGATCGATCTGGAGTATGAGCTGATGCGCGAGGGCTTCTCGCTGAGCGAGCAGCGCTTTCGCGGAGACTTCGCGCGCCAAGGGCACCCGGAGATGACCTGGGAGGCGACCGTGCAGCCGGTGGAGATCCCGGACAACGCGCGCGAGGAGCTGCTGGCGCGCGTGAACTCGCAGCTGTTTGGCGGTGTGGAGGGCGATGGCGCGCTGCAGGGTAACGCGGCGTTCAGCACCATGCTGCCGATGCTCATCGGCAAGCTGCCTGAGCTGATCAACCAGATCGGCATGAAGCTGCGCCGGATCAACCTCAGCGTGAGCTTCCCGATGGGACCAAACACGCACACGCTGGAGGTCAATCAGTACGTCGTGGATCAATCTGACGGCACCTTCAACCTGTTCGGCGCGATGGCGCCCCCGGCGACGACGCCATGAGGCACAACCTCACAGCGCCGACCGCGCGCGGCTTCACCTTGGTGGAGGTGATGATCGCCGTGGCGATCTTGGCCACCTTGACCGCGCTGGTGTGGGGGACCATCGCCAACGTGTTCAACACGCGCGATTACTTTGAGGCGCGCAATGAGCGCACGCAGATCGTGCGTATGGCGATGGATCGCATGGCGATGGAGCTGAGCAGCGCTTATATGGCGGGGCCAGACCATGGCGGTGAGGTGATCCCAGGGCAAGAGCCGCCGCCACCGACAGATGAAGAGGAGGCGCAGCGCAGGCTGCTGGCGCGCGAGCCCATCCAGTTTGGGTTTATTGGCAAGGAGGACAGCGTCAACTTCACCTCATTCGCTTATGTGCGCACGCAAGAGGGGGAGCGACGCGGCCACCACGCGGAGATCGGCTACAGCATACGCACGCGCGTGGATGAGGCGACTGGCGAGCGCGCGCGTCAGCTGGTGCGGCGCGAGGACCCGACCTACGATGATGACATCACGCGCGGCGGCGCGCTCTACGTGGTGGTGCCCGAGATCGAGCGCATCAGCTTCGAGTATTGGGATCCCGGGGAGGTGCGCATCGGCACGATGGAGGAGCTGGCAGATGGCCGCTGGGTGCGCGACTGGGACACGACGCGGCGCGAGCACGCGGGGCGGCTGCCCACGCGCGTGCGGATCACGATGACCATCCCCCCGCAAGGTGAGCGCGGCGACGCGGAGACCTTTGTGACGCAGACGCAGCTGGCGATCACTGAAGTGTTGGAGTTTTAAGGCCATGATGTCGTGGATCGCGCTCCAAACTTATCGCGCCTTGCGCGCGCTCGATCGCCCCATCAAGCGTGAGCATCGCCGCCCCCACGGCGTCGCCATGCTGATCGCGCTGGTCACCATCGCGCTGCTGTCAGTGGCCGTGGTCGAGTTCACCTACACCTCGCGCGTGAACCTCGCGATGGCGGCCAACAGTCGCGATCGGCTCAAGAGCTACTACCTGGCGCGCAGCGCCGTGAACCTGACGCAGCTCTTGCTGTCATTCCAGTTCGCGCTGCAAAATGAGTCCATGGGCTCGCAAGATCAGATGGGCCAGCTCATCGGGCGCGCCATGCAGCGCAGCAACTTTCAGATGTATCAGTATGTGAACCTGCTGATGCAGCCGTTCAACTCAGGCCGCGTCGAGACGCCCGTGGGCGGCATCGACCTGAGCGACTCTGGCGTGGAGGGCTTTGGCGACTTCACCGGCGAGTTTGACGCCCAGGTGACGCCTGAGGCCGGGCGCATCAGCCTGAACATGCTCTCTAAGCCCGAGGTCACTGAGGAGGACCTGATCCAGCTGTGCGCGATCCTGAGCGATCCTCGCTACAATGAGCTGTTTGAGCTGCAGGACGAGTACGGTGACACGCTGACGCGCGGGCGCGTGATCGGCTCCATCGTCGACTTCATGGATCTGAACCAAGAAGGGATCATCATCAATGATGATTGCACGGTGCAAGGCAGCGGCGGTGATGAGGGGCGCTCCTACGAGCGCGCCCAAGGGCCGCGCGGCGCGCGCGTCAAGCCCCGCGACGCGCGCCTGACGCACGTCGAGGATCTGCGCATGATCCACGGCGTGACTGACACGTTCATGGACCTGTTCGGCGAGAGCTTCACCGTCTATGATGTGGGCAAGCCCAACATCAACGTGGCCAACGCCGCCGTGTTCTACGCCATCTTGTGCCAGGCCGTGGAGCTGCCAAACTCAGGCGGCGCCGATCTGCGCGGGCTCAACCTGTGCGCGCGCGATCCTTCGGTGGCATCGCAGGTGATGTTCTTCGCGTTGGCGCTTGACGGTATACGCGCCTTCTTTGAGAACCCTCTGACGGTGCTGCTCGCCTATGTGGGCAGCACAGAGAGTCAGCTCTTGCCCTCAGCCAAGAAGGGCCAGCCCGTCGCCTTCTTGAGCATCAGCCAGTTCCCCGCCTACGTCGAGGATCTGCGCCGCAACCCAGCCCTCGTGGGCCAGTTCGTGCAATACTCGCCGATGTACATGCAGCTGGTCATGGCTAACCCGCAGATGGCTATCAACCCGCTCGCGCCAAACCTGCCGCCATGGACCATTCAGTTTCGACGCACCGATCTGGTGCGCCAGGTCAGCACGACCACCCCCGAGCTCTACCGTGTCCAAGCGCAGGGCCGCTATGGCTCGACGCAGACGACGATTGAGGTGGTGATGGATCTAGGCAAGACCGTGCGGCGCATGCCCGATGAGCAGCAGCTTGAGGCGCAAGAAACTGACCCCGAGGCGCTGCGCGCGCTGCGCGACGCGATGCGCTTGCAGCGCGCGCAGATGCCGCGCGGGCGCATCCTGTACTGGCGCGAGCGCTGAGAGCGCTCGCCAGAGCTGATCCCTCGCTGAGCGCCCCTCGCGGGCCGAGCGTCTTTGTTGGCGCGCCAAGCGCGCCCTCGCCAGAGCATGAGCAGTATGAGTCAGATCATCATCGGCCTAGACATCGGCAGCTACAGCGTTAAGGCGGTCGCCGTCGATCGGCGCCAGCGCGATCTGCTGCTGGGCGTGCAGCAAGAACGCGTGGTCGCCGCGACCGCGCCGCTGCCCCCCGCCCCTGACATGCCTGCGCCGAGCCTGCAGGGGGCTGCGGGCGACGCACAAGCCCCAGGCGCCCAAGGCGGTGACAGCGCGACAGCCGATGAGACCTGGGAGCGACCCGCCCACGAGGCTGGCGAGGCGCTGGCCGAGGGCGCGACGCCAGCAGACGCAGCGCTCGCAGCAGGCGACGCACAAGACGACGTGGAGGCTGCCCCCGAGGCAGACGCGCTCGCCCCCTGGGCTTCTGCCGCGCAGCGCGCGATGATCTTGTTGGCTCAGAGCTCGGAGTCGATCATCAGCGCCCTGCCCTTTGATCAGGCGATGACGATCCAGCTCAAGGATCTGCCCCCCGGTGATAAGGGCAAGCTGCGCTCCGTGATGAAGAACATGCTGCCCGACCGGCTGCCCATGGCGCCGCATCTTGTGGTGTATGACTTTCGCGTCAACAGCGTGGCGGGCCAGGTCGGCCCGCAAGAAGGCGTCATCGCGTTCGCGCGGCGCGAGGACATGGGCGCGTTCTTGGCGCGCGCGGGTGAGGCAGGCGTCGATCCGATGGTGGTCGGCGTCCCTGAGATGATGTTGGAGTTCGCCGCGCGCGCGGTGCTCGGTGAGTCACTGGCGCAGCGCTCCATCGCGGTCTTGGATCTGGGCCATGAGCACACGCGCGTGCTCGTGCTTCGCCAAGGCCAGCCAGTGCTCGCGCGCGCGATCAAGCGCGGCGGCGCCAACCTGACCCAAGCGATCGCGCAGAAGTTTCAGATCCCCGAGGACCAGGCCGAGCAGATCAAGCATCAGCACGGCGCGCTGCTGGAGGCGGGAGAGTCCCAAGACGCGGGGATGGTGGCGATGAGCGAGGCGCTCCACGGGGCGCTCGCGCCCCTGGTGCGCGATCTGCGACGCACGTTTCAGTCGCTGGCGGCGCGCGATAACGTCACGATCGAGCAAATCTATCTGTGCGGAGGCACCAGCAAGCTCAAGCACATCACGCGACACCTTGAGGCCGCGATGGGCGTGCCGGTGACGCCGCTTGCGCTGGCGCCCAACCCCAACCCGCTGCTGCCAAGCCTTGAGCCTCAGCACGCGCTGGCGTGGAGCATGGCGTCGATGCCGGGCCAGGATCTGCAGAGCCAGCGCAGGCTCAACCTGCGCCAAGGGGAGCTGGCGTGGCGCGGGCGATCAAGCTTCGTGCGGGCGCAGCTTTGGCGTTATGGCGCGGCCGGCGCGATCTTGCTCATGCTCATGGCCAGCGCGCTGGTGATGAAGCGGCGCGATCTCAACGCCCAGCGCGACGCGATGCGCGCCGCCG
>CAYXWB010000012.1:0-36490 GCA_964468515.1 uncultured Bradymonadales bacterium | reverse complement strand
CTTCGGGTTCCGGAGGGGCCATAATCGTGAGCATCTGAGGCGGGGGGGGGCGGCTCCGGGGCAAACAACACGCGGGGGGGCGCGGCCTCCACCGGCCGCGCCCGCTCACCCTCTGGAGCAGCGCGGGCTGTGGCCCGCGCGCTTTCTCCTGATGTCAGTACTCGTGCAGGGAGGTGATGGCTGCGGCGAGGTCGTCGATCTGGGGGAGGATGCGGTCTTCGACGTCGGGGTGGTAGGCGACGAAGCAGTCGAGGGCGGCGACGCGGCGCACGGGGCCGTCCAGCCACTCGAACAGCTCGTCGGCGATGCGGGTGGCGATCTCGGTGCCGTAACCCCAGGACATGTTGTCCTCGTAGGCCAGGATGACCTTGTTGGTCTTCTTGACGCTGGCGCTGATGGCGTCCCAGTCGTAGGGCGACAGGGTGCGCAGATCGAGGATCTCGACGCTCACGTTGGGGGTGAGCTTGGCCGCGCGCTTGGCGCGCTCCACGAGCGCGCCGTAGGTGACGATGGTGAGGTCCGTGCCCTCTTGCACCACGGCCGCCTTGCCGAACGGGATCATGTAGTCATCGCCAGGGCTTAAGTCTTTGTTATAGGTCTGGCGATACAGGTGCTTGTGCTCCAGGAACATGACCGGGTCTTCGCAGCGCATGGCGGTGCGCAGCAGGCCGTTGGCGTCGGCGGCGTTCGACGGCATCACGACGCGCAGGCCGGGGATGTGCGTGAACAGGGTGGTGCCTGACTGCGAGTGATACGGCGCGCCGCCCTTGAGGTAGCCGCCGATCGGCACGCGCACGACCACGGGGCAGGAGAACTTGTTGTTGGAGCGCCAGCGCATGTTGCTCAGCTCGTTCTTGAGCTGCATGTAGGCGGGCCAGATGTAGTCGAAGAACTGGATCTCGACCACGGGCTTGAGGCCGCGCGTGGCCATGCCGATGGCGCGGCCGATGATGTTGGCCTCGGCCAAGGGGCTGTTGAACACGCGCGCCGAGCCGAACTCGCGCTGCAAACCGTGCGTCACCTTGAAGACGCCGCCCTTGCCCTTGACGTGCTCCAGGTGCTCCTCTTTGGTGGCGTCGGCGACGTCCTCACCGAAGACGACGATGCGCGGATTGCGGCGCATCTCGGCGCGCAGGGCGGCGTTGATGAGGTCCACCATGGTCTTGTCGCCGCCAGCCTCGTCCCACTGGGGCTCGGTGGCGAACGCGTCGCTGGTGGGGTCCACGTCGTGGCTATACACGAAGTCGAGCGCGGACTCAGGCGGCGGCGTGGGCAAGGACAGCGCCTCATCGACCGCCGCGCGGACCTCGGCCTCGACCTCTTTCTTGAGCTGCGCCAGGCCCTCGACGCTCAAGACCTCGTGATCGACGAGGTACTGCGCGAACGAGGTCACGGGGTCGCGGCGCGCGTCCTCCAACAGCTCCGCCTCGGGGCGGTACAGTCGCTCGTCGTCAGACATAGAGTGGCTGTAGGGGCGCACGACGTGGGCGTGGACAAGCGCCGGGCCGTGGCCCTCGCGGCAGTAGGCGACCGCCTTCTGCACCTCAACGTAGCTGATGACCGGGTCGCAGCCGTCGAACTCGGTGATGTAGAGGCCCTCAAAGCCGCGCAGCGCCTTGGAGATGGAGTCACCTGCGGTCTGCACTGAGCGCGGGACGCTGATGGCGTAGCCGTTGTCCTCGACCATGAACAGCACGGGGAGCTTGAGCACGCAGGCCGTGTTCACGGCCTCCCAGAACTCCCCCTCGCTGGTGGCGCCATCACCGATCGAGACGTAGACGACCTCGTCGGTCTTGTAAGCGTCGGTCTGATCGCGCAAAGCGGCGATCTGCTGCATGAGCCTGCCGACCTGCGCCGCGCCCACCGCTTGCAAATGCTGCGTGCCGGTGCACGAGGACTGGCTCGGGATGTTGAGGTCCTTGTGGCCCCAGTGACACGGCATCTGGCGGCCGCCCGAGTTGGGGTCCTCGCTGGAGCCGACGGCGCTGGCGAGGATCTCGGTCGGGGTCATGCCAAGCGCCAAGCACAGCGCGCGGTCGCGATAGTAAGGATAGAACCAGTCATAGGCCGGGCGCATGACCTTGCCGGTGGCGACCAGCACGGCCTCGTGGCCCGCGCCCGAGATCTGGAAGTAGATCTTCTGTTGGCGCTTGAGGTTGATCTCGGCGTCGTCCAGCTTGCGCGACAGGTAGATGAGCCGATACATCGCGATCAGCTCCTCAGCGCTCAAGCCGCCATGCGGCGCCTCCGCTTCACCGGGCGCGTCGCCGCCTCCAGGCTGCGCGTCAGCGCGCTGGGCGTTGCCGTTGGGTTGGCCGTTGAGGCCGTGGATGAGCGTGGGATCGGTCGATGCGAGCGTATCAATCTCGGTGGCCATGCATGCCTCGGGATGACTGGAGAGAGAGAGAGCAGGTGGAGACGGCGGCCTCCTGAAGCCTCGCTCCTTAGCACACCCCCTCCTTCAAAATAAAGCGCGGATTAAGCGGCGGCAAATGCCCGCTCTGCCGCATAAATTGTAACGCATCGCGTCATCGACGATGACGCTTCGCGCCACAGCGCGACAGGGCCGCGCGTGGCGAACGCCACGCGCGGCCCTGTCGCTCGCGAGCGTGCGAGGCGGCCGTCAGCCGCCCAAGACGAAGTTCAAGATGCGGCCCGCCACGTAGATCACGCGGCGCACCGATTGGCCCTCCAGGTGACGCTGCACGTCTGGGGTGGCGCGCGCCAGCGCCTCGGCGTCGGCCTGGGTGGCGTCGGGGGCGAGCTGGATGACGGCGCGCACTTTGCCCATGACCTGGACCGCGACGGCGATGGTGTCCTCGACCAGCAGCGCCTCGTCGTAGTCAGGCCACGCGGCCTTCACCACGCTGCCCTCACCGCCCAAGCGATGCCACAGCTCCTCGGCCATGTGCGGCGCGTAGGGGCTGAGCATGATCGCAAGCGGCATGAGCGACGCGCGTGACAGCGCGTCCTCTTTGTAGAGCGTGTTGACGTACTCCATCATCGCCGCGATGGCGGTGTTAAAGCGCAGCGCCTCGCTCTCCTCGGTGACGCGCTTGATGGTGCGGTGCATCGCCTTGAGCGCGACCGTGGAGGGTGCCGCGTCAGAGATCTGCGCGCTCACGCCGTCGCCCTCATCACAGACCAAGCGCCAGACGCGCCCCAAGAACCGATACACGCCGCTGACGCTGCGCTGATCCCAGGGCTTGGTCTGCTCCAGCGGCCCCATGAACATCTCATACAGGCGCAGCGCGTCGGCGCCGTACTCCTCAATGACGACCTCGGGGCTGATCACGTTGCCGCGCGACTTCGACATCTTCTCAATGAGCTCTTGCAGCTCGATGTCTTGGGTCGGGTGCATCGCGACATCGCCCACCCAGCGCACTTGGAGCGGATCGATGGAGACGACATGATCGGGGTGGATCTCATCGCCCGCCAGATGCGCGTGCGCCTTGATGTCGCGAAAGCTCACGGGGCTGCCATCTTCGGCCAGATAATGCAAATAAGTCTTGCCCAGGATCATGCCCTGGTTGACCACGCGCTGGAACGGCTCAGGCGTGGACACCAAGCCGCAGTCATACAAGACCTTGTGCCAGAAGCGCGCGTAGAGCAGGTGCAGCACCGCGTGCTCCGCGCCGCCGATGTACAGATCGACCGGCATCCAGTAGCGCTCGCGATCGGGCGACCACGCCTCGACATCATTCTTCGGGTCCAGGTAGCGCAGATAATACCAGCACGAGCCCGCCCACTGGGGCATCGTGTTGGTCTCACGGCGCGCGGGCTTACCGCTGGTGGGATCGGTGGTGTTGACCCACTCGCCCGCCTTCGCAAGCGGCGGCTCACCGGAGCTGTTGGGCTTGTAATCATCGACCTCAGGCAAGGTCAGCGGCAGGTGCTGCTCGGGCAGCGCCACCACGCTCCCATCCTCCAAATGCACGATGGGGAAAGGCTCGCCCCAGTAGCGCTGGCGCGAGAACAGCCAGTCACGCAGCTTGTAGTTGATGGTGCCCTTGCCCTGCCCGTCGGCCTCCAGGCGCGCGATCATGGCGGCCTTGGCCTCCTTGACGCGCATCCCATCCAAGAACCCTGAGCTGACCAGCACACCATCGCCCGTGTAAGCGGCCTGCGTCACATCGCCGCCCGAGACGACCTCGATGATCGGCAGCTCGAACTTGCGCGCGAACGCCCAGTCGCGCTCATCGTGACCCGGCACCGACATGATCGCGCCCGTGCCATAGCTCGCCAGCACGTAGTCCGCGATCCAGATCGGGATCCCCTCACCGCTGGCGGGGTTCTTCGCGTAGGCGCCCGTGAACACGCCGGTCTTGTCTTTGGCGAGGTCGGTGCGCTGCAGGTCGGTCTTATGGGCGGCCTGCGTCACGTAGGCGTCGACCGCCTCGCGCTGCGCGGGGCTTGTGATCTGGCCCACCAGCGGGTGCTCGGGCGACAACACCATGTAGGTCGCGCCGAACAGCGTGTCAGGGCGCGTGGTGAACACGCGCACGTTGGCGCTGACGCCATTGGCCGTCTCCGGGATGAGCGCGAAGTCCACCTCAGCGCCCGAAGACTTGCCGATCCAGTTGCGCTGCATGTCCTTGAGGTTCTCGGGCCAGTCGATAAGCTCCAGATCCTGCAGCAGCCGCTCGGCATAAGCGGTGATGCGCAGCATCCACTGGCGCATGGGCTTGCGAATCACAGGAAAACCGCCGCGCTCGCTCTTGCCATCGATGACCTCCTCGTTGGCCAGCACCGTGCCAAGCGCGGGGCACCAGTTGACGGGCACCTCGGCGATGTAGGCCAAGCCGCGCTCGTGCAGCTTCAAGAAGATCCACTGCGTCCACTTGTAATAGCCCGGATCGGTGGTGTTGACCTCGCGGCTCCAGTCGTAGCTAAACCCTAAGCGCTTGAGCTGACTGGTGAACACGGCGATGTTCTGGGCTGTGTTCTCAGCGGGCGGCGTGCCAGTCTTCATGGCGTGCTGCTCGGCGGGCAAGCCGAACGCGTCCCAGCCCATCGGGTGCAGCGCGTTGAAGCCGCGATGGCGCTTAAAGCGCGCCACAATATCAGTCGCGGTGTAGCCCTCGACGTGGCCCACGTGCAGGCCCGAGCCCGACGGATAGGGGAACATGTCGAGCACGTAATACTTGGGCTTATTGGCGTCCTCGACGACCTTGTAGACGCCCTCACGCTCCCAATAGGCTTGCCACTTGGGCTCGATCTCACCGGGCTTGTACTCTGCTGCCATAACTCACTGCTCCTGGACGATGGTGTGACGCGCATGACGCGTGCTGAGGTCGATGTCAGCGAAGACATCGCACGCGCGCGCGGTAAGATCAGGCGCTTGTGGGGCGTAAGCCACGCGGCTGCGCAGTCTAGGTTCAGCCGAGACGACGCGCAACAGCGATGGCGCCACGAGCGCGCGCTGTGCTTGGGATGCGATGATGTGAGGGGATGCGCAGCCGCAGCTCAGCGCTGAGCTGCGGCGCTCATAGCGAGCCGTCCGTGTCGGGGCCGCCAAAGGCGCCCGTGGGCGCGCTTGGTCGCGGGCCAGCGGGTCCGAAGCGAGGCTCGGGGCGCGGCGCAGGGTGCGGCGCGTGGCGCGGCGCCGGGCGCGAGGGCGCGCCCTCTAAGAACCCTGCGGGGCTGCCGGGCGCGGCATAGAGCAAGCGGTGATGGGCGCGCTCGCGCAAATGCGCCGCTTGCTGGAAGAAGCGCTGCGCCTCCAGCTCGCTGGTGAAGTACTGCTTGGGGATCACATGGGCGTTGAGCGCGCTCACATAAACATAGATGTGCGTCTCATCCTGCTCCACGCGCTCCACCGCCTCCCACTTAAACTCAGTGCGCGAGTACGGCGTGATGACCTCCACGCGATCCTCATGCAGCACGATCTGGTGCGGCCCAAACAGCGCCCGGTTCTCGCCCTCGCTGAACAAGCGTCGAATGTAGGTGAGCTGCTTGCGCGACACTTGGCGCTGTCCGGCGATGATCCACAGCGCGTTGAACAGCGAGAACATCAGCACGAAGATGCTCGCAACGCTCGCGCCGATCAGCATGAAGATGCCGAGGCCCATCATCCCGATGGCCAACCCGAGGGCCACGCGCCGGCGCTTGAGCCAAGGGGAGCGCTGGTTGTGATAGTGGTTTAAGCGGGCGATATCATCGACCGTGACCAGATAATGCAGCTCATGTGACATCAGGCTCACTCGCGCGGGCGCCAAGGTGCAGTGGCGGCGCCCAGAGGTCCACAGTACGAGACTCAACAGCGCTCGCCAACGCTCTATTCACACAGCGCGGCGCACGCGCGCGCAGCAACATCTTCAATCGATAGGCCCGACCTGAATGGCGCGCGTGGCGCCGACGGCGCCGCGCCCCTCGGCGCCAAGCCCGTTGCCCCCGAAGCCGCCCGAGCCATCGACCAGCTCAAAGCCTGTCTCTTGAGACAGCGCGACGTTGGTGTAGATGCCAAACGCGGGACCGCCCGCGCCGCCGCCGCCTTGACCGCCGGGGCCACCTTGACCGCCAGGGCCACCGAGGCCACCTTGACCGCTGTTGTTGAAGCGACCGCCGCCCACACCGCCCTCGCCGCCTTGGCCACCCACACCGCCCGCGCCACCCTCGCCGCCCGCGCCGCCCGCGCCGACAAACACGCGGCATTGGCTCATGGTGATGTCGCTGTCGATGAGGAACAGCACGACAGACGCGCCACCGGCTTGGCCACCTGAGCCGCCCTCGCCACCGCAGCCGCCCGAGCCGCCACCGCCGCCAGCGCCGCCCCAGGCTTTGCACTCGGTGGTGCCTTGACCGCCGCCGCCGCCGCCACCGCCGCCGCCGCCTGAGGCGCCGGAGGTGCCCTTCTCGCCAGGGTGACCCGCCTGCCCAAGCCACTGACGCCCCTCAAAGCGCCCCGTGTTCAAGCCACCGGTACCAGGGCCACCTGCGGCGCCGCGCCCGCCAGCGGCGCCGTTGCCACCGCCCGCACGCGATGACGCGCCGCCCGCGCCGCCTGCGGCGCCGCCGCTGCCTGGCGCGCCTGCAGAGCCACCATTGTTAAAGTGGCCCGGCGCGCCGCCGCGCGCACCATCGGCGCCGCCGCACATGCCGCCGCCGCCGCCACCAGGGGTGGGCTGTGGGTTATTTGAGCAGAGCCACGCGTCGCTGTCGCGCACGCCATTACCACCGCGCGCGCCTTGACGGCCCAGCTCCCCAGTGACGCCCTGCATGCCGCGCGCGCCCGGGCCGCCCGCGCCGCCGATGAGCCGTACCCGCTCCAAATGCACGCCGGGGCTGCGCTCCAGCGCCATCGTGATGACCGTCTCTCCGGGCATCACCTCGCCAGGTTGCACCTCTAAGTTCATCAAGGTGAGCGCGTCGGGCAGGTCTACTGCCGAGATGGCGGGGTTTGCGCCGCGAATCGTCGCGAAGCTGTCAGGGGTGCGGCGCCAGCCCAGCTGGTAGCCGCCCGTGATGTTCACGCCGTTGACCAGCCGAATCCCACCCTCATAGAGCCCGTCCTCGACCAAGACCCACTGGCGCGAGTCATCCGTCGCGGCCAGATCAATGGCGGCTTGGATCGACTTCTTGGGCGCTTGGCGCGTGCCAGGGTTGGCGTCATCGCCGTACGAGGCGACGAAGATGCTGCGCATGATGTCGCCGTCGATCCCGTCGCAGTTGGTGTCGAGCGCGTCACCATCGGGCTCATCAGGGGCCTCGGGATCGCAGCCCTCATCGGGGATCACCGCCAGAGGTTGATCGGGAGGCACGTCAACACCTGGGCCCATGTCCATGTCCGAGGTGTCATCTGGGGGGCGCTGAGGGCGCGGCGCGGTGGACTCGCCCTGAGAGCATCCTAGCCCCAACAGGAGCAGCGCCACACACAGCGGGCTGATGATCAAAGGTCGTGGCATCGCGCGCATCATGGGTGCCTCGTCAGTTCGCAAGAAAGCTCACGCTATAATAGCTCACCGTCAGCCTATCCAGAAAGCGAGCGCTGATCAATCGCGCCGCGACGCTCAGCGCCGGATCAGATGCTGACGGATCGCCGCGCGATGCGCCTCGAAGGTCTCCGAGAACTGATGTCCGGGCGCGCCATCGCGGCGCGCGACGAAGAACAGGTAGCGCTTGGCCGCAGGATCGTCTGAGGGCGACAGCGCCGCGCGCAGCGCGTCCGCGCCAGGATTCCCAATGGGGCCAGGCGGCAGGCCGTCGATGCGATAGGTCGAGTAGCGGTTGAGCGGATCTTTGCAGCGCGCGGGCGAGGGCACCTCGCGGTAGGTCTGCTCGCCATAAACGCAGGTCGGGTCGGTCTGCAACCGCATCGGCTTGCTCAGGCGGTTGAGGAACACGCGCGCGATGATGGGCTGCTCTGGCGCATGATGACTCTCACGCTGCACCAAGCTCGCGAGGATCACGAGCTGCGCCTCATCAAGCTCATAGTCGCGCCTCATGCGCGCCAGCGCCTCGGGCCGCTCGGCCACCACCCGCTCCCAGCGCGCGCGCCACTGCTGATGCAACCTGCGGATGATCTGCTGCGGTGTCTGGCCCTTGGCGAGCTGATACGTGTCGGGCGCCAGGTAGCCCTCGACCGACTCGCCAGGGATCTTCAGCTCAGCCATGAGCGCCGGATCGCGCGCTGCGGCGAGGAACGCTTGGCGGTTGACGAGGCCCTTGGACTCCAGCCGATCGGCGATGTGGAAGATGGTCCAGCCCTCCAGCAGCGTGACGGAGGCGTCGTCGAGCTGACCGCCGCGCCTGAGCGCGACGCCGAGCCCTTGCCAATCGAGCGGCCCGGTGAGCTGGTAGGTGCCCGCGCGCACCTGGCTTGGCAGGCCTTGGCGGCGCGCCCACAGCTCGAAGTACAGCGGGCGGCTGACGAGGCCTTGGGCTTTGAGCGAGGCGACGATCTGGGGCCACGGCATGTCGCGTGGGATCACCACGGTGCGCGTCTCATCGGGGACGAGCACGGCGCGGCTCACGGTGGCCTGATAGTGCAGCGCGAGGATCCCCAGCAGGGTAAAAATCAAGAGCGCGATGGCCAGCGCGTGCGTCAGGGCGCGGCGCCACAGCGGCGCGGCCGCAGGCTGCGCCGCTGTGGCGCCGCGTCCCGAGGAGGTCTTGTCGCGCTTGTGGGCTGGCATCGCTAACGCCTCCTGGGCTGATGGGCGCGCGCAGCGCGCGTCTGCGGCAAGAGATTGGTCTTGGCGATCAGCGCGCACAGCTCATCGGGGCCGATCAAGGTGACCTGGAACATCTGGCTGGCCTCGCGCGCCATGGCCGTGAAGCGGCCCGTGGTGACGACGCAGGCGTGGGAGATGTGCAGGTCAGCGCGCGTCTTGTGCGAGGCGACGCTGCGCACGATCTCGTTGCTCACGGAGGTCGTGGCCGCGTACTGCTTGCACTCGATGGCCCAGCGGATGTCGCCCTTGGCGGCGATCACATCGGCGCCGTGGTCGCCCGCGCGCGCGGTCTGCTCGACGGTGTAACCTTGCGCGCGCCACAGCGCGGCGATGTAGTCCTCGAACTCTTGCCAGGTGTACTCATCGCGCAGCGCGTCGATCCACTGGTCGCGCGCGAGCGGCTGTGGGGCGCGAAGCAGCGCCACAGGGGCGGCCTGCGCGACGCCCTCGCAGCGCGCGAGCCAGTGGATGGCCTGCTGGGCTTTTTGCATGAGGGCGGGCATCCGATCGGGGCGAAGGTTCGCCCCCACAAGATTGCCACCGCGCAGGGCGCGCGCAGTCGCCCTGCGCGCCTCTGAAGGGGCTTGCCCCTCCAAGATGGCCAGGCGCGCGCCCGCGCGCGCCGCCTCACGGCGCGCGTCCTCGATGAGGGAGGCGTGCTCGCGCGGGAAGACCTCGCGCTTGTAGCGGGCGCGCGAGCTGTCGCGCCACTGCGCCTGGGCTTGGGCTTTGCCCAAGACCAAGGCGCTCGCTTTGTGAGGGCCGATGCCCTTGATCTTGGTCAGCTGATCGACCGAGCGCACCTGCTCAAGCCCGGTGATCCTGTGGCGACGCAACAGATCAAGCGTCCCCTCCCCCACACCCGGCGCGCTCGCCAGGGCATCGACCGGTGGCGGACCTTGCGCTTTGAGCCAGCGCGCCTCTAGGGCGTCGGCCTGGACTTGCGGGGCGTCGATGAGCGACTGGAGCTCGCGCTGCTGCGCATCAAGGGCGCGCAGCGCCTGACGCCCCTGGCGCAGCACGGGGCGCATGGTGCGCCAGTAGGCGCGCCCGCGCCCGCTGAAGCGCAGCGCGACACAGAGCGCGAGCAGCGTCAGGCATGCGAGGGCCAGGGGGATGAGCAGCTCAGCGGCTATCACGACGCTCAGCCTCGCTGGTCAACGGCGCGCTCGCTCGCCAGGAAGCCGTCGAGGATGTGGGCTGCGGCGAGCTGGTCGATGACCTGCTTGCGCTTGGCGCGGGAGACGTCGGCGCCGATGAGCAGGGCCTCAGCGGTGGCGGTGGTCATGCGCTCATCCCAGCGGGTGATGGGCCAGTCGAGGTTTAAGCGCTTGAGGTGGGGGCGAAGCAGCGCCTCGAAGGCCTCGACGCGGGCGGTGGCTGGGCCGCGCTTGCCTTGGAGCGTCAGCGGCCAGCCGATCACGACGTGGCCCACCCCCCGCTCTACGCCCAGGGCGATGATCGCGGCGGTGGCGCGATCGCGACGCGCGGGGTCGATCTCGATGGTCGCAAGCGGCAGCGCATAAGCGCGCGTCGGATCGGAGATGGCCAAGCCGATGCGCTTGGCGCCTACGTCAATGGCCATCACCGCGCGAGGTTGTGGTGTGGAGGTGTGCTCTGGATCCGTAGGTTGTGACATCTCACCGCTTGAGGTTTGTGGTTAATTCGTGCCAATCATGGGCGCCGCCGCAGCCCTCATCTTTTCTTTGCAAGCCCACCTGAGAAGGCAAGAGCTTATGGTCGAAGCGTTAGCCGCCCTGATCTTGAAGTACCGCAAGCCGCTGCTGGTTGTCACGCTCCTGGTGGGGCTGATGTGCGCGACGAGCGTACCTTTTTTGACGTTTAACTTCACGCCGCAGCAGCTGTTCGCCTCGTCATCGGACCGCGCGTCGGTGCGCGAGGAGGTGGCGCGCACGTTTGGGCGCGAGGACAACCTGCTGGCGGTGCTGGTCGTCGCGGATGAGGGGCGCGACGTGTTCGACACGAGCGCGCTGAGCTACACGCACCAGCTGACGCTGGGTTTGCGCGCGTTGGAGGTGCCTGGGTTCATCGCGCCGCGCGCGGCTGCGGGTGAGGACGCGCCTGCGGCGCGCCCGACCATCAAGCGCGCGGCGTCGATCACCACGATGGAGGTGCCGCGCACGAGCGAGGACGGCGCGCTGACGACGCGCCCCTTGGCGATGACGCTGCTGGAGGCGCGCGGCGCCGATCCACACGACCCAACCGTCATCTTCTCACCGGAGGAGGCGGCGCGTGTGCGCGCGTTTGCCATGAGCGAGCCGCTGGTGCAGGGGCGACTGGTGGATGAGCGTGGCAGCGTCAGCGCGGTGCTGCTGTGGCTGGATGATGGGCTGCAAGAGGCCAGCGATCTGGAGCGGGTGAATGAGGCGGTGCAGGCGGTGATCGATAGGGCGGCTGTGCCGCCTGGTTACAGCGTGCGGGTGGGCGGCATCCCGCGCGTGCGGGTGGACGTGATGCACAGCCTCAAGCGCGAGCAGCTCACGTTCGTGCCGCTCACGGGGTTCATCTATTTCTTGATCTTGATCGCGCTGTTTCGGCGCGTGGCGGGCGCGCTGCTGCCGCTAGGCACGGTGCTCTTGAGCGTGCTGGCGACCACCGCCATGCTGGTGCTCACCGACTCTCCCATCAACATCATCAACAACATCCTGCCGACGATGATCTTCATCATCGGGATCTCGGACAGCATCCACATGCTGACGCGCCAAGCGGAAGAAGCGGAGCGCGGCTTGGCGCCGATGGATGCGACGCGCGCGATGTTGCGCCACACGGGCTTGGCGTGCTTGCTGACGAGCGCGACCACGGCGGTGGGGTTCGTGAGCTTGGTGTCAGCGGACACGACCATCTTGCAGCGCTTTGGGTTGCAGGCGGCGTTCGGGGTGCTGTGCGCGTTCGTGTTCACGGTGCTGTTCATCCCGACGGCGCTGAGCTACCTCAAGCCGATGCGACGCATCAGCGCGACGGCGGTGCCAAGGCGCGGCGCGCTGACGCCTGAGGCGCTGGCGAGCGCGCCTTGGCTTGAGCGAGGGCTGATGGTGCTGGCGCGCGCGGTGCTCAGGCGACCCGCGCTGTTCCTCATCGGCGGCCTGCTGGTCACCGCAGGGTTTGGCGTGCTGGGCAGCCGGGTGAGGATCGACACGACGCTGCTGGAGATCTATCAGGAGTCGCACCCGACCTATCAGACCTCCGTCTTGATGGAGGAGCGCCTGGGCGGGATCTTGCCCGTGGAGATCAGCGTCAAGCACCCCGACAAGGATCACTTCAAGACGCCTGAGGCCTACGCGAAGCTCGCGACGTTGCAGCAGCGCGCGGGGGCGATCGACGGGGTGTTGGCGACGCAGAGCTTCGTGGACTTCCACCAAGCGGCGCGCCAAGCGCTCTTGGGCGATGTGGCCGAGCGCGCGGTGATGCCGGACAGCGCCGAGCAGATCGCGCAATTGCACCTGCTCATTGAGGGGCCGCCGGACAGCCGCGACGGCGCGCGCGCGTTCATCACCGATGATTTTAGCCACGCGCGGCTGCTCTTGCGCGTGAGCGACTTTGGCGCGCAGCGCATGATCGTGGTGGGCGACACGCTGCGCGCGCAGCTGAGCGAGCTGTTCCCCCCAGCGCAAGGCTACACCACCGTGCTCGCCGGAGACGCCTATGTGGCGAGCGTGTCGCTGGACTCGTTCATCCGAGACCTGTTCGCGAGCTTGCTGATGGCGAGCGTGATCATCTTCGTGATGATGACGCTGGTGTTTCGCTCCTTGAAGCTAGGCTTGATCAGCGTGGTCCCAAACCTCACGCCGCTGATCGCGACCTTTGGGTATATGGGGTGGGCGGGCATCACGCTCAACACGACGACGATCATCATCTTCGCGATCAGCTTGGGGCTGGCGGTGGATGACACGATCCACTTCTTGGCCAGGTTCAAGGAGGAGCTTGATCGCCAGCCGACGACGCATGACGCGCTGATGCACACGTTCTATGGGGCGGGGCGCGCGATCTTGCTGACCAGCGTGCTGCTGCTCACGGGGCTGCTGGTGTTGCTGTGGAGCGACTTCAAGCCGAGCGTGTACTTCGCGCGCTTGACGGCGATCACCATCGGCGGCGCGCTGCTGGGCGACCTGCTGCTGTTGCCCCCGCTGCTGCTGTACGCCTACCGTGACCGCGAGCGCGCGACTGAGCAGCGCAGCGCCGACCTCTGAGGTGACGCGCCTGAGGGGGGTGCTCATCATCCCCCTCAGGCGGTGCATTGAGCGCCGCCTGAGGTGCGTCTGCGCAGCGCGGCGAGCCAATCCCGCATAAAAGCTACGCCTACGACGCTCCGCTGGCGAGGTTGTGCTTATGTTCGCGCATGCGCTACCCGCGCGGATACAGGTGTGAGCGTGAGCAGAGGCGTGGGCTTTGGCGCGCGCTGTGCTCGGCACGACCGACAGCGCTCATCTAGCCAGGAGATGGGCGACGCCGCGTGCAGGCGCGCTGTGCGAGCGTTCATGCGCCCTATCACCCCATTGAAGCAGCGACGCGCGAGCCTGAAGATGCGGTTCCCCATAGAAGACAAACAGATACCACTACTGTAAAAACACAACCCTGCTGTATTTTCCAGAGGAATCTGTGTGACCTTAAAGCAGGCGGACCTATCCTCCAGAGCGTCCCTTTGAAGCAGCGGCTCCACCACCTCACCCCTCGGTCAGCGCTATGCCCCATTTTGAACACGAGCTCAGCGACACGCGCGCGACTTCGACCTCAGCGACCTCAGCGACTTCAGCGACCTCAGCGACCTCAGAAGAGCCGCTGCCTGCGCATCAAGACGCGTGCATTGGGACACACGTTTTGGGAGGTTTCACGCTGCAGCGCCCGCTCGGAGAGGGCGCGTTTGCGCGGGTGTATCTGGCGACGCAGGATGGGACGGATCGGCATGCGGTGGTGAAGATCGCGCATGAGGCGTTGATGAGCAGCCCGCAGGGGGAGACAATACGCGAGCGCTTCGCGATCGAGTTTCGCGCCTCAACGCGGGTGCAGCACCCGAACTTAGCGACCGTATATATGGTGGGAGAGACGCCGCAGGGGCTGCCCGCGATGGCGATGGCGTATGTGGAGGGGAGCACGCTAGCGGCGCATTTAGAGCGCGGCAAGCCGCTGCGATGGAGCGCGCTGCTGCAGCTGTGGGAGCAGGCAGCGCAAGCGCTCGCGGCGATCCACGAGGCGAACATCATCCACCGCGACGTGACGCCATATAACATCATGGTGAGTCGAGGCGATGGGCCGCTGCAGCTGCACTTCACGCTCTTGGACTTTGGCGTGGCGCATCTGGGCGACGCGTCCACGGTGCGCCAGGAGCTGCTGGGCACCCCGCGTTATATGGCGCCCGAGCAGCTGGTCGGGCAGGCGCGCCACGCCTCTGACATCTATAGCTTGGGGGCGATCTTGTGGTGGGCGCTCACGGGGCGAGAGCTGCTGGCGCATGTGACGAGCCTGCCGAGCTTGTTTGATCATCACGCGCGCTCGACCACCGCCCCCTCGGCGCGCGCGGTGCAGCCGCGGCTGCCGCAGGCGCTGGATCAGCTGCTGGGCGCGATGTTGTCACCGAGCGCCGATGATCGACCAAGCGCGCGCCAGCTGCTAAGCGCGCTGCAGCAGCTGCGTCAGCAGGAGGCGCTGCCGCCGTCATGGTGGGTGAGCGCCGGGACGCGCCAGATGACGCCCGTCGCAGGCACCAGCGCGTTGAGGGGCGCGAAGCTGCCTCACGCCGCGCCCGCCCCCTTCACACGCACCAACCCTGGCATGGGCGTCGGCGCCCAGAGCTCGGAGGCCACGAGCGACGACGCGACGCCCGAGGCCATGCTGACGATGCGCGCCGCGCCGCGCGCCTCAGCAGCGCGCGAGCAGCACGAGCACGACGTGGCCGCTACCTTGCGCGACGCGCCCGCGCGCGCGCTGCTGAGACGCCCTACCAGCTCAGGCCACTTCACGCGGCCCACCTCTGGCGAGTTCACGCGGCCTAGCTCAGGTGAGTTCGCGCGCCACAGCGTGGCGCTGCACGCTAGCCCGAGCGCGCATGAGCTGCCCGAGACGCCACCTCAGACCTTGTTGATCTGGGATGACAACCCCGTCTTGCGTGAGCTGGTGCGCGCGCAGCTCAGCGCGCTGCGTTGGGACATCGTCTGGTGTGAGACGCCAGACGCGCTGATGACGCGGGCCGGCGAGGGGGGCTGGGACGCGCTGATGTTGCTGTCAGATCGCGCGCTTGATGGCTCAGTCAGCGCGCAATGGCTGCTCAACGCGGCGGCCGATGATCCGCGCCCGCTGCTGGTGCTCACGGCGCATCCCGAGGCGCTCATGGCGCGCAAGGGGACGCGCACGCTGCGCGCGATCCCGATCGAGGCGATCACCACCTTGTCCGAGCATGTGGCCAAGCTCCTGGCGCCGCGAGGCGCCTCGCTGACCTCGCTCACGCCGCTGCCAAGCGCCACGCGGCGCGAGATCATCGAGGGGATCATCGGCCACATGCCCAACTGGCTCAGCGCGCTCCAAGAGGCCTGTGAGCTGCGCCACGCGCACGCGGCGCGCCTGCACTGCGCGCAGATCACCGAGGCCTCCCGAGGCATCGACGCGGCCCAGCTCGGCCGCCTCGCTGAGCTCGTCGCGGGCCTCATCCGGCAAGAAGCGTGGGCTGACGCGCTCCAGATGAGCGACGCGCTGGAGCAAGAATACACCCTCGTCTTTCGTCAGCTCATGATCCTGCATCACGAGCCCTGAGCGCGACGCGGCCCCTTGCACCACGCTGAAGCAGTCACGAATGACCGGAGCGCCTGACGATGACCTTGACCATCACACAAGAGCTTGACTATCGCGGGCTGCGCTGCCCCGAGCCGATCCTCAACACCGCGCGCGAGGCGCGCGCGCTGCGCGGGGCGCCCGCGCGCCTGCGCATCCTGTGCGATGATGACGCCTTCCCGGTGGACCTCAAGAGCTGGTGTCGCAGCGCCAGCGCCACCCTCGTGCAGCTGGACACGCTCAGCCAAGGCGGCTACGCCGCGACGGTGGCGCTGAACGGCGACGCAGACGCTTTGGATGAGCAGCCCGTTCGCCCTCACCGCACCACCACGCACGCCCTGCCCGCGCAGGCGCTCACGGGTATGCTTGACCGAGGCCGCGATGAGCAGCAAGAGCGCGGCGAGCCGCGCCTGCTCGACATGCGCGGCATGAGCTGCCCCGCACCCACCCTGGCGCTGGCCAAAGAGGCGCGCCGCGTCAAGGCGCACGATCCTCACGCCGAGTTCATCGTGCTCGCTGATGATCCTGCGTTCGCGCTCGACCTGACGAGCTGGTGTCGCAGCGCGGGCTATCAGCTGCTCTCGCTGGAGGAGCATGACGGCGCGCTGCGCGCCCACATCAGCGCTGAGCCAGGCAGCGGCGCGAGCGCGCCGCTGGGCGCGACCCCTCAACCGCTCGATGCACCTGCGGCGACGTCTCAGCACACCGGCGCGCCAAGCGAGCGCTCGCCAGCGGCGATCCAGCTCAACCTGAGCGGCCTGAGCCAAGACCAGCGCCAAGCGCAGCTCGACGCGCTCGACGCGCTGTCGCTGACCGGCCCTGAGGTCGCGCTGCGCTGTGATGACCTCGACTTCTTGCTGCCGCTGACGCGCTGGTGCGCTGGGCGCGAGCACAAGGTGCTGTCGCTTGAGAGCGGCACCTGCATCCAAGCGCGCATCAAGCTCAACGCGGACGCCCCACCGCGCGCGATGCGCAGGTCGCACCCCACCGCGCGCCTGCCCGCCGTGCAGCCGCACGATCGCCGCGCGACGCTGCTGGTGCTGCACAATGACTTTGAGGCGCTGATGGCCGCGCTGATGACGGCCAACGCGGCCGCCGCGAGCGGCATGGACGTGAAGATCTTCTTCTCATTCTGGGGCGTGAACCTGCTGCGCGCCGACCGCGCCTCGCACACTGCCGGCGAGCCCAAGCCCAGCCTCTTTCAGCGCCTGTTCAAGTGGATGATGCCGCGCGGGCCGCGCCGTCAGCAGCTCGGCAAGCTCAACTTCGGCGGCGCAGGCACCGCCATCATGCAAGGCATCATGAAGGATCGTCAGGTCATGAGCTTGGAGCAGCTGCTCGACAGCGCGCAAGAGCAAGGCGCCACGTTCATCGTGTGCACCACGAGCATGATGATCATGGGCTTGAGCGAGGGCGACCTGGTGGCGCGCCCGAACATGGAGCTTGGCGGCGTGTCGTCGTTCGTCGATGACGCGCGCGGCGCGGCCCTGAGCCTCGTGTTCTAGCGCCTCGCGCAGAGCGGCTCAGAGCGGCTCAATGCGCAGCTCGTCATAGCCCGTGGCGACGTCGGGCGCGCGCTTAAACGCGAGCCCCGCCAGCACGCCGATCACCACCTCCGCGGTGGTGTGAATGGGGCTGCCCTCGCACAAATGGCCACCGCGCACGACGCCGCGCGCGTCAGCCACGGCCACATGCAAGTGCAGCCCATGACGCGACAGCGTGCCCACGAGCGAGACGATCTCTAGCGGCCCCTCGAACGTCTGGCGTGTGGTACCATCGGCCAAGCGCAGCGCGGCGCGCTGCAGGCTGCCCACGCAAGTCACCACGCACCCCGCGTCGAGCTGGTGTGACTGACAAAGGCGCTGCAGCGTCGCGCGAAGATCTTGGCCGGGCATCAGTCGAATGGCGAGATACTTCATCGCTAGAGCGCCTCGCGTGATTGTCATCGGTCATCGCACGGATGTACGCTGGCACAGATGCACGCGTGAGATCAAGCGACAGCCACCTCGGCCCCTGGCGACACGATGAGACAAACCTCAGGCGCGGATTCGCGCGCGGTGTGGCGCTGGGCCCTGTTCGCCTTCGGCGCGAGCCTCGCGCTGATGGGCCTCAAGTGGCTCGCCTACGCCCTCACCCACAGCGCGGCGATCCTGAGCGACGCGCTGGAGTCGCTCGTGAACGTCGTCAGCAGCGCGCTGGTGATGGGCGCCATCTGGCTGAGCAGCCGACCGCGCGACCAAGATCATCCCTACGGCCATGGCAAGGTGGAGTATTTCTCAGCGGGCTTTGAGGGCGCGCTTGTGTCGTTCGCGGCGGTGTCGATCGGCGCGATCGCCGTGTGGCGGCTCATGCACCCGGCGCCGCTGGAGCGCTTGGCGCTCGGCGCGAGCTTGCAGCTTGGCACCGCGCTGCTGACGATCGCGATCAGCCAGCAGCTCATCCGCGCCGGGCAGCGCCATAACTCCCCGGCCCTGGAGGCCGACGGCGTGCATGTGCGCAGCGACGCGATCACCACGCTTGGCACCTTCGTGGGCGTCGTCGCGGTGTGGCTCACGGGCTGGCTGTGGCTCGACGGCGCGCTGGCGCTGGCGGTGGCGGTGTGGCTCGCGTGGAGCGGCCTTGGGGTCGTGCGGCGCGCCGTGGGCGGCCTGATGGATGAGGCTGACCCGGCGCTGCTTGAGCGCATCGCGCAGGCGCTGGAGTCCATGCGCCAGCCCGGCTGGATCGCCCCTCATCACGCCAAGGTCCACCGGCTCGGGCGCGGCATCCACATCGACCTGCACATGGTGTTCCCCGCCTATTGGTCGCTTGAGCGCGCGCATGACGCCTCTGTCACCGTGGAGCGCGGCCTCGGCGAGGTCTTCGGGGAGAGCACCGAGGTGATGCTCCACATGGAGTCTTGCACCCCGCGCAGCTGCGACGCTTGCGACATGCCCGACTGCCCCATCCGCCACGCGCCGCTGATCCGGCGCAGGCGATGGGACGGAGCGCAGATCAGCGCGCCTTATCGGCCGCCGCCGCTGGGTCAGTCGTCCGATGCGTCAGGCGAACCCGCGCCGCGATGAGGCACCAGCGCGTGCTCCAGCGCGGTCCCCTGCAACAACCCCTTGATCACCTCCGAGACGCTCTTGCCGCCTAAGATCGCCAGCGGCGCCATCGACGCGCTCACACGCTCCACCAGCGCACGATCGCTGAAGGCTTGCAGCGCGGAGATCAGGTCCGGTGACACCGCGTGCGCCTTGGCCACCAGCGCCTCCACCTGCGCGTTCAGCTCGGTGACGCGCTGTCGCACGCGCTCATCCTCGAGCTCAATGGCCAGCTTCGAGGTCGCGCGCTGACGCTCAAGCTCCACGGCCTGGATCGTGGCGCGGCCTCGCTCCTGTGCGAGCTGGCCTTCTAAGCCGACCGCCTGTACCTGCGCCTTGTTCTGCTGCTCCTGCAGCTGCACCCCCAGCAGCTCGCGCAGCTCGCCCATGCGCAGCTCAAGCTCCAGCGCCAGCGTCTCAGCGCGCGTCTGCGCCAGCTCCCGCTTGATCTGCTCTGTCTGCTTGATGAAGTCGCGCTTGCGCGCCTCGGCCGCCAGCACCAGCGTCTGATCCACCACCGCGTGCTGCGCCTGCACCAGCGCGTCGGCGATCTCCTTATCGCCTAGGCGCACGTCTAAGACCTCGACGTCATAGATGCGCATGCCATTCTCCTCGAACAGCCGCCCCGCGCGCTTGCCGCCCCCTTCTGGTGAGGCCCCCAGCACGGTGTCGCGCACCACGGCGGTGGCGTCGGCGTAGAACGCCTCCACGCCCAGGCGCTTGATCGCGCTGCGCAGCAGCGAGCGCATGTGATCGGTCAAAAACTTCACATAGTTCTCCACCCCAAACCACAGCTCAGGCTCGCCCTCAAAGTTCACGCGATATGACAGATGCAAGCTGACCTGGCACAGATCGCGCGTCTGGGCCTCGACCACATCCGAGACCTTGTTGTGCATCACGCGCAGATACGAGGTCTTGTAAAGCTGCTCCTCGCGCTTGGGTGTGCCGCTGGAGAGCGCCATGGACTCCAGCGCCTCATCATACTCCAGCAGGTAAGTCTGCGGCCCCACGATCACCTTACGCTCGCCGCGCTTGCTGACCACGAGCGCGGCGTAGCCGGTCCACAGCCCGATCATGACCGCGCCCTCGTACTTGGTGTTGAGCGTGATGGTGCGCGGCGGTGAGAACTGCGCGCGGCGCGAGATCTCATCGCCCGCGAACTCAGCGGTTGACGCCTCGCGACGGCTGCGAGCAGCGGACGCAGCCATTGGCAACGACGGCGGCGGCGATGCGGCGTCTGCGTCGCGCACGGAGCGATCGAGCACGTAGCGATCGGCGCCCGCTGCGGCGAGCATCGCCTTGAGGCGATGGTTATAGTCTAGGGCCTCGGCGTTGCCGGGGAACCACAGCTCGACTTGGCGCGTGTCCAGCACGCGGCGCACGATGACCTCGCGGCGCGGGTCTGGCAGGAACATCGTCGGCCCGTGCACGAGCTTGATCTGACCGCTGGCGCGGTCCATCACATAGCGGCCCTCCCCGGCTGGGATCGCCACCGCGTAGTGGATCTCTTGATCGCCGTACTTGATGATCGCGTGCTCGGGGCGCGGGAAGTAGATCATCTGATCCTTACCCGTGATGAACAGCTCCTGGCCCGCGCTGTAGCGCACGCCGCGCTCCTCATAGGGCGCGATCACCTTGACGTACAGGCCGCTGATCTCGTTGAGCTCGATCGCCCGAAACTTGCGCGTGCCTTGGCGCTCAATGAAGACCTCCGTGGGCTCGGGGAAGACCACCGCAGGGCCTTGGATGAAGCGCTTGTTGCCATCCTCATCGAGCAGGATGCAGTACTCCATGCGCTCCAGCGTGACCGCCTCGCGGATGTAGTTGCCATGCGGATCGCGCACCACCTCGACGCCCGTGGGCGGGATATAGAAGCTGACATCGGTGCCCTGGATGACGAGCTGCTTGCCCATCGTCAGCTCGGGCAGCTCATGCGGGCTCATCGCCAGCGGCTCACCGTCAGCCGTCGCCGCAGCGCCGCCCTGCGGCTTGATCACCGCCTCACCCCAGCTCTTCTGGGCCGCCTCCTCATCGTACACGCGCACGATGAGGTATTGATTTGAGCGGATGTGGTGGCCCTTGATGACGCGCAGCATCTGGCCCGGCCAAAGCGCGAAGGAGGCAGGCCCCGCGATGTTGACCTTGTGACCCACCGCCAGCTGCGTCAGGCTGTTGACGCTGCCCGTCGGAGGATGAGCGCCGTCGCGCGACGGGTTCTTCATCACCAAATACCAGCCCTCGGGCGCGGTGGCGAACAGCTGCGTGGACTCCTCCAGCGAGCAGCGCACGAAGCGCTTGCTGCCAGCGTCGAAGAAGACGGGCTGGTCCGTGTTGGCCAAGCTGGTCTTATAAGGGCCGACATAGACGTTGATGTTGCCCTTGGTCTGGTCCGAGATGAAGGCGTACTCGTTGGGCGCCAGCACCAGATCGCGCTCGCGTTGATCGGCCATGATGCACTCCTTGCGGCGAGGGAGGCGAGCGGCGCCTCGGGTCAGCGGGGTGAGCCAGCAGACTAAATGTCAAACAGACACTAAGTCAAGTCGAGAAAAGAGAGGCCGCCGCGCGAACGCGCGCGGCGGCCTCTCTTTTCTCACTGAGGGGGCTCCGCGGCAGGCGAGCTCAGTCGTGAGCATGATCGAGCGCTTGCACGCGCAGTCACGCCAGCCGGACAGCTCAGCGGCAGGCGAGCTCAGTCGTGAGCATGATCGCCATGAGCTGCTTCGATCACGTAGCTGACGCTCGCCTCCGAGGTCGGACCAAAGGTGATGAGGTAGGGCTTGGCCTCCAGCTCAAACCCATAGTGCTTGGTGATGATGGTGGGGCAGGCGTCAACAGGGCCATGTGTGGCCTCAGCGGCCACCGACAGGCCAGCGCCTGGATCGGTGATGGTCACGGGGACGTCTTTGGACAAGAACAGATAGAAGTCGCCGGCCTCGTCGGCGGTGTAGCGCACGACGCCGCCCTTGGCGTCGCCGTCACCGACGAGCGTGACGTCGATGCGGATATGCCCAGCGGTCCCATCAGGGATGGTGGTCGCGGACGCGGCTGCGGCAGCGGTGATGGCCACGTTGGGGCCACCCTCCATGTGGTCGCACCCCTCATCCTCAACGCCACCATGATCATGATCGTGGTCATCATCGTCATGATCATGAGCATCACCACAGCCCACGCTGCTCAACGAGAGGGCCACGACCGCGCTCAGGCTCCACACGCGATAGCTCATCACTTGCTCCTTTTGACTGCAGTCAGATCGCCGCTTGTGCGGACGATCCTCCAACCTCGACCTAGGCCGCCCCACGCGACCACGGGCCGTGGCTTACAACATACACAATCAATTAACAACAGCAATAAAATTGCAATAACAAGAGAACATCATCAAGCCGCGCTGTGCACGCGCGCCAGCGGCAGCGCGATCAGCCGCTGCAAGTGAGCCGCTTGCTTGGACGAGCCCCGCATAAAATCTGGACGAGCGACGCGCTTCGCCAGAGGTTGTGTGAGCGTGACGGCTCAGCACATGCGCCGCATCGCTTGAGCGAGGCTTTGTCTTAAGGGGAGCTGAGCGCGCCTGCGGCGATAGCGCGCGCAGGCAAACACCGCTAGGGTCGAGCCTGACGCCAGGGCCTGGCGCCCTTAGCAATCACCTCCCTAGGCAGCAAGAGCCCAACCTGTGAGCCCGACGATGCGTGTGATCATCTTCAGCGCCCGGCGCGACGACGAGCGATTCTTAAGCCAAGCCAACGCGACACATGCGCACACGTTGAGCTTCGTGGAGGCGCGCCTGAGCGTGGCGACGGCGAGCCTCGCGCGCGGCTTTGAAGCGGTGTGCGCGTTCGTCAATGACCAGCTCGACGCGCTCACCTTGGGCGCGCTGCATGCGCACGGCGTGCGGCTGATCGCGCTGCGCTCGGCGGGCTTTAACCACGTCGATCTGCGCGCCGCCCATGACCTGGGCCTCACCATCGCGCGCGTGCCAGCGTACTCACCGCACGCGGTGGCGGAGCACACCGTCGCGCTGCTGTTGACGCTCAACCGCAAGACGCACCGCGCCTACAACCGCGTGCGCGAGGGCAACTTCGCGCTGGACGGGCTCTTGGGCTTCGATCTGCACGGGCGCACGGTGGGCGTCATCGGCGCGGGCAAGATCGGGGAGGTGTTCGCGACCATCATGCGCGGCTTCGGCTGCGAGGTGCTGGTCTATGATCCGCAGCTCAACGAGGCGCTGGTAGCGCAGGGCGCCACGCACGTCAGCCTAGAGGCGCTGCTTGAGCGCGCGCAGATCATCAGCCTGCACTGCCCGCTGACGCCCGCCACGCACCACCTGATCAGCGCGCAGCGCATCGCGCGCATGCGCGACGGCGTCACGCTGCTCAACACCAGCCGAGGCGCGCTGCTCGACACGCGCGCGGTCATCGCGGCGCTCAAGTCAGGCAAGATCGGCCTGCTCGGCCTTGACGTCTATGAGGAGGAGGGCGATCTGTTCTTCCAAGACCTCTCGCAGCAGGTCATCCAAGACGACGTGTTCGCGCGCCTGCAGACCTTCCCTAACGTGCTCATCACAGGCCACCAGGGCTTCTTCACCGAGCAGGCGATGCGCAACATCGCCGCGACCACGCTCGGCAACATCACCGCCTTCGCCACGGGCCAGGGCACGCTCCATGAGGTCACCGACGCCCAGCTCGCGGGTTAGCTTGGGGTTACCAACTGGCCACAGATTGGAAAAATAAACTCCCAAACTAAGCGAGGCCTGCCATGCACGACCCACCGGCCTGGGATCCTACAAAGCGGCTCTTTAGCGGCAACGCCATCGGGCTCGCCTTCTTCTTTGGCTCATTTTTAGGCAGCGGGGTCGCCGCGGCGGTCAACTACACGCGGCTTGGACGACCTCAGCAGGCGGCGATGACGCTGGCCGCAGGGTTTGTGGCGACCATGGCGCTGTTGGCCCTGGCGCTGAGCCTGCCTGAGCTGCCAAGCGCGCTCTTCACGCCGATCAACGCGGGCTTCGCCATAGGGCTCGCGAAGCTCAGCGAGCTTCACTTCGCAGCCCAATTTCAGGCGCATCAAGCCGCAGGCGGCGAGGTGGGCATGCGCGGCAAGGGCGCGCTCGTAGGGCTCGCCTGTACGATAGGTGTGATGCTCCCGCTGGTCTTCGCGAGCATCAGCGCGATGGAGCTGCTGGGCTGGGGTTAGGGTTGGCTTGCAAGGCGACGCGGGTGCTATGAAGCGGCGCGAGCGAGGCGGCGACGTCTCGCCATCGCGCCTGCGGCGTATAAGCGTGAGGCGCGCCATCTTCAGCGAGCATGAGCACGATCGGGGTGACGCGCGCGCGCGCGAGGCTGTCATGCCAGAACGCGGTCAAGAGGCCGATGTCGGCGCGACAGGCGCAGGCGCGCCACGCCGCGCCGCTGCGCGCGCGCACGGCGTCGTGGCGCGCGGCCATGCCCAGGCTCGCGAGCTCTTTGGCCAGCGCGTCAAGCTCGGGGCAGCGCTCAAGCTGCTCGCTCAGCGCGCGCTGCGCCTCAAGCGCGACGGGGCCATCGCCCTTGGGGCGAAGCTGTGAGATGAGCGCCTGGGGGACAGGCTGCGCTTTGGAGGCAGGCGCATCAAGGCTGGGCTGACGAAGCAGCAGCACGAGCTGGAGCGGCGCGCGCGCTTGGAGCTGTTCGAGCACAGGTCGCAGGCGCGTCATGGGCAGATCGGCGTCTGCGGCCAGGACGATGAGCGGGGGAGAGTCGGGCCGCTCCATCATGGCGTCGGCGCTGCGCTGGCTGGTGAGCAGCTGGTCAAGGGCGGGTGAGAGCGCGGGCAGCGCCACCTCGCGCTTGGCGACGCGCAGCGTCGTCGCGTCGAGCTGGATGAGCGCGCGGTGCGCGAGCCAGCCTGAGGAGGTGATGGGCAGCGACTGCGCGTCCACAGCGGGCGCGCCTGGCGCGTCAAGCGTGGGCAAGCTGGCGAGCGCAGGGGGCGCGCTCGCCTCATAAGCGGAGGCCGCCCACCAGGCGTCAACGCGCGCCTTGGCGGCGTCGTCGCAGGCGCCGCCTGAGGTGGGGAACGCCACGGCGTGTGAGGGGGAGGAGGAGGAGGAGGTCACAGGCTGCGCGCGATCACAGGCGCTGAGCATGAGGCCAAGGGTGAGCCAAGGCAGCCAGCGAGTGAGAGAGAGGTTCACGGGGGACTCCTGGGGATGCGTGGCGAGGGCGACACGAGCATAGCGGCGTGGGCGCGCGCGTCAACTCACCACGCGCGCGCGCGGCCGTGAGGGGAGCGAGGCAGCAGGCAAGTCGCTTGTCGCGTCGCGCTTCCTCCGATATGATGGCGCGAGAGCACGTCGTCCGAGCCGCCAAGCGAGAGCGTTTCGCTCCAGGTGGTTCAGCGTGAACGGTGTCTGAAGCTCACCGATGCGTCGCCTTCATGGCGACGCATCCGTGGCCAACCCTGCGAGCGTTCTTGCGCATGACACAGGATGAGATCGCCGTCGGCACCGTCATCGATGGCAAATACAGCCTCGGTCGCAAGATCGGGGAGGGAGGCATGGGGGCCGTTTACAAGGCGATCCAGCTGATGGTTGATCGCCCCGTGGCGATCAAGCTGCTGCACGCCGGGCTCAGCTCCCACGATCGCATCCAGCAGCGCTTTGAGGTCGAGGCCAAGGCGATCGGGCGGCTGCATCACCCCAACTGCATCACGCTGTTCGACTTTGGCTACTCCACGGAGCTTGAAGCGTTTTATACGGTGATGGAGTACGTCGAGGGGGAGCCCATGCACAAGCGTGTGATCCACGGCGTACCCGCAGCCGAGGCGGTGGCGATCACGCGCCAGATCGCGCTGGCGCTAGATCACGCGCACCACCAGGGCATCTTGCATCGCGATCTGAAGCCCGAGAACATCATGCTGGCGCGCATGACGGATGACTCGGAGCTGGTGAAGGTGCTCGACTTTGGCATCGCGCGTATCTTCCGCGACTCCTCGGGAGATCTGACCGCCGAGCAAGAAAACCGGCTGACGCGCGCGGGCGAGGTGTTCGGCACCCCGGCCTATATCAGCCCGGAGCAGGCGCGCGGTGAGCGCGATCTGATGCCAGCAAGCGACCTCTACAGCTTGGGGATCATGCTGTTTGAGATGCTGGAGGGCAAGCTGCCGTTCTGGGGCGACACGGCCATCGACACGATCATGCTGCACATCAGCGCGCCGCTGCCGCCGATCACGCGCCTGGACGCGCCGCCTGAGCTGAAGGCGATCGTGCACAAGCTGATGGCCAAGGACGCCAGCCAGCGCTTTCAATCCGGCAAGTCACTGGCCGAGGAGCTGCGCCGCCTGGAGGTGGCGATGGAGCACCGCAAGGCCACCGAGGCGCCGAGCGTCCGGGCCGCCGCGCGCCTGCCCCATAGCACGCTCACCAACCTGTCAAACGCGGAGGTCAGCGAGTGGGAGGCCGCGCCCGCCACCACCATCGCCCCTCGCCCTGGCTTCATGTCCACCACACCGCCCCACGTCGGCCTGCAGCGCGACCCTCGCCCGAGCGGCCCCATGACCCCCGCGGGGTTGGCTGACGCCAAGGCGCGCCCTGTCATCACGCCGCCCAGCGCGATCACCTCCGACCAGCTCGGGGCCTTTCACGAGCACCAGCGCTCGCGCAGGCTCACCTTGCTGCTGCTAGGCGGCGTGCTCCTCGGGCTCGGCGCCATCGGCATCTTCTTTGGCACCGACCTTTTGCGCCCCAGCGCCCCCTCGCCACCCGTCGAGGACGCGCTGACCACCCTGCCCTCACCCGTCAAGCCCGAGCTTGTGATGCCTGCGCCTGAGCCGATCATCCCGCAGGATGATGCGCCCTCTGCGCCGCCTGTCCGCGCCGGCGCTGCCCCCTCAAAGCCTGAGCCGCCCCCGCAGGATGAGCCCCCGAGCGCGCCCGAAGACAAGCCTTCGCCCAAGCGCCCTGTGACCGCCAAGCCCAAGCCCACGACGCAGCCCAAGACCTCCAAGATCGTCACGCCGCCCAAGCCGAAGGATGATCCTGCGTTCGCCCCCGTGCGCATCGGCCTCGACTAAAGCGCCGCACCCCCCCTCTGCCCGCACGAGCCGCCTCATGATCCATGTGGAGCACCTCATCGTTGGCGCCGGCGCCTCCGGGCTCGCCTTCGCCAACTTCATCGACAGCGATGACTACCTCGTGCTGGAGCGTGAGGCCGAGGTCGGCGGCTGGTGCAAGACCATCACCCAAGACGGCTTCGTCTGGGACTACTCCGGTCACTTCTTCCACTTTCGCCACCCCGAGCTGGAGCAGTGGCTGCGCGCGCGCATCCCGCAAGGTCAGCAGCTCGTCACCGTCGCTCGCCAAGCGCGCATTCAGTACGGCGATCGCCTCATCGACTTCCCCTTCCAGAAGAACATCCACCAGCTGCCCCATGAGGACTTCCTCGACTGCTTGCACGACCTGCACTGGCGCGAAGAGGCCGCAGCCCAGGCCACCCCCGGTAGCTTCAAGGCCATGCTCTATGAGAAGTTCGGGCGCGGGATCAGCGAGCGCTTCCTGATCCCCTACAATGAGAAGCTCTACGCCTGTGACCTCGATCAGCTCGACCGCGAGGCCATGGGCCGCTTCTTCCCCCACGCCGACGTGCGCGACATCGTGCGCAACATGCGCCACCCCGACAACGGCGCCTACAACGCCACGTTCACCTATCCGCTGGGCGGCGCCATCCAGTACATCCACGCCCTGATGGCCGAGCTGGACCCCGCCAAGGTGTGCACTGGCGAGGGGCTCGCGCGCGTGGATCTGCGCCGCCGCGTGGCGACCACCAGCGCAGGGCGCACCATCAAGTACGAGCACCTGACCTCGTGCGCGCCCTTTGACAAGCTGCTCGCCATGACCACGCTTGAGCACGACCCCAGCGTGTTCACCTCGAATAAGGTCTTGGTCTTTAACCTCGGCTTTGATCGCAAAGGCCCCGAGGGGTTGCACTGGATCTATTATCCTGACCCAGACACCTGCTTCTATCGGGTGGGCTTCTACGACAACATCATGGGCGACGCGCGCATGAGCTTGTATGTGGAGCTTGGCTACCCGAGCGACGCCGACATCGACACACCCGCGACGCTTGAGGCGGTGATGGCGGATCTGAAGCGCGTGGGCTTGGTGCAAGAGCATGCGCTGGTGTCGCATCACAGCGTGGTGCTTGATCCGGCCTATGTGCACATCACGCAGCGCTCACGCGATGAGTTCGCGCGCCTCAACGCGCTGTTAAAGCTCGGCGGCGTGCACAGCATCGGCCGCTACGGCGGCTGGACCTACTGCTCGATCGAGGACAACCTCGTGGAGGCGCGCGCGCTGGCCGCGCAGCTCAACCAGCTGGGCTAGGCTGTGTCGCGAGCTTAGAGCCCCAACGCGAGCTTCATGCCGCCTAGATAGAGCAGCACCACGCCCAAGTCCACAGCGGTGGTGACGAGCGCGCCTGTGGCGATGGCGGGGTCGAGCTTAAAGCGCGCGAAGCCCAGCGGCATGAACGCGCCCGCGAGCGACGCGAGCGGCATGCACAAGGCCAGCAGCGCGGCGCTCGCCGCCACAAAGCGCAGCGGCCCGACGGCGATCATGTGCGGGTGCGCGCGAAGCAGCGCGTAGGCGAGCGCGCCGCAGACGAGGCCTGCGGACAGGCCGACCAGCGCGCCCGCGCCCAGCTCGCTGAAGAAGACGCGCGACGCCTGCACGAAGTCCGTGCGCCCCAGCGCCAAGCCGCGCGTGACGATGGTGGAGGACTGCGCCGAGACGTTATCTGCCAAGCTCATCAGCAGCGGGATGAAGCCCACCAGCGGCAGCACCAGCGCGATCTCCTGCTCAAACCACCACAGGGTGAGCATGGCCAGCAAGCCGCCCACGAGCGTGGGCGCGAGCCAGGGGGCGCGGCGGCGGAAGTTGACCAGGCCTGAGCCGTAGTCATCCATCTGCGACTCGCCAGCGCCTGCCATGAGCATCATGTCCTCGGTGGCCTCTAAGCGCATCACGTCGATGATGTCATCGACCGTGATCACGCCCACCAGGTGATTGCCCTCATCGACCACGGGCAAGGCGACGAGGTTGTAGCGGGCGATGAGGCGCGCGACCTCTTCTTGGTCGGTGTCGACAGCGACGCGGATGACCTCGGGGGTCATGAAGCTCTTGAGCAGGCGCTGCCTAGGCGCGAGCACCAGCTCGCGCAGGCTGGTGACGCCGACGAGGTGGCCGTGCTCGTTGACGACATAGATATAGAAGACCATCTCGGTCTGGCCCGCGTCTTCTTGCAGGCGTCGCACGCCCTCGCCAGCGGTGGTGGTCTCCTCCAGCGCGAAGAAGTCGGGGACCATGAGGCCACCGGCCGACTCGGGGTCATGCTCCAGCAGGGCCTGGGTGGTGGCGAGGTCATCGCGGCGCATCATGGTCATGAGCAGCTCGCGACGATCCTCGTCGTCGATCAGCTCCAGCAGATCGGCGGTGTCATCGGAGGACATGGCCTCGAAGACTTGGGCGAGCTTGCGATCTTCGAGCTGGCGCAAGAAGGAGGAGAGGATGCGCGGCTCAAGCTCGCTGAGCAGGCGCGCGGCCAGCTCCAGATCCTCGATGAGGGTGAACAGCTCCAGGCGCTCACCATCGGTGAGGAAGCTGAAGGCGTAGGCGAGGTCAGCGGGATGCGAGCGCTGGATGATGCGCACGAGCTGGGGCTTGCCGTGGCGATGGAGCAGCTTCTTGATGGTGGCCACCAAGAGCTTCTGAGCGTCGCTCTGCATGGGTGGACCTCCTCACGAGGGGGAGAGCGCAGAAGACAGCTGGCCTGACATGTGAAGATGCCAGGCCAGCGAGCGCACAGAGAGGGGCGAACGAAGCGGGCTCAGTCTTGCTGAGCGGGGGGCTGCTCAAGCAGCCAGCGTGTCTTCTTGACGTCACGCTCCAGGCTCCAGTCATCCTGCGAGGTCTCAGGGAAGTGAGCTTGATCTTGAGCGGTGGCGCGGTTGCCGTGGATGAGGGTGAAGGCGGCGAACAGGGCGCACAGGATGAGGAAGACGCCGGCCATGTGGCGCGGGCGCACGCTCTCAGCCAAGCGCGCGACGCCGGGGTGTTGGCGCGCGGCGCTGGGGCGCGCGCGGCGCGCGGCCTGACGAGCGCGCGCGACGGCGGGGCGCGCGGCGGCGACCACGGGCGAGACGGCGACGCTCTCAGCGGGGGCTTGCGCCGGGCGCTGACCGGTCTGACGCTCATAAGCGCGCATGAGCTGGTGAAGATCCAAGCGCAGCTCGCGCGCGTAGTTAGAGAGGTGACCGCGCACGAACACGGGCGCCGAGTACTCCGCGAAGCGATCGCGCTCGAGGTGTTCGAGCATCTGACGGGGGATGCGAGTCACCGCGGCGACCTCAGCCAAGGAGAGGCCGAGGTGTTCGCGGGCTTGGCGCAATGTCGCCCCAACGGTCATCGCAGCGTCAAGGGCGGGTGGGGTCTGCGCGGTGTGGTTGGTCATGCGAGGGTCCCAGATCCTTGATAAGAGTCCTAGAGAGAGCGTTCACGCTTGAGAGCATGCTCAGAGCAGCGCCAGACAGCTGTCACATCAGCGCATAGAGGCTTGGCTAGGGGGAGCGCAGGGGGATGCCAAAATGAGCGGGCATGCCCTGCCATGTGCGACGTGAGGGAAAAACTTGACCAGGAGTCAAACCGCCTACGACGCGCATGTCAGGAGGTGTAACACGGTGGCAGGAGCGGGCCAACGCAAAAAATGAGCGCGGAGCGCACTTCTGGACTGGCCATGAGCCAAGGTGTGATTATCGCTGGGAAGCCGTGACGCCTCATGCGCGCGCGAGCGCGCTCACACCGAGCGCCACGCGGCGCGCGCCACTGACTTGACATCAGCGCGCCTCGCTGGTAGCACGGTCAGCAAGCTCTCGGTCGCTCAGGATGCGCCTCAAGCCCTCGCGCTCGTCGAGGCGCCCCCTATAGCGCAACGCCCGAAGGCCACACGTCGTGTCGCGCCGCTGGCCTTGCCCCTAAAAAGTCCGCAGGCGGCCTCAAGCGCAGAGGAGTCCTCTCATGCATCGCTCACGCTCCTGGAGCGCGACCCTGTGCGCTAGCGCCCTGCTGTGGGCGAGCGCTACGCTGTGCCCGACGCCCAGCCTCGCGGCCGAGTTCACTGATCTGCTCGACGCCGCCGACGACTTCGATGATCTCGACCCGAACACCTGGGATCCGTTCGACTTTAACCTCGAAGCGGCCTTCAGCTATCGCAACACCAGCGCCCAGATCGCGCGCGAGGCGCCCTGCGTCCCCGGCGGTGACCCGCTCACCCCCAACAACCCGCGCCTGGAGACCAGCGACACGCGCTGTCGTGAGGCCAGGATCATCAACAACCGCGAGATGATCTACAACAGCACCCGCAGCCAGATTGACATCCAGGCGCGCGTGGGGCTGTTTAAAGACCTGGAGCTGCACCTCAACGTCCCCTACGTCTTCGTCAACACGCGCTCGCTTCGCTATGACAACAGCGACCCGCTGCGCAGCGTGGACAACCGCAACTCATCGGTCGACCCAGCCCTCAGCTGCGACAACAACGAGCCAGGGCGCTGCATTGAGCGTGAGATCGGGCAGACCTTCAGCCCCACCGACACCGACTCACAGCGCATTGAGAAGCTCGACCAGTTCTCCGGCTATCAGCTGTTCAGCCTCGACGAGCAGCGCGAGTACTTGCGCTCAGGCTTCTCCGAGCCCAGCGTCGGCTTGCACTGGTCCGTGTTCAACGACCAGCGCGATGACACCAAGGCCAACCTCTTGCTCGGGCTCGACTATGTGATGCCCATCGTGCCTATCGCCCGCGCGGACAACCGCGCCATCGGCCGAGGCGTCCACGAGCTTCAGTTCAAGATCGCCAGCTCCAAGCGCTTTGACTGGGTGGAGCCCTACTTCGGCGTCCAATATTTCTTGCCCTTCGCCGCCACCGACTCGCCCATCCGCGAGGTCGACCCGCAGAACCAAGGCCAAGTGTTCAAGAACCCGCCCATGCGCGGTGAGTTCACGCTCGGCGCGGAGTTCGTGCCTCACGAGAACCGCCAGACCGGCTCGCGCGTGGGCATCGATCTGCGCTTTGACTTCGGCTACACCAGCGAGGGGCGCGACTACACCGCGCTCTATGATCACATGGTCAACAGCCGCTGCAACCGCAAGACCCTACGCCAAGTCCTGCCTAACTATCAGGGCGGTGAGCTGCAGAACGCCGAGGATGTCGCCTGCGCCTGGATCGTGCGTCAGCCCTCCAACGCGCGCGCCGCTGTGCCCGCCTACGATCTCAATGAGCTGCTCCAAGATGGCCGCATTGAGACGCTCGAGTTCGCCACCGATGGCATCATGACCGTCGAGGCCCATGGCATGTTCCGTGGTATGGTCGGCATCTACGTGCAGCCGAGCAAGTACTTCCAGCTCAAGGCCAACGTCGGCCTAGAGCACCAGCAAGAGCACTTCATCAGCAACGCGCGCACAGGCCGCGACGTCGATGACAGCTTGGAGCAGACGGCTGACACCACCGTCGATCTCACCGGCCCCGACGCGCGCCTAGAGCGCAACCCCGTCCACAACCCCACCCTTGATGGCTCTGGGGAGCGCTTTCGCATCCAGGCGATGAACACCTGGGTCGTCTCGATCACGGCCGCCTTGCAGTTCTAAAGCCGCGCGCCGACCGCGGCGCGCCTCACCCTCACGCGCGCGACCTGCCCCGATGTGCAGGTCGCGCGCGTTTGCGCGTTGAGCCCGCGCGCGCAGAGTGCTACACCCACAGACGCGCGTGATGACGCCGTGACTGCTGGCCAAGGGAGCCTCGCGATGAGTGATGATAAGCCAGAGAGCTGGACCGTGCTCAAGCTGCTGGAGTGGACCACGGACTTCTTCAAGAAGCGCCAGCTCAACGCCCCGCGCTTGGAGGCCGAGCTGCTGTTGAGCTACGCGCTGGGGATGCAGCGGATCATGCTCTACGCCTCGTTTGACAGGCCCATGGAGCCCAGCGAGCTTGCCACCTTTCGCAAGCTCGTGAAGCGGCGCGCGGCCCATGAGCCGGTGGCCTATATCACCGGCTCGCGCGGCTTCTGGACGCTCGATCTGAAGACCGACGCGCGCGCCCTCATCCCGCGCCCCGACTCCGAGCGCTTGGTGGAGCTGGCCTGCGCCCAATTGCCCAAAGGCGCGCCCTCCCAGGCGCTCGACATTGGCACCGGCACGGGCGCCATCGCGCTGGCGATCGCCAGCGAGCGTCCTCAGGCGCAGGTCATCGCCACCGACATCAGCGACGACGCGCTCGCGCTCGCGCGCGAGAACGCCGACGCGCTCGGTCTCACCGAGCGCGTGCGACTGGCCCAAGGTGACCTGTTCGACGCGCTCACCTCAAGCGATGGTCCGTTCGACGTGATCGTCAGCAACCCGCCCTATGTGGGCACCGACGAGCTGGCGCTCGTCGCCACAGAGACGCGCGAGCACGAGCCTCACCTCGCGCTGTTCGCGGGCGCCGATGGCCTCGACGTGCTGCGCGCGCTCATCCCCCAAGCCCTCTCACACCTGAAGCCCGGCGGCGCGCTGCTGTGTGAGATGGGCTTTCGCCAAGGCGCGGCTGTGCGCGCGCTGTTCGAAGAGGCAGGCTATGAGCGCGTCGTGGTCAAGCAAGACCTCGCCAGGCATGACCGCGTGGTGATGGGCTTCGCGCCTCAGTGAGCGGCGCCACGCGTGGCGCCGCCCTGCCCCAGCTCAGGGGCGGCGCACCAGCACGAACCACGCGCTCATCGGCGCCTTCTTGTACGCGCGCCCGATGCTCACATGCTGCGAGACGCGGCGCATTCGATCGACCATGCCATGGTAGACCAGTCGCCCGAGCCGATCGGAGTTCGGCTTCAGCTTAGGCCACGACTCCGGGCGCTCCGTCGGGAGCTCACGATAATCAATCCAGACCTCACCGCTTGGCTGATCCTCATAGCAGACAAAGTAGCCTGGACCGGTCGCCGCTGAGAAGGTCTGATGGTTGTAGCCGATCAGCTGCTCGCGCGCGCTCGGCGCGCTGGGCTTGCAGAAGCGCTTCTGAAAGTGGCGAAAGCTCGGCAGCGTGTTGATGCCCTCATGGATCACGGGGCGCATCGGCGGCGTGCTCGGCGGCACGAAGTGATCGAGCGTGATGGCGCGGCCTTGGGCCGCGTCCCACAGCGCGCGCTGGAGCCTGGGGCTCAGCGCGTCGAGCACCTCCATGCGGTCGGCATGCGAGGCCGCGTCCAAGGCGCGCTCCAGCGCGTCGAGGTCGAGCTTGGGGCTGCGCAGCAGCGTCAGGATGTTCGAGACGGACATGACTGTTTCTCCTAAGTAGACGCGCGCTGGCGCGCGGCGGTAGACGCGCTCAAGGCGCGCGGCGATGAGCGCCACGCGCGCACCCTCTTGGCGAGGTGCTCTCCCATGACGACTGATGTGAGCTTTGATTATGAGGCCCGGCTCGCGGTGATGCCGCACGCGCCGGGCTGCTATCTGATGAAAGATCGCTCCGGCACGATCATCTACATCGGCAAGGCCAAGGATCTCAAGAACCGTGTCCGAAACTACTTCCAAGCATCGGGCGATCCGCGCCCCTTCGTCAAGCGGCTGCCTGGGCTGCTCAGCGAGATTGAGACGATCATCACGCCCACCGAGAAGGACGCGCTGATCTTAGAGAGCACGCTGATCAAGCTGCATCTGCCGCGCTACAACGTGCGCCTCAAGGATGACAAGGCCTACATGTCGCTGCGCGTGGACACCACGCACCGCTGGCCGCGCGTCGAGGTCGTGCGCAAGCGCGACCCGCAAGATGGCGCGCGCTATTTTGGCCCCTATGAGAGCTCCGGTGACATCCGCCGCGCGCTGCATGTGCTCAACCGCCACTTCCAGCTGCGCACCTGCACTGACGCGGTGCTTGAGCGGCGCACGCGCCCCTGCTTGCAGTATCAGATCAAGCGCTGCCCTGGCCCCTGCGTCTTCCCCATCCCCCAAGAGGTCTACGGTCGCCACGTCGAGCAGGCGATGATGTTCTTGAGCGGGCGCGCTGACGAGCTGCTGGAGGAGCTGCTCGAGCGCATGATGGAGGCCAGCGAGGCGATGGCGTTTGAGCAGGCCGCGCACTATCGCGACCAGATCAGCTCCATTCGCCAAGCGCTGGAGCGTCAGCAGGTGGTCAGCGAGGATCACACCGATCGCGACGCCATCGGGCTGTACCGCGAGGGCGATCGCGCGCTGGTGCAGCTGCTCACGGTGCGGCGCGGGCGGCTGGAGGGCGCGCGCGCGTTCAGCTTCACTGACCAAGAATTCCCCGATGAGGAGCTGCTCTCAAGCTTCGTGAACCTGTACTACCAGGGCGAGATGGTGGTGCCGGATGAGGTGCTGCTGCCGCTGGAGCTGGGGGAGGCCGAGCGCGGCGCGCTCTCGGAGCTGCTGAGCGAGCGGCGCGGCAAGAAGGTCGCCGTGCTCGCCCCGCAGCGCGGCGCCAAGCGCGCCATCGTCGACACCGCCATGACCAACGCGCAGCACACCTTTGAGGATCGTCATCGCAAGCAAGAGCGCGCGCATGACCTCCTGGAGAAGCTGCAGAGCAGCCTCAAGCTGCGCAACTTCCCCGCGCACATTGAGTGCTATGACATCTCTAACTTTCAGGGCGATCCGATCGTCGGATCGCAGGTCGTGTTCATCGACGGCGAGCCCGCGAACAAGCTGTATCGCCACTATCGGATGAAGACGGTCACCACCCAAGATGACTTCGCCAGCATGCACGAGCTGCTCACGCGCAGGCTCACGCGTGTTATTGAGCGCGGTGAGGATGCGCCGGATCTGCTCGTGATCGACGGCGGCAAGGGGCAGCTGGGCCAAGCGATGAAGGTGCTAGAGGAGCTTGGCCTTGACGCCCAGATCGACGTCATCGGCCTCGCCAAGAGCCGCGTGGATAAGGTCGGCTTTCAAGATGAGGACGTCACGCGAAGCCCTGAGCGCGTGTTCGTGCCGGGGCGCAAGAACCCGATCGTGCTGCGTCAGAACAGCGCGGAGCTGTTCTTACTGGAGCGGCTGCGCGATGAGGCGCACCGCACCGCCATCGGCTTCCACAAGCAGGTGCGACGCAAGCAGAGCATGCGCTCGTCGCTTGATGAGGTGCCGGGCATCGGGCCTGTGACGCGTCGCGCGCTGCTCAAGCACTTTGGCAGCCTCAAGGCGATCCAGGCGGCCAGCGAGGAGGCGCTGCGCGCCGCGCCAGGTGTGAACGCGCGCGTGGCGCGCGAGCTGCGCGCGTTCTTCCATGACGACGAGGAGACGCCCGAGGGTGAGGCGATGCTGCTCGCGCCTGAGCAAGAAGCGCCCGATGGCGAGGCGTCCGATGGCGCGGCGCCCGACGCTTGAGCGTCGGGCGCCTCGCCATCGGGCCGTGAGGCGGCCGCGCGCGAAGCGCGGCTCAAGCTCGGTGAGGA
>CAYXWB010000011.1:0-37383 GCA_964468515.1 uncultured Bradymonadales bacterium | reverse complement strand
GCGGTCAGTGGCGTCACGCGTGACGCCCCCCCGCGCGCATTGCGCGCGTCTTGCGTATCGAGGCCCGCGGCCACACTGGCGCTCGCGCATGTGTGGCCGCTGGCCTCGATCGATCCTGTCCTCGAAGCCACCAACTCCTCGTGTGTCAACCTGATTTCTTGTGTGAGGCGCTCCCCCATGACCACCGTGCAGGCCTTCAAGGCCACCTCTTACGAGTTCACCGAGTACGTCAACGCGGACAACTGGATCGGCGGTCGCTGGGTCAAGCCCAGCGGCGCCGAGCAGCAGGACGTGATCAACCCCCGCTTCGGTCGCGTCATGGCGAAGGTGGGGATGTCCACTTATGACGACATCGACGCTGCGGTCAAGGCCGCCAAGGCCGCGCTGCCCGCGTGGCGCGAGCTGCCGATGCGTGATCGTGGCGCCGTGCTCTACCGCTTGCGCGAGCTGATGCTGCGCGACTTAGAGGAGCTGACGTGGCTCGTCTCGCATGAGAACGGCAAGATCTACAGCGAGGCCAAGGCTGAGGTGCTCAAGGGCATCGAGTGCGCGGAGTATGGCTGCGCGCTGCCGAACATCGCCGCAGGCTCACAGCTCGACGTCAGCCGCGGCGTCAACTGCGAGGTCACCTACGAGCCGCTGGGGGTTGTGGCGGGCATCACGCCCTTTAACTTCCCGCTGATGGTGCCGATGTGGATGCTGCCGCAGGCCCTGGTGGGCGGCAACGCCTTCATCCTCAAGCCCTCAGAGCGCGTGCCGCTCTCCTCGTTGAAGCTGGCCGCGCTGCTCCAAGAGGCCGGCCTGCCCGATGGGATCTTCAGCTTGGTGCAAGGTGGCAAGGCGGCCGTCGAGGCGCTGTGTGATCACCCCGGCATCCGCGCCGTCGCGTTCGTCGGCTCGACCCCCGTGGCGAAGCTCGTGTACGGGCGCGCGGCGGCCACGGGCAAGAACGCGCTGTGCTTGGGCGGCGCCAAGAACCACCTCATCGTGGTGCCCGACGCCGACCTGGAGCTGACCGCTGAGAACGTCATGGCCTCGTTCGCCGGTTGCGCAGGTCAGCGCTGCATGGCCGCGTCGGTGCTGGTGGCGGTGGGCGACGTGGATCACATCATCGACGCGGTCGCTGAGCGCGCGCGCGGGGTGAAGATGGGTGATGAGCTTGGCCCCGTCACCACGCAGGCCGCGCGCGAGCGCATCGTCGGCTACATCGCGCAGGCCGAGCAACAGGGCGCGAAGCTCCTGGTCGATGGGCGCAGCGCCAGCGCCGACGCGGGCGGCTACTGGGTCGGCCCCACGATCCTCGATCACGTCACCCCTGACATGCCCGCCTCCTGCGATGAGATCTTCGGCCCCGTGCTGTCGATCGTGCGCGTGAAGAACCTGGAGGAGGCGCTGCAGCTTGAGAACAGCAGCCCTTATGGCAACGCCAGCTCCATCTACACCACCAATGGTGAGGTCGCCCGCAAGGTCATCAGCCGCGTCTCGGCGGGCATGTGCGGCGTGAACATCGGCGTGCCCGTGCCGCGCGAGCCGTTCGGCTTTGGCGGCTGGAATGACTCCAAGTTTGGCCAGGGCGACATCACCGGCTGGGACGGGTTCCGCTTCTGGACGCAGCCGCGCAAGGTCACCACCAAGTGGGCGCTCCAAAAAGACGCCAACTGGATGTCGTGATCGCGCATTGGCATCGCACGCTTACCCCCGCAGGCGCGCATGGCGCGCGCCTCACAGCAAAGTATGAGCGCGTTAGGGGCGCGCTCACAGCCTATCACCTCGCAGAGAGCTACACGCGATGGATCAAGAGACGATGATCAAGCTGTGCAAACAGCACACGATGTTCACCTGGGCGGCCACAGGCTCTGTGGCGCCGCTGCCGATCGAGCGCGCCGAGGGGATCTTCCTGTATGAGCCCAGCGGCAAGCGCTACTACGACTTCAACTCCCAGCTCATGAGCGTCAACATCGGTCACAGTCACCCCAAGGTGATTGAGGCGATGAAGGCGCAGCTCGACAAGCTGATCTACACCTTCCCTGGCACCGCCACCGAGCCGCGCGCGCGCCTTGGCAAGAAGCTCGCTGAGCTTGTGCCCGGCGACATCAACACGTTCTTCTTCACGCTCGGCGGCGCCGAGGCCAATGAGAACGCCATCAAGGCCGCGCGCCTGTACACGGGGCGGTTCAAGATCCTGAGCCGCTACCGCAGCTACCACGGCGCCACCAACGCCACGATGCAGCTCACCGGCGATCCGCGCCGCTGGGCCAGCGAGCCGGGCGCGCCAGGGTTCATCCGCGTCATGGACCCCTGGCCCTATGATTACTCGTTTGGCACCACCGACGAGGAGATCACGGCCAACAACCTGCGCTACCTCGAAGAGATCATCATGTACGAGGGGCCGCACACGATCGCGGCCATGTTCATTGAGACGGTCACCGGCACCAACGGCGTGCTGGCGCCGCCCAAGGGCTACCTCCAGGGCTTGCGCGAGCTTTTGACCAAGCACGGCATCTTGATGGTCTGTGATGAGGTGATGGCGGGGTTTGGGCGCACGGGCAAGCTGTTCGCGTTCGAGCATGATGGCATCGTGCCCGACATCGTCACCATGGCCAAGGGCATGACAAGCTCCTACATCCCGCTGGGCGCGATGGGCGTGAGCGACGCCATCGCGGCGCACTTCCAGGACAACGTCTTCTGGGGTGGCCTCACCTACAACTCCCACCCGCTCGCGCTGGCCACCGCCGAGGCCGCGATCGATGTGCTGATCGACGAGGGCATGATCGACAACGCCGCCCGCATGGGGCAGGTCATGCGCGCCGAGATGGATCGGCTCGCCGCCAAGCACCCGTCCGTGCGACAGGCGCGCAACATCGGCCTGTTCGGCATGGTGGATCTTCAGAAGAACAGCAAGGGCGAGCGCATGGCGCCTTACAATGGCAACCACCCGGCGATGGTGGAGCTTGGCAAGTTCTTCCGCCAAGAAGGGCTGTTCACGTTCATCCGCTGGGGCAGCTTCATGTGCAACCCCCCGCTGTGCATCACCGAAGAGCAGCTCAAGGCCTGCTTCGAGATCATCGATCGCGGCCTCGACCTCACCGACGCGCACTTCGAGGGCTGAGCCACCCCCTCACCTTGACGCGCGCAGGCGGTTGCGCCTGCGCGCGTCCAAGCCAGAGAGAGCCACATGACCTATAAGCTCCCTGATGACCGCGCTGAGGTCGTCTTTGAGGACTACAAGCCCCCTTACAATGACGCGCAGGCGCTCGCCGAGGCCAACCGCTGCCTCTACTGCTTTGACGCGCCTTGCATCAAGGTGTGCCCCACCGCGATCGACATCCCGCAGTTCATCCGTCGCATCGCCAATGACAACACCCTGGGCGCCGCTGAGACCATCTTAGAGGCCAACATCCTGGGCATGAGCTGCGCGCGCGTCTGCCCCGTGGAGGTGCTGTGCGTCGGCGACTGCGTCTACAACGCCATGGGCGTGCCACCCATCCAGATCGGCAAGCTCCAGCGCTACGCCACGGATATGGCCTTTGAGACCGGGGAGCGCTTCTTTGAGGCTGGCCCCGACACGGGCAAGCGCGTCGCGCTCGTGGGCGGCGGCCCCGCCTCCTTGGCCGCAGCCCACGAGCTGCGTCGCCAAGGTCACGCGGTCGTCATCTTCGAGCGCCACAGCTACCTGGGCGGCTTGAACACCAACGGCGTCGCCCCCTACAAGATGCGCTCCGATCGCGCCATCGAGGAGGCGCAGTGGGTGCTCGGTATCGGCGGCATCGACGTGCGCTCCAACATCGAGCTGCCCCGCGACTTGAGCTGGGCGCAGCTTGAGGCCGACTTCGACGCCGTGTTCATCGGCGTGGGGCTTGGCCCGGATCGCTACCTCGACCTCGACGGCGCCGACGCCACGGGCATCTACGGCGCGGTGGACTTCATCGCCAAGTTCAAGCTCGGCGGCGTGTCGCTTGAGGGCGTGCGTCGCGCGGTGGTGATCGGCGGCGGTAACACCGCCGTCGACGCCGTGCGCGAGCTCAAGGGCTTGGGCGTCGAGGAGGTCATCATGGCCTACCGTGGCCCGCAGTCGCGCATGAGCGGCTACACGCATGAGTGGGAGGCGGCCCAAAAAGAGGGCATCATCGGCCGCTTCAACTGCAACCCGGAGGCCTTCGTGAAGGACGGCCAAGGCGCGCTCACAGGCGTGCGCTTTGTGCGCGATGGGGTGCCCGTCATCGAGGAGGCGCAGCTCGTCTTGCTGGCCATCGGCCAGAGCCGCTTGGGCGAGCTGTTGGCAGACCTCGACGGCATCACCTTGGACAACGGCCGTGTCATCGTCGACGCCGACGGCGCCACCGGACGACCTGGCTTCTTTGCTGGCGGCGACTGCGCCAACGGCGGCAAAGAGGTCGTCAACGCCGCCGCCGAGGGCAAGCGCGCCGCCCGAGCCATCCACGCCTACCTCCAGGGAGCAGACCATGCCTGACTTGACCTCAAACACTGGCGGGATCATCTCCCCCAACCCCTTCTGGCTGGCGAGCGCGCCGCCCACCAACTCCGGACGTCAGATCATGCGCGCCTTTGAGGCGGGCTGGGGCGGCGCGGTGTGGAAGACCTTGGGTCAGCCGATCCAGAACGTCTCAAGCCGCTTTGGCGGCACGCGCTGGCGCGGTGAGCGCGGCGTGGGGTTTAACAACATCGAGCTGATCACGGACCGTGAGATCGAGGCGAACCTGCAGGAGATCTTCGAGGTCAAGCGCCGCTTCCCCGACCACGCGGTCATCGTCTCGCTGATGGTCGAGACGCGCGAGGAGTGGAAGGACCTCATCAAGCGCAGCATCGACGCGGGCGCGGACGGCCTGGAGCTGAACTTCGGCTGCCCGCACGGCATGTGCGAGCGCGGCATGGGCTCAGCGGTCGGCCAGGAGCCGCGCGTCAACGAGGAGATCACCTCGTGGGCGGTCGAGTACTCGACCATCCCGGTGCTGGTGAAGCTCACGCCGAACGTCTCGGACATCTTGCCCCACGGCCTGGCGGCGCAGCGCGGCGGCGCGCACGGCGTCTCGCTCATCAACACCATCAAGAGCATCATCGGCGTCGATCTGAACACGCTGGTGCCACAGCCCGTGGTGGGCGGCCTGTCCACCAACGGCGGCTACTGCGGCGCGGCGGTGCGCCCGATCGCGCTGCACATGGCGGCGAGCCTCGCGCGCGATCCTGGGTTCAACATCCCGATCAGCGGCATCGGCGGCATCACCAACTGGCGCGACGCGGTGGAGTTTTTGCTGTTGGGCTCCAGCAGCGTGCAGGTCTGCACGGAGGTCATGCTGCGCGGCTACCGCATCGTGGAGGACATGATCGCGGGCCTGACGCGCTGGATGGATGAGAAGGGCTTTGAGCGCTTGGACGACTTCATCGGCAAGTCAGTGCCGGCGTATTCGGACTGGGGCGAGCTGAACATCAACTATGAGACGGTGGCCAAGATCAACCCCTTGGCGTGCATCGGCTGCAACCGCTGCATGGTGGCCTGCCACGACGGCGCGCACCAGTGCATCCACCCCAACCCCGACGGCCACCACTGGCCCATCATCGACGAGCAGGAGTGCGTGGGCTGCAACCTGTGCGAGATCGTCTGCCCCGTGCCGGACTGCATTGAGATGGTCCAAGTCGACAACGGCTGGCCCGTCGCGACCTGGAACCAGCACGTCCACGAGGGCGTCCCGATCCGCCCCAAGAAGGGCTCCCACGGCTACGACATGCCCTGAGGCTAGCTTGGCGCTTCGCGCGCTTGAGCGCACGCTTTGTCAACGCGACCTCTCAATGAGAGGTCGCGTTGGCGTTTCGATTCGCCCCAGTGAGGATGGATGGCCGCTTGGTCCTTCACCTAGCTCAAGCGATGCAGCGCACATGTGAGGGAGGCTCGCTCACACAACCTCCTGCGCGGTGCGTCGCTCATCCTGATGATATGCGGGAATCGTCCAAGCGAGCCGGTCACTTGCAGGCTTGGTCGCCTGACTGGCGCGTTGGCGCTGACGCCGTCAGGTGCGCTGCCTGAGCGGATGTGATGGGGAAGGATACACTATTTGCTGGAGGCTTTGTGACTAGGTGCGAGGTGCAGCCTAGTGAGGGTGGGCCTTCGCCTTGTGAGCGCTTTCAACGCTCATCGAGCGCCCTCAAGCAGCTTCGCGAGGTTGAGCTGGATAACATGTGTTTGCGCTTCAAATTTGCGCAGATAGTGTATCTGCTCATACGTCAGCGCTTCCAGATTATCGTTATGATGGGTTAGCTCGGCTTGAGCGCTACGGAGCGTGCGAGCAGTCTCAGCGCGGAGGGCGTCGAGGTGTTTGTTACGCTCGGATCTTAAAAAATTGATATAGACTTGATTTGTTATGAGTGAGCGCAATTGTTTTGCTGCTTGGTTCTCCATATGCTGGATTTCTTTATCTGTTTGTTGGGTGGTGTGATGGTAATTTTGTTGATTAACATTGTGGGGGTTAAATAGCGTGTTTATTTGTTGATGTATTTCACCGAGCAGCGTGGAGCGACTATGGGCGTTGAGCGCGGCGGTGAGCTGTTTTAATGTGATTAATAATCTCTCATCTGCTGATGCTACGCACCATTGCGCATTGGCGTGAGCTGTGGCATTTGCGGCAGCTGTGATCCTGTTGTAACATGTGGTTATTCTTAGCTCTTCTTGTGCGAGCAGTTTGTTTAGATTGATGAGATTTGCTTGCAGCTTCATCTTTGTTGATGTTTTTTGTCTTAAGTTGTCTAGCTTGGAGGTCTCTTCCTGTTGAAGGCCTCGTCTAAACTCCTCTAGGTCAGCTTCGATTGTCAGCTTGAGCGGTCTGATGACGGGCATCAAGAGGATCGTAGCAATGTTATCGCGGACACGCGCCGTCAATGTGTCCCAAATTGCTGTGTGTGCTGATGTGTTGAGTGCGAGCTGATTGAGCTGCTTGATCTGCTCCATCGTTGAGGTTTCACTGTGGCGTTGCGCGCGCTTCATTGATTCATAGAGATCTGCCTGTGATCTCCATACATCATAAGCATGGGATTCTTTATCAGCGGGTCTAGTGCGCTTGAGCTGAGCATCAAGCTGACTGTCGCAGTGTTGCAAGAGCTGATCGCGTAGCGTGTTGGCTTGCGCGAGGTCACCGTCTTCGATCGCGCGACGCAGGCAAGTGGTGTGAAAGTAGAGGATGCCCGAGAAGGGGAGCAGCTTGAGTCGCTCGGGATGGCGCAGCTTGAGGTGAGCGCGGATCTCCTCTTGGGCCTCGCGCAAGTGCTCATCAGCGGACTTACCGCTCGGGTTGGGGATGTCGATCTTGTTGAACAAGAAGGCCATCATCGTGTCTTTGCCGCCCAGATCGTGCACGATCTTGTCCAGCTCCTTGAGCAAGCTCTTTCGCTTCTCATGGTCGAACATGCCAGTGCGGTCGATGAGCACGAGCGAGAACGCTTGGTTGATGCGCTCTTGGATGATGTGCGCGTTGTGGCTGTCGTCCACGGTGCGGAGGCCGGGCAGGTCGAAGATGCGAACACGCACGCTGTCGCCGAGCTGTTGCTTGAGCGGGTGGTCTGGATCGCAGATGAACAGTGGCCCGCGCACCACGAAGTCGAGCGTGGGAGAGGGGGCGTCTGGATGCGTGATGCGGCGCTTGATAACGTCTTGCATCGTCGCGTTCAAGCAATCATAGACCGCCTTCTGACCCGTCGCGATGACGCCACCCATCGCCTCGCCGTGAGCATCGGCTGCGAACAGCTGCCAGTCGCCGTCGTGGTGCTCAAGCGTGAGCAGGCCAGCGGAGAGCTCATTGGCGTCCATGGGCGCGATCTGCGCGCCGATGAGGGCGTTGAGCGCGGTGGACTTGCCCGATGAGGTGGTGCCTATGGTCGCAAACGTGATCGTGGGATGCTCTAGCTGAGAGAGCGCGTGGTGCGTGGCCCTTATCGAGCGCTCAAGCGACAGGTCGACCTGTCCTCCGAGCTGCGTTTGAAGCTCGACCAGCTGCAAGTATAATGCTCTCAGCTGCACTTGCGCGTCGTACAGCGGCTTCGTCGCAGCCGTCTTCAGCTTGCTCTTCACAGGCAAGTTCATCGTCTGTTCACATCCATTCTAGCGGGTGATTGATGTGACATGTATGGCTTGAAGAGAGCTAGCGGATCTTCGTGGTGAGCTTGAGCTGTGGGTCGGAGAGGATGCTCTCATCTGCATAGCGGATGAATGGTTTGCTCTTGTAGGATCCTTCCGCAATATATGTGCGAGCTGATGATACAAAATGACCACGCTCTAGCCGCTCAAAGATCTTGTCTGGATCTTCGAAGAAGCAGAGCACAAATCCACCTTCAATACGCTCTTTGCTCAGCTTCTCGATCGTCTCACGGGTGAGCGTTGCGGTGCCATAATATTGCGCATCTTCGACGAGCTGGGCGATCTCATCTCCTTCAATGGTCTCTGTGTCTTCGGAGAGGCCCGTCGTAAGTGACGGCGAGAGCGCGAAGATGCCATAACGGAGCCCTTGGGTTTTCTTAGGGGCTTGAGGGTGATGGTCGTTAGATGAGTTAGACTCGCCATCGCTAGGATACGAGCTATTATCTTTATTGCGCCTCATCGCTAAAGCGACGGCTACGCCCAAGACGAATAAGCCGGCGATAGCAATCGCCCAGTGATTGTTGCTCATGTTTCCTCCGTTAGATATGTTTTTAGGATAAATGTCATAGTAAGGCATGTGATTTTCGTTTTTAGAGTCTGTGTTTCGGTAGGTGAGGTAGTGTTTTTGATATATATTGTAAAGATTTTTTAGGTTTAGGTCTGTGTTTGATCTTTGGTTTTTTGAATTTTCTGATGTGTGAGCTGATTTTTGTTCTGTTTGATTGCGATTGGATTTTTGAGAATTGTTTGTTGGTGTGTTCAAGACAGCACCTGCAAGTGCACCTGCAAATGCGCCTGCGATTGAGATTGCTTCTGAGATTGCTCCAACGGTTTCGTTGAATGTGTTTGAGGGTTCCTGGCTTTTGTCTATTTCCTTTGGTTCGAATCTTATGAATTCGAAACGAGTTGTGAAGAGGTGTTCTAGTGCGTCTCTGTTTTCTAGGATTGTCTGTATGAGTTCGCAATCTTTTTGTGTTGTTAGCTTGATGAGGAGGGATTTGTTTGTTTTGATTTCTGATGTTTGGTGATTGCCTCGATCTGGAGTGATAGCCTGAATCTCTAATGTGTGGCTATGAGGAGATGTGCTGGTTGGCGTAGGATTTTTGAGTAGTTCTTCTACGCCTTTGATGTAGCGTTTGAGTGCTGAGTCTATCGTAGGTGCAGCCGGGTTGTCAGTGGCTTGGCCGAGGTGGGCTTTGATTATATGTTGAGTCATTGTTGTGTGCCTGTGGTGATGTCCGCCGAATTGCGTAGTGTGTTTATTGTATCCTCGATTTTGGAAGTCTTCGCCTCGATTTTTTCCCAATGTTCTATTAACACATTGGCGTGATCTTGGAGCTTGCTGGCATGTTGATCAAACTCTTTGTCGAGCTTTTCTAGTAGTTCGAAGAGTTCAGTGTCCATGGTGTTGTAAGCGTTTCGAAGGGTCGTCTCAAGCCATGTAGTAAGTTTGTTGTAGAAGTATTTGTCACCAGCCGTGATTCCATCTCCCAACTGCTCTTCAATGTCATCAATAGACGGCGTCTTGAGTATTTTGTAGGAGACTTGCCCTTGGATTTCCTCAGTTTTATTGCTTGTGAAGCAGCTGCCCACCTCGAAGCTGTGTGTGCCGACAACTTGATCTTCAACTTCATCGCTTTTAGCGCTAGGGAGAGGAAGACGGAAGACATCTTCTGGTACTTTTCCAATATTTGTCGGTGGTAAGATGGCTTGGGTTGGGATGAGCTGCGCGGCGATAGTTCCTTTGAATTCTCGTTGGAGATCGGTGTGGATCGCGCGCCAAGCATCTTCAATGAGCTTAGTGGTGAGCGCTGCGAAGTCATCTTTCAAGCTATTTAGCTGGTGTGAGAGCCACTGTTGTGAGTAGATGGATGCGCATCGTCTGATATTTAGATAGAGCTTGGCGCGAAGTTTCTCCATTTTGTCAAATGCTTGCATCTTAGCGCCTGACTCTCGGTGCTCTCTATCTAGAGTGCTGTCTATACTGCCTGATTTGTGTGAGTGGGTTATCTGAGTTGGGAGTTTTTCCACGCTGCCGCGCTTTGCAAGCTCTTCTCTATAGCCATTCTCACGGAGCTGTTGGATTGAGAATATGAGAGCATCGATCGCTTCCGCGCCCCCATCGTAGCCACTAAGCATAAATCTTAACTCTCTTTGGAAGTCTCGCTGCTTCTTCTCCAAAGAGTTAGCGTCTAATGTTAAGAGGTGCAATGACTTGGCGATAATGTCCTCGAACAGCTTAGCAATAAGCACTTCTGTGAGGGTGTCTAGTTCATGTAGGCCGTGAGGATAGTTGTGGGCGTCGATATACGATTTAAAGTCTTGGTGGGATTTTTCACGCTTGGCAGCTTCACCATCTTGTCGAGCTCTATTTGTCAATTGGTATGTAGTGATGAACTGGCTGAGGTTGTCTTTAGTTTCTTTGCCTTGCTCATCAATGAGCTTGCGGAGTTTCACTTTATAAGCACTAAGCCCCTCACGCTGACGCTCTAGCTCTTCAAGTGTGGCGATCTGGCCGGTGGATGCTTGAGTTTTGATTTTGAGCAGCTCACTGCTTGAACTGACGAACACTGCGTTGAGCGGACGGACCACCGGCACCAAGAGGATGGTGGCGAGGTTGTCGCGCACGCGTTCAGCCAATGTCTCCCAGATCAGAGCGTGTGCGGATGACTCAAGGGCGAGCATGGCTAGCTGGGCGAGCTGGCTCAGTTCTGATGGATCACCGTATCGCTGCGCGCGTGAGATGTTGTCATACGCGTCATCTCGTTGGCGCCAGCGATCATAATCGGGTCCGCTCCTCTCTGCTGGCATGGTGTGCTTGAGCGCAGCGCTAAGCTGCTTGCCACAGTCCTGCAAGAGGCCGTCACGCAGGCGGTTGGCGTTGGCTAGGTCGATGTCAGCGATCGAGCGAAGCAGGCAGGTGGTGTAAAAGTAGAGGATGCCCGAGAAGGGGAGCAGCTTGAATCGCTCGGGATGGCGCAGCTTGAGGTGAGTGCGGATCTCCTCTTGGGCCTCGCGCAAGTGCTCATCAGCGGACTTACCGCCGGGGTTGGGGATGTCGATCTTGTTGAACAAGAAGGCCATCATGGTGTCCTTGCCGCCCAGGTCGTGCACGATCTTGTCCAGCTCCTTGAGCAAGCTCTTGCGCTTCTCATGGTCGAACATGCCAGTGCGGTCGATGAGCACGAGCGAGAAGGCTTGGTTGATGCGCTCTTGGATGATGTGCGCGTTGTGGCTGTCGTCTACAGTGCGAAGGCCGGGCAGGTCAAAGATGCGAACGCGCACGCTGTCGCCGAGCTGTTGCTTGAGCGGGTGGTCTGGATCGCAGATGAACAGTGGCCCGCGCACCACGAAGTCGAGCGTGGGAGAGGGGGCGTCTGGATGCGTGATGCGGCGCTTGATAACGTCTTGCATCGTCGCGTTCAAGCAATCATAGACCGCCTTCTGACCCGTCGCGATGACGCCACCCATCGCCTCGCCGTGAGCATCGGCTGCGAACAGCTGCCAGTCGCCGTCGTGGTGCTCAAGCGTGAGCAGGCCAGCGGAGAGCTCATTGGCGTCCATGGGCGCGATCTGCGCGCCGATGAGGGCGTTGAGCGCGGTGGACTTGCCCGATGAGGTGGTGCCTATGGTCGCGAACGTGATCGTGGGATGCTCTAGCTGAGCTATCGCGTGCTGTGTGGCGCTTATCGAGCGCTCAAGCGACAGGTCGCGCTGTCCTGCGAGCTGCGCTTGAAGCTCGACCAGCTGCAAGTGCAATGTGTTCAGATGCGCCTTCGCGTCGTGCAGCGGCTTCATCGTGTCTGTCTTGATCTTATTGGTGACAGGCTGGCTCATAACGTGTGCTCTCTTCGATGGGGGCTTTGATAAAAAGTGTGAGCGTTACTAGCGGCTGATGAGGCGTCTAGTCGCTCATCGCGACGCGCAGATCGTGCAGCTTCGCGACCATCTCGCGCTGATGCACGGTGTCATCGCTCTTGCCTTGAAGCTCACGTAAGAGGGCCGGATCATTACGATGGTAGGCTTGGTTGAGCGTCGCCCAGAGCTTGTCTCTGGTGGCATCTGAGGCCAAGTGTTTTTTAAGCTCAAGGAGTTCTTGTTCGCAGAATGACTCAAAGCTCGCCGCGTAATAGACAGAGTGCTTGAGGTAGTGGATGAAGGCGTCGCGATCTTCGCTGATCTCCTGCTCCACCTCGGCATGTGTGGTAGCCATCTGAGGCCTTTGCTGAGAGGCGAGCTCGGCCAGCCCGGTCAGATCGAGCATGCTCTTGGCTTTGCGGGCGATAGGGACGACCTGTCCGATCTCGCCGAGCAGCTCTACAGCTTGCTCTACAGGAGGATCGCCCCAACGCCCCTGCATCAGATAACGCCTGAGATCGCGGCGATCAGGATCGGCGTCACGTGAATAGAAGAACTCAAGGAGCTTGATGTCATTCTTGTAGGCCTCCAGCACGCTGCGCTCACGCTCTGAGCTTGAGCGAGGCCACAGGAGGAGCGCGCGTGTAGCTGGCCTGGCGAAGCGCATGTAGAGCGTCTCAAAGCCGTACTTGAGCTTGTCTTGATACACATCGGCTGATTTGGGGATGCTCAGGGGGCGCACGCTCTCCACGCCAAAGAAGTGGGCGGTGAACCAGTCAGAGACCTGCGTGATGACGCTAGACAGCGCCTCGACCAAGGTGTTGATGAGCTCATCGGTGATCTGAATCGCGGCGTCATTGACGATGCCATCACGAACGCCAAAGTTGGCTTGCGTGGGAGAAGGCTGATTGGTCTTGGTATAGCGCAGGTAGGCGTCGCGGATATCATCGGGCTTGATGAGGCTCGCGTCGATGTCATCCATCTTGCGAATGTAGGCCTCGCGGAGCTGGCTCAGCGTCGGGTTCTCCGAGGCGATCTTGTCCAGATCCCCACCAGTGGGCATGACCTCAGCTTGCCAGTAGTCGGGGAGCGCGCGCTGATAGCGGCCCCAAACGGTGTTAAACCAGTTGTAGAAGAGCGTGCTGCTGTTTGAGGCTGCGTCTCGATTGATATCTTCGACGCTCTGTGGGTAGCGAGGTGAGAGCGTCTTCAGCGCGTCTTGCGCGAGGGTGTTGACCTTGGCGCAGAGCGCGTCACAGCGCTTGGCGACGACCTGTGCGCGGTCGTGCTCCAAGTAATAGTCAACGCGCTCTTTAATATAGTCGATCCCATCGCCGTGGGGTGCGTCGAAGCGAAACTCAGCCCCCTCGACGCCCGTCTTGGTGCTGGGCTGATAAAAATGGCTCAAGTTCTTCTTGATGAAGACGCCCGCAGAGCCTGGGATGATCCGCTCAGGGGCGCACTTGTTGTAGCGCTTGTGCCACTCATCGACCGCCGCCGATACGCGATCGTTGAACTCCGCGAGGCTCTGCGTGCGATCCGCTTGGTTGAGGAAGACGAACATCTTTTGATGCGCTTGAATCGTGAGATCTTCTTGGTCAGCGACGTCGAGCATGGAGAGCAAGCTCTCGGTGATGCTGACGTTGCTTGAGATGTTGGTGACGCAGATGATGACATCGGCGCGCGCGAGCTCAGCTTTGGCGAGGTCCTTGTGAAGCTTTGTGGGGGAGTCGTAGCCTGGGACGTCGTGAAAGACGAGCCCGCTTCGGCCAGAGAGCGACTGCGTATAGATGAGCGCTTTCTTGACCGCGCGCGCTTGCGTAGGGTCAGCGACCGCGCGCCGCAGCGGCTCGACGATCTCACCCAGATCGATGAAGGAGATCACCTCGGGCTGACGCCCGATGAAGGCGCGTAGTCTGCTCAGATCGTGCTCAATTTCTTGGAGATCTTTACGCGCGTTCTCTGCCTCGCGCCCGCTGCCTTGTGACTGCTTTCGGTAATCATCACGGAGCTGCTCAAACTCCTCATGGCTCATATACTCTATGATGAGGCGCTGATCCTGCGCGCTCGTCGCAGAGCGTATCTCGGTCGTTGTGAACGTGCAGCGTGTGGTCTGATTGGGGAGGATATCGCACCGCAACCACGCGTTGAGGAACGTGCTCTTGCCGGACTTCTCAAGCCCTACCACCGAGACGTGAAACTCATCATTCTTGAGCTTCTCCTGCTGACGTGCGAGGTTCTTGGTGACCTCTTGAAGCTCCTTGGAGAGTCGCCACGTCTCAGGCACCGCCGGCCCCTCATATCGTATAACCTCCTCAAGCCGTCGCGCGCGTTCAAGGCTTTTATCTAGCCTTGACAGGTACTTGCCGCGAATCTCGCTCCAAGAAATATCACTCATCGTCGAGGCCCCTTGCTCAGATATGCTGGGTGCTGTGCGGGGACGCTTGTTTGCTTCAGGCGCGTCACAGCGTTGATGTAGGAGGGGAAGTAGATGCCCAGGCTAATGGTCTATTCTGATGCTGGCAAGCTGTTTTGGATGCGCTGAGGGATTTGATGCTTGATGTGTTTCTAAGGTGTTGCGATTCATGTGTTTTTATGTGTGATTGTAACGCGGCACGCATCGTGCCGCATTGTCAGGTGGCCTCTTCATGGGTGTTGGAGGTTTTAGGCGCGTCTCGTCAATGGCGAGCGCTTCGCGCAGTCCTCATCTTGTCAGCGGGTGGGGTGCTGTGCGACCTTGTGGGGCTGTGGGGGCGGCGCTGGCGTGTGGAGGCGCGCGTGTCGCCCATGAGGCTTCTGTGTGATGAGGGTTGTGCGTGATGGATGAGGAGACGTGGTACGAGCCGTTTGAGCCAGCGCCGATGATCACCGTGCTCGACGCGCTGCTGGAGCGGGTCGACGCGCCGGGTGAGTTTTATGCGGCCGGTGAGGTGCTGACGCCGCTGCCGATGGTGGAGGTTGAGGGGTTGGGGGCGCTGTCGTTCCCGCTCCGCGAGGAGCAGGCGCGTCAGCTCATCGCGCTCGCCAGCCGCGCGCCTTATGGGCGCGGCGCGCAGACGCTCGTGGACACCGAAGTGCGCAGCTCCTGGCAGCTGTCCCCCTCGCTCATCACGATCGAGGACGACGTGTGGCAGCCCACGCTCGATGAACTGGTGGCCCGCGCGAAGCGCACCCTCGGGGTGGAGGTCGCCGTCAGCGCTGAGCTGTATAAGATGCTCATCTATGAGGAGGGCGGCTTCTTTAAGGAGCATCGCGACAGCGAGAAGACCCCCGGCATGTTCGCGACCTTGGTGGTCGTGCTGCCCTCGCCGTATGAGGGCGGTGAGCTGGTGATCCGGCATCAGGACCACGAGGTGAGCTTGCCGATGGCGAGCGCGTCGACGGCGCGGCTGCCGTATGCCGCGTTCTATACAGACTGTCGCCATGAGCTGCTGCCCGTGAGCGCGGGCTATCGGCTGTGCTTGGTCTATAACCTGAGCTACGAGGAGGGCGCGGGGCGCCCCGCGCCTGCCGATCTGCGCGTGCCCGTGGAGCTGACGGCGGCGATGCTTGAGCCTTGGGCGCGGGCGTCGGAGCGCGATCTGGATCAGCTCGTCTATGTGCTGGAGCACGCTTATACGCCGAGCGCGCTGTCTTGGGATGCCTTGAAGAATCGCGACGCATCGGTCGCGCAGGTGCTCACGCGCGCCGCTGAAAAGGCGGGCTGTGTGGTGTACCTGACGATGCTGTCGATCTCGCAGACCGGGTCCGCTGAGCCAGAGTATGACTGGGGTTATAAGCGCTCGCGCCGATGGGGTGAGCGTGAGGAGGAGGAGCGTGAGGAGCGCTTTGAGATCATTGAGATTGATGATCAGATCGAGCGGCTCACACAGTGGAGCTCGCCCGATGGCGAGGTGCCGATCGGCGCGCTGGCGTTTGAGGCGCGCGAGCTTTGCCCCGTGGGCGTGATCGATGAGCTTGAGCCGGATGAGGTTCACTTCAGCGAGGCCACGGGCAATGGGGGCGCGTCCTTTGAGCGGATCTATCGGCGCGCCGCGCTGGTGGTGTGGCCGCAAGAGCTGGAGCTGCTCAACATCAGCCAGGGCTCCTCGGAGTCGGTGCAGCACGTCCTCGCCCAGATCGTCCTCGCTTACCTGAGCGCGCGGGTGGATCACGATGACGCGCGCGCCGCACATCATCACGCGCGCGCGGTCGTGCTGGCAGGTCACATCATCGCGCGGCGCGAGCCGGTGCCTTATTACTATGACCAGCAGCGCGCCGAGCAGGACGATCGCTTCGTGAGGGCGCTCATCAGGCTCGCACAGCCTGAGCTGGTCGCGCGCTTTATCGAGCGTCTCACTGAAGTAGGCCTCACCGCGATCGGCGCCCTGCTGGTGGAGGCGGCGCATCTCATCGACGCGGATGAGCGTGAGCCGCTGCTCATCGCGCTCATCAACGCGCAGCTCAACCCAAAGCCCGACTCTGCCATCACCCTGTGGCGCTCCCTCGCTAGCTCCGAGGACGCCGCCGATCAGCGCGTCGCACAGGCGTGTGCGACGCTGGTCGTCGCGCGCCTTGATGCGACCTCGTCAAAGCCAGGTGAGCAGCTGACGCAGCACTTTATCATTGAGGCGCTGCGGGGGCTGTCACGTCAAGACGACGCGCAGGCGCAGCAGGCCACCGCACACCTCGTGGCGCACGCCGCGCTTGAGGAGCGCTTTGTCGATGATCGGCTGCTGCCCGCCCTGCTTGAGCTTGAGCAGGACGTGCTCGCCCATCCTGCGTATCAGGCGCTGCGTGAGCAGATCATCGGGATGCTTGAGGCGCGCGTCTCGGCGCCGCTAGATCCTCCCGCAGACATGCGTCGCGCGTTGCCGATCAAGTGTAAGTGCGCAGATTGCGCCGCGCTGCGCGCGTTTATGGCTGACCCTAAGCAAGAGCAGCTCACGCTCGCGATTAATCAAACGCGGCGCAGTCATGTCCAGAACACCGTGCTGCCTAGGGACTATGATTTGGAGTATCAAGAGATCCTCGTGGGGAGCCCCTACAAGCTGCAAGTGACCAAGACGCAGGCCAGCTACGAGCGCCACCTCAAGAAGCGCAACGCCGAGCTGAGCGCGCTCGCGACGATCAAAGCCGCGCTGTCATGATAGGCTGGGCGCGAGGTTGCGATGCGACCTCATCAAGATGTTGTGTGATGAATCACGCGGTGATGCTGCAGCGCAGGTGACCCTATGATGATCTTCTATGACCTTGAGGTGAAGCTGCTGTATGTGCGCCCTGCGCCTAAGCGCCGCTTCTTGATCCCTCAGAGCGCGACCTTCCTGGAGCTGCATGAGGCGATCCAGGCGGCGTTTCAATGGTACAACTGTCACATGTGGGAGTTTGAGGGTGGCGCGGATGATCCTGATGACGATGAGCCCATGACGCTGCCCAAGGAGCGGCTGCTCAGTGATTATTTTGGTGAGGCAGGAGATCGCGAGATCGAGGCGCTGTACCGCTACGACTTTGGCGATGGTTGGGAGCACCTCATCCAGCTCAAGGGCGTCGTCACCCACGATGCACCCACACACTGGCGCCGGCTCATCTCAGGGTTGCACATGGCCCCTCCCGAGGACTGCGGCGGTACGCCAGGGTATGAGCGCCTGCACGCGATGCTGAAGACAGGGCAAGATCCGTGGGGTGAGGTCAAGGGCGCAGCGCTCAAGAAACACTTAAAGCACTACAACCTCACCGCTCAAGACTTGCGCTTCAGCCTCGCCGACCAGCGCGCCCGCTTTGACCTGCTGTTGGCGTCTAAGCCGCAAGCCCCTGCTCCCAAACCACCTCGCCAAGCCCCGCCCAAGCCCGCACCGCCCAAGCCCGCACCAGCTAAGCTGAGCGCGGAGCGTCGCTATGTGCGCGTCCCCACGAAGGTCTATCGTCCGGGCGGTGGGCCGCCGCCGAACGCCGCGCTGATCAAGGCCAGGTGCGCTCAGCATGTGAAGAAGTTCTTGAGCCGCAGAGAGCTGGAGGTCTTCGATCTGATGGAGGATCATCTGGTGCTGCATCGCCAATCAGACGACGAGGATGTGCGCTTGGCGCTCTCCTCATGGCTGTACGCCATCACCTTAGACGAGGCGCAAGGCTCGCCGCTCAAGCTGCGCAAGCCAGCCATTCATGCCGCCGCCGTGACCTGCTGGCTTGACGCGACCTTTGGCCCAAAGCTCAACATCAAGCTCGTCAGCGAGGAGCACAACGTGAGCTCGCCGCCCGTGAAGGCCGCTTATCTGGAGCTTTGCGCGCTCGTGGGCGATGCGCCTGTGCAGCAGACACGTGACGCGCTGGTGCGCTTCTTTCGCGAGGTGTGGGCTGAGGAGCTGGCGAGCGAGGGGATCGAGCCATCAGAGCCGCTCAACGCGTCAGATGTGCTCCTCCGCCTCATCCACGCCACGCCGATGCCTGATGAGGTGCGCGCCGTGCTGCTTCAGCTCATGGCGAGCATGTCGCCACAAGAGCGCGCCAGGCTGTCTCTCCCCGACCTGATCGCGCGGCTCAGCGCGCTCGGGCTCGACCTCGGCGTTGAGGCCAAGGCGCCGAAGCAGAAGACCTCAAAGAAGAAGAAGCCGTAGCGCGGCGCTGATGCGCCGCGCTTGCTTCTTTTCGCGGCTGGTGATGGGGTGATGCGCGCGTATCTTACATGATGCGTGTGTGTCCCTTGCGCCCCGTGAGGTTCGCCGTGAGTGAAGTCGTGGTGTCGTCCCATGAGCAGCTGTATGCCCAAGCGCGCCTCTATGCGGAGGCGTTCAACTGGCGTGATGTGCCGATCGAAGGTTTGTTCTTAAAGGCTATCGCTCAAGCCCACCTGGGGCGCGAGGTGCGGCGCGTGTTGGAGCTCGCGTCGGGGCCTGCTGAGCACGCGCGCTGGTTCGCCGCCGCACAACCTCCCATCGAGGCCCACGCCCTCGACGCCTCCGCCGCGATGCTCGCTTATGCGAGCGATAAAGCGCAGGCCTTGGGCGTCGCGTTGCAGGTGCATCGCGAGGACATGTGCGATTTTGAGCTGCGCGGCCTCGACGCAGACCTCGCGTTCTGCTTGGTGGACTCCATCTCGTATATCACCGACCACGACGCGTTCGCCTCGCACCTGGTGTCGGTGGCGGGCGCGCTGGCCGCAGGCGGCGTGTATGTGATCGAGACGGTCCACCCCAAGGAGCAGCTTGGCTCTGAGCCGATGCCCGAGCGCGCCTGGAGCGTCGAGCGCGACGGGCGCACCATCTCGGTCGAGTTTGGCCTGGAGGGCGACGCCTTTGATTCATTGACGCAGGTGCGTCAGACTCGGGTGCGGATCACCGAGCGCGAGGGGGAGCGCGTCTGCGCGGTGCTGGAGGATCTGTGCCCGATGAAGCTCTACCTCTACCAAGAGATCTTAGCCCTCTTGCGCGGCTCGCCATTCGAGCTTGTGGCGACGCGCGGTGAGCTGGCGTTGGATGTGCCGTTTGATGACTCCGAGGCGTCGTGGCGGATGGTGCTGATCCTCCAGAAGCGCGCTGAGGTGGCCTCAAGCTAACGTGGCGCTGGCTTGCGCGATGGCGCCCGCGTGGGCGCCTCGTTTATCCCCACAACCTTTGGCCCGGTGCGTCGATGCGCCTGATTTTAAGCGGTGATCGTCCAAGTCAGCCTGTCACTTGCGGTGCGCTGTTGCTCACTCATAATGCACACAGCTGTCATCGTAATGAACATAAGGATCGTAAGTCTTGGCCTCGCATGAGAGCGAGACGTCCAGAGCATCTCCTAGAGGGGGGATGCATGTAGGCGGCTCAGCAAATGCATCAATGTCAGCGTGATAGTTTCGAAGCGAACATAACGCCGCGCAAAGCTCAGGATCGAGCTGCTCACCTGCGGCGTCTTGGAACGCCTCGATGATCAGCTCGCGCGTCACTGGGTTGATGAGGTGGACGGGCTGGTCCGTGTAGCGAGGATCGGGATTAGGCAGATAGAGGAAGCGGAGCTTATCTGTCGCGTTCGCCGCAGGATGCCGCGTCTCTGCTTCTTGCAGCCTCAGCTCGATCTCTCGGTTCATCCTGTCATCGTCGTAGGTGACTGGGACGTCATAGGTTTGTTCCATGATGACCGGGGCTGGCTCGACCTCCTCACCCTCCTCGCGATCATAACAGTGGGGAGGGTCACAGCCAGGGAATCGAAAGAAGCAGCCGAGATTGCCCAAAGCGAGCACGCCAAAAGCGAAACCAAGGGATCTCTTGTCTATCTTCATCACGTCTCCCCAAGGGGTGTCTAGCGAGGCGCTACGGCTGAGCTGCATCATGCGCGGCGCTTGACCGCTGGTCAAATCTGCCCTCAAAGCAGGCGCTGGTGAGGCTTTGCCGGGGGCGCGAGCGAGCGCGCAAAGCGCGCTCGTGTCAGGTCTAACTTTGAGCGATGGGGCGCGTGTGCGCGGGCGCATGTTCACACACAACCTCCTGAGCGGTGCGTCGATGCGCCTTATTCTAAGCGGGGATCGTCCAAGTGAGCCTGTCACTTGCAGCGACAAGCTCGCTTGATCGATGGGGCGCGCGGCTGCTGAGGTGGTGTCAAGTCAGCGTGGCGCTGGCGAGCGGGCTGAGGGCTTGGTTCATGCCTTGGAGCAGGGCGAGGCTTGTGGGGGCGTCGGGTAAGCCAAGCTCGGGGGGCCAGGGGCGAGCGGCGCGGGCTTGGAGGTCGGCTTGGAGCGTGGCGATGGCGTCTTGGCGTGCTGCTTCGAGGGCGAGCACCTCATCCTGGGTGAGCAGGGAGCAGGCCCAGGTGTGGATGTCCCAGGACAAGGCTGCGTGGCCGCACTCCTCGCGCGCGATCTGGCGCAGGGTAGGGCGCGTGGCTGGCTCTGCGCGCTCGGCCTGCCAGATGGCCTCGATGCCCGCGAAGCTCTCGCGCACGCATCCCTCGCTGACGTTGTGCAGCGCAAGCTCGAACAAGGTGCGCGTGGACGAGGTGGTCGCGGGGGGCACGGGCGCCAGTGAGCCGCCGAATTGGATGGCGAGCGCGCCTGTCTGCTGCGCGTGCTCCACCTCTTCGGCGGCCGCCTCCAAGCAGCGCGTGACGAGTGATGCGGGCGCGCCCAGCGCCTCTAGCTCTCCAGCGAGCTGGATGAACGCGTAGACCGCCTCTTTCTCTAGGCAGTGGATCTGGCTCCACCACAGCCCGCGCGCATCGCGCGCCGTCAATCGCTCGCGCTGGTCTTGCGTGCCTAGCGCGCGTCTGCCAGCGGTGCAGTGTTCGGAGGATAAGCCGTACTCGAAGTTGACCTCGCAGTTGAGGGTGGTGAAGGGTTGGTTCGCCTCTGGGCCGCTGCATAGGAGGTCTCTGATCGCCACGCCGGACATCTCTGGGCCCTGAGCCAGACACATGCGCTCACAGAGCTCTGGCTCAAGGCCGCTGCCCATGGCATCGCGCATGGCCTCAAGCACGAGCATGCGCACGGTCAGGTTTGTCTGTGTGAGGGGCGCGTCGCTGCTGGAGGTTGAGGTGTCGGCGCTGTAGAGGTGTATCAGCTTCTGCGAGGCGGTGGCGTTGGGGTTGGTTCTTGCGAACGCCTCAAGCCTCCCGCGCACCTCGTCGTCGAGCGGTTCGTTATCAGTCAAGGTGGGGAGGGCGTAGGACTCAAAACCCCTGATAGGTTCTGGTTCACAGGGGCCAAAGAGCAGGGAGCATCCCATGCTGCTCGCTGCGGAGATGCCGAGGACCACGCTTAAGAGCTGATCGTACACGCGCATGTGCTTCTCTTTGGAGGGAGGGGCTTCAGGAGACGCGTTGACTCTGCTCGAAGCAGCGTTATTGAGCAAGTCGTCGCCCCAGCGCGCGTGCGTGTGAGGGTTTGCGTCAGGTGCGCGAGCGAGCGCGCTTGGCGCGCTCGCGTCAGGTCTCACTTGAGCGATGGTGCGCGTGGGCGCGGGCGCCTCGCTCACACAACCTGCTGCGCGGTGCGTCGATGCGCTTTATTTTAAGCGGGGATCGTCCAAGTCAGCCTGTCACTTGCAGCGACAAGCTCGCTCAAGCGATGGTGCGCATGGGCACGGGCGCCTCGCTCACGCGCGACCTGTCGTGCCAAAAGGGCGCGTGGTATGAGGCGCCGCGATGGTCAAAGCTAGCGGGTCGTGAGCGGGCGCGAAGCGGCCGCTCACTCCATGCTTAGGGGAGGCGCAAAGGAGCGCCTCAAGTCTCGAAAACTTGAGGCGCTCCTTTAGGCTAGGTTGGAGGTATCAGCCCTTGGGCGGATGCGGATCGTTGCCATAGCTGCTCTTCTGGCGGATTTGACCAGTTCGGCTGTGAACCAGCAACTCGCTCTGCTGATTCTTTGCGATTTGCCTTCCAATCTCAATGGCTTGGCGCTGTGTTGGTGCCACTGCTGTGGCTTTGCTGTTGCCCTCGCCCCTCACTGCGAAGCCGTTAGGGTGAGGCACGACATGTTGATTCTTCTTTGCCATAGTTCAACTCCTCGTAGGAGATGGCTTACATCGAGCTAGCTGAGCGACATGCATAGCTAACTCAATGCTTGCGTCTGCTCAAGATAACTGGATTTATGAGCAGGTTGTTCCTGGCAGGTATCTAAAAAGATTAGATTTTTCGGTGGGCATCTTGGGGACGGCGACGGATCTTACTGTTTGATTCGGTGTAAGATGGTTGGGTTGGATTAAGTATTTGTTTTTTAAAGTTTTTGATCTTGTGGTCGCGCAGTAGATAAAGCGCCGCGATGGTCAAAGCTAGCGGGTCGTGAGCGGGCGCGAAGCGGCCGCTCACTCCATGCCTAATTTTCCGAGGGCGCCGCGCTGGCGCACTTGGTGGAGCATCCAGCTCAGCATGCCGCCTGCTGCGAGGAGCCAGATGAGGTTGAGGCCGAAGGCCCTGGCGAGCGCGGCCCAGTCGGGCTGGCCCGTGGCCAGCGTGTGGCGCATGCCCTCGAAGATGTGGGTGGCCGGGATCGACAGCGCCACGGGCTGCAGCCAGCTTGGCAGCACCGACACCGGATAGAACACCGCCACCAGCGGCTGAAACAAGAATGGGATGCCCCACACCAGCGCCTCCGCTGCCTTGCCAAAGCGTAGGATCAGCCCCGTGGTGCCCATGCCCACGGCCCAGCCAAACAGCAAGAGGCTCGCCAGTGATGGGGCGAGCGCGATGCCCATGCGCCAGATATCGAACGCGTAGAGCACGCTCGCCAGCACGCCTAACAGCAAGAACCCGATCAGACCGCGCGCCAGGCCCACCAGCGAGGTCGCCAAGGCGTACTCGGGCAAGCTGATCGGGGTGAGGAACAGGTTGGTGAGGTTGCGCGTCCAGATCTCCTCGGTGAAGGACAGCGAGATGGCCAGCTGTGCGCGATAGAGCACGTCCCAGAAGATCACGCCGCCCAGTAAGAACAGGGCGACGTCGCTGGCCGCGCTCTGCTGCAAGTAGGTCGTCATGAAGCCCCACACGAGCAGCTCCATGATGGGCCAGAACACCACGTCGCCCAAACGCGCGACGTTGCGTCGATACAGGCACATGTAGCGATAGAACAGGCCCCAGATGCGCTGCATCATGGCGTCACCTCGGGGTCAGCGCTCGGGTGCTTGCCGCGTGCGATCTGGATGAACAGCGCCTCTAAGTCGCCGCTCTGAGCGCGCGTCACCAGCTCCGCAGGGGTGCCGCTGGCGACGCGCTTGCCCTGGGCCATGAAGATGACGCGATCGCACACCTGCTCGACCTCGCGCATGTTGTGCGAGGTGTAGAGGATCGTCACGCCGCGCTCGCTGCGCAGCGACGCGATCTCCTCGCGCACGGTGAGCGCGACGTCAGGATCGAGGCTCGCGGTGGGCTCATCCAAGAACAGCACCTCAGGATCGTTGAGCAGCGCCTTGCACAGGTTCAAGCGCGTGAGCTGGCCCGCGCTGAGCGCGCCCGTGGGCTTGTGCAAGTGGTCACGCACGCCGTAGCGCTCGGCCAGCGCGAGGATCTTGTTTTTTGCTTTGGGCACGCCATATAAATGCGCGAAGACGGTCAGGTTCTCCATGCCGGAGAGGTTCGACGGCAGGGTCACATAGGCTGAGGAGAAGTTCACGCGCTGCAAGATCGCGCGCCGCTGCGTCGCGACGCTCATCCCCAGGATGGTCACGCCGCCGCTGGTGGGCGCGGTCAGGCCGAGCATGAGCTGCATCGTGGTGGTCTTGCCCGCGCCGTTGGCGCCCAGCAGGCCGAGCACTTCGCCTGGCTCAATCACGAACGAGAGATCATCAACGGCGACAAAGTCGCCAAATCGCCGCGTCAGGTGCGACACCTCAACGACGGCTTCACGCTTCTTCATGGTGGGATAACGCTCCCTTGACAGGGCGTGGTGACTGTTCACAAGGTCAGCGGGTGATGGTCACGCGCTGCGATACATTCTCACCCAGGCGGCGCTTCACGCTGCAATGCTGGAGGGCCAGACATGATGACGAGGACACGCGCGATGCGCAAGGTGATGATGATCGCGCTGACGATCGGGCTGGGGCTTGGGGTGACGCTCGGCGTGGCGAGCGCCAAGGGTTCAGGCGATCAGGACGTGAAGAAGGTCGCGGCCAAGGTCGAGCGCCACACGATGGCCAAGGTCGAGGATCGCTTAGATGACCTCGACGCGAGCGAGGCGCAGCGCGTGGCGATCCGCGCCGAGGCGCGCGAGCTGTTGCCCGCGCTCACCCAGGCGCGCGTGATGCGCCACGCCATGCGCGCCGAGGTGGCGAGCCTGGCGAGCGCGCCGAAGCTCGACGTGGAGCGCGCGCACGCGCTGGTGGATGAGGCGACCGCGCAGATGACGGAGCTTGGCAAGCTCGGCGTCAAGGCGCTCGTCGCCTCGCACGCGATCCTCACCCCCGCGCAGCGCGCGCAGGCGCTCTCACAGCTTGATGACAAGCACGCGAGCAGGGGCGACGGCTCGACCATGGTCAAGTTTGGTGTCGAGTACCTGATGCGCGAATTGTACGCGACCAAGCCTCAGCGCGCGCTGGCGTCCACGCTGCGCGATGATCTGCTCAAGCAAGGGCAGCAGATGAGGGGCGCGATGGCGCAACAGCACAAGCTGTTGCGCGCGCAGCTCGCCGCGGATCGTCCCGACGCGCGCGTCTTGAGCGGGGCCGTGGATCAGATGAGCCTGCACGGCGCGAACTTCGCGCACGCGCTGGTCGATGGGCTGGCGCAGTTTCACGCCACCTTGGATGACAAGCAGCGCGAGCAGGTCGTGGCGCGCCTGCGCGACATGCGTCGCTGACGCCACCTTGCGGCGCGCCCGCAGCCTGAGCGGCTGCGGGCGCGTCGAGATCGGAGGTTCTTGTGAGCGCGCCCCGCGCGCGCGAGGAGTGAGCGGCGATGGCCTTGACGGTGCTCTTGATCGACGATGACGCCCGGCTGTTCGAGCTGCTGCACGGCTACTTGGCCGAGCACGGCTTCGCGCTCAGCCACGCCAGCGATGGGGCGCGCGGCTTGGCCGCGCTGGAGTCGAGCGCGCCTGATGCCGTGCTGCTGGACGTGATGATGCCGGGCATGGACGGCCTGGAGGTGCTGCGCCGCATCCGCGCCCGCAGCACCGTGCCCGTGGTGATGCTCACCGCGCGCGGCGATGAGGCCGATCGGATCGTGGGCCTGGAGGTCGGCGCGGATGACTACGTGCACAAGCCGTTCAGCGCGCGCGAGCTTGTGGCCAGGCTGCGCGCCGTGCTGCGGCGCGCCTCGGGCGGCGCCCCGGTGGAGCGCCTGGAGGTGCAGGACATCTTGATCGACATCGACGCGCGCATCATCACGCGCGCGGGCGTGGCGATCGACCTGACCGGGATTGAGTTTGACCTGCTGGTGGCGCTCGCGCGACGCGCGGGGCGCGTGGTGCCGCGCGATGGGCTCTTGGCCGCCGCAGGGCGCGATGACGTGATCGTGGGGGAGCGCACCGTGGACGTACACATCTCCCACCTGCGCCAGAAGCTCGGCGATGATCCGCGCTCGCCAGCGCTGATCAAGACGGTGCGCGGCGTAGGCTATGTGCTGTCTCGCGGCGGTGAGGCGCGCGCATGGGGGTGAGATCGCGCTGGCAAGGGGCGAGCTTGGCCAGGCGCGTGTTCGTGTCGCTGGTGGTGTCGATCGTGGCGACCGCCGTGATCGTGATGACGCTCAGCGGCATCTATTATGCGAGCACGGAGGACGCGCATCAGCGCGAGCTGCATCGCGTTGAGCGGTTCATGGGCGGGCAGGTGGAGCAGGTGTGGGATGACCCCGTGGCCCGAGAGCGCCTGCTCGTGTCGATCGCCACGGAGCTCGCGCAGAGCGTCCATTTGAGCGACCCAGACGGCGCGATCCTCTGGGCGCGAGGCGCCCCTTGCTCGCCAGCGTGGCGCTTTGACGTGCCCGTGTACCGGGGCGACGCGCTGCTGGGCAAGCTGGAGATATGCGGCATCCCGCGCGCGGCGCGTCGCACCGCGCGCGCGCTCATCTTCTTGGCGATCATGCTCATCGCGCTGTGGATCGCCTCGGCCATCACGGCGCGCGCGCTGTCACAGCCGCTGCGCCACCTGGCGGAGCTGGCGAGCGCGCTGGGGCGCGGGGACTTAAGCCAGCGCGCGCGCGGCGTCAGCTGCTCAGGCCCCGAGGTCGCCGCGCTGGCCAGCGCGCTTGACGAGATGGCCGATCGCATCGAGCGTCAGCTGCGTGAGCAGCGCGAGCTTTTGGCCGCCGTCTCCCATGAGCTGCGCACCCCGCTTGGGCATCTGCGCCTGCTGGCCGAGCTTGGCCGCGAGCGCGGCGGCATGAGCGCATCGCAGCTCGGTGAGCTTGAGCGCGAGCTGTTGGAGATGGATGAGCTGGTGGATCAGCTGCTCGTCAGCAGCAGGCTCGACTTTGGCCTGCGTGATGTGCGCGCCCTTGACGTGACAGACCTCACCGTTGAGGCGATGGAGCGCTTGGGCCTCGACATCACGCTGCTGGACGTGCGCGATGTCGTCCAGGTGCGAGGCGACGCCACCTTGCTCGGGCGCGCGCTCGCGAACGTGCTCCACAACGGCGCGCAGCACGGCGGCGGCGTCACCGCGGTGCGCGTCGAGGCGCGCGACGCTGGCGTGGCGATCCTCGTCGAGGACGACGGCCCAGGCCTGCCCGAAGACGAGGTGGAGCGTCTGTGCGAGCCGTTTGTCCAGCGCCTCACCTCACCCACCACGCGCGGCCTTGGTCTGGGCCTCTACCTCGTGACCCGCGTCTGCGCGGTCCATCAAGGGCGCGTGATCTTGGAGGCGCGCCAGCGCGCTGGCGCGCGCATCGGGCTGTGGCTGCCGCTGGCTGACACCGACGCGCCGCGCGCATGAGCCCCCATGCGCGCGGCGCGTCGCAAGCGAACCTCCTGACCGATGCCTCGCTGCGCCTGATGATGCGCCCTGCTCGCATAGGTCGGCGCGCGCGACGCGCCACGCTCACATCCGCTTGAGCTGCTTCGCCTGCTGGATCAAGCCCACCAGCTCAAGCCGATCGTCGCGCCCGCGCGCGCTGGCCAGCGCCAGCTCCTCCACCAGCTCCAGGCTCATCGACGCCGTGTAGGGCGACTGGCGCAAGTGCTCGGCGAAGGCCACCACGGCCGAGGCAAATGGGAGATCGCTCAAGGCGTCAGCGAGCTTGGTGTGCACGTTTTGACTGGGCGAGGATGGCTGCGCCAAGTGAACGCGCGTCCTCCGCTGAGATGAAAAGGCTGTGAAAATGAGCGCTGCGGCCAGTGGCGCGCGCTTAAGGTTGCGCGCGCGTGACCTGGGCGCGGGCCTCACGCGGGGCCTCATCGCGCTCCAGGCGCTGCGTGCAGCTGACGCCGAGCGCGATGACCGCTAACAGGATCAGCTCATAGATGATGCGATTGCGTGGCAACAAGCAGACCTCAACGTGGGGGTGAGTCGGGCGGCAGGCGCGCGCCCATTGTGCAATGCGCGGCCGCTCACGTCTAGGCTGTGGCCGAAAAACAAGACCGAGCGCTGCCGCTTCGCCGTCTGACAACGGGAGGTTTTTCGGCCACAGCCTCGCCACTCATTGAGGCGGCTCTAGCCCCTGCGTCGCGTCGGGCGCGGTGGCTGGCGGCGGCGGGATGAGCGACTCGATCGGGGGGCGCAGCTGCTTGAGCATGTGCTTGGACACCACGAACGCGTGCGGCGTCTCGGAGAAGCGCCCAAACCGACCATCGGGCGCATCAGGCACAGGCTCGCCAAGGTACAGCTTCACCTCGCCATCTTGCGCCTCGATCACGATCGCCTCTGTCGACGCGTCAGGCTGCTCCAGCCCGGTCTGCTCTCCAGGGCGCGCGTAGCGTCCCACGCGCACTTGGCTGACAAACCCCAGCAGCGCGTCGAGCTGCACAGGCGCGGTGACAGGCAAGGGCTGCGCGTGCGCGGCCACGCGGCTGGCGCTCACTTGCCACGCATCGCCCAGGCGCGTCAGCGCGATCGTGCCCTGCTCAGGATGCTCATAGCGATAGCCCGTGATCTTCTCACGCTCCAGCGCGCGCGGGATCGCGTGGCGCAGCCGCGCCAAGTCCGGTGAGAGCTGCTGGCCTGTGTAGAGCGCGATCGGGTAGGCGCCGCCGCGATCGGTGCGGCGCACGTAATACTGCACCTCCCCCGAGGCGCGCGCGTCTTGCTCAGCCTCGGGCGCGCCGTCAGGCGCGTCCTCATTGGCCTCGGCGCGCTTGATCACGCTGCCAAGCTCCAGGGTGATCGTCTCATCAGCGGTCTTCACCTCGATCGTCACCTCGGGCGGCACGAGCCCCGCGTCTTGCGGCTTCAACGCATCGGTCAGCTCGTTCACACGCAGCTGACGCAGGCTCGCCGTGAGCGCGGCCAGCGCCGCCTCTTCGAGCTTCATGTTGGGCTCAGGCTGCGCCATCACCCACGCCTCCCCCTCGCGCCGCAGCACCATCGGCGCCTGATCGCGATGGGTGAGGGTGAGCTGCGTGATGCTCGCCTCGTCGAGCTTCAACAAGGTCTTGCTGCGCAGCGCGTTGACGCTGTCGGGCGTCAGCACGTCCAAGCTCGCTTGCAACCTGTAGATCCTCGGATCGCCAGGCAGACGCGCGTAGGTGCGCTGCGCGCGCGTGTTGGGCAAGGTGAGCGACTGCCCAAGCAGAAGCTCCAGCGCGGGCTTGTCTTGACCCGCGCGCGTGAAGCTCACGCGCGTCGCCTTCGCGTCGCTCACCCCGAGCGCGTCCGCTTGATCCTCGCCAAAGGTCAGGTCATCCGCCCGCACCGGACGATCAAAACGATCGCCGAGCTGACGCACCGCATCTTCCGCCATCGGCGACTCATGCGGCGCGATCATCCACCACTCGCCGCCACGGCGCTCCAGCGTGATAGTCTCTCCCGCGTCTGCGGGCGCATCCTTCGGCATCACGATCGTGATCTTGGCGAGGTCTGGCATCGCGTCCAGCGTGATGGCCGTCAGCAGGTCCGCGTCGGTGGCGGTCTTGCGGGTGGCGAAGAACACCGCCAGCAGGACGAGCATCGCCACCACGCCGATGAGGAGCTTCTTCTGCGTCTTCATAAGGCGTCCTTAGGGCTCGGCGCGCTCAAGCGCTCACGGCGCTTGCGTCGACGCAGCAGCATCACATACCCCAGCAGCGCGAACAGCGCCGGGGTCAGCAAGATGTTCAGATAGTTAATGCGCTGCTGCAGCTGCGCGTCCACCTCGCCGATCAGCCTCGGCATCGACTTGCCGCGGATCTCGCTCAGCGCGTTGTCTTGCGCCAGCCACTCGATCGCGTTGAACAGCAGCTGCTGGCTCAGCCCCGCCAAGCTCTCATTGTAGCCGATCATCGGATCGGGCTGGATGAAGTCGCCGCTGGCGATCACCAGCAGGCGCGCGGGCTTCGCCGCCCCCTTGTGCAGCTGATCCTCGCTCTTGCCCTCGGGCAGCGGGTGGCGCTCATAATAGCTCCCAAAGTCGCCTTGCAGCGCCGCCGCCAACAGGTAGCTGCCAGGCCGCTCGCTCTCATGCACAGGATCGATGTCTTTGTGGGCGAGCGTGGTGGGCAGGTCCGTGCGCAAGGTCGCGCTGTCGGCGCTCTTGAGCGCCTCGAACACCTGGATCTTGTCGTTGGCGCGCGCGGCGTCCGTGATCTTCAAGTGGCCCACCGCTGGCAGCGCCAGCGGCGGCATGTTGCTCAGAAACGGCAGGCTGCGATCGATGGCGTTGATCTGGAACGTGGCAGGGTGGTTGATCTGCACGGGGCCTTGCTCCGTGATCACGATCCCCAGCGCCAGCGCGTTCTTGCGATCCAGCACCAGCCCGCCCTCGTGCGTCACACCGTAGCTCTCGAACAGCGGGTTGAGCCCGTGCGACAGCTCGCGTCGGAACGTGGGCAGGTTCTGGCCGCCGCCCATCTGCTGCTGCAGCTGACGTGTGAGCTGCTCATCCACGCCCGCCGTGGACTGAAACCACCCCACGCTGCCGCCGCGCTGGATGTGCTGATCTAGCTCAAACTGCGCCTGCGCGCTGACGGGGCTGTCGAGGTTCATCAGCAGCACGGTCGACACATCGGGCGCGATCGTGGCCCCTTCTGCTGACAGATCAAGCGCCACTGGCTCAATAAGCTTGCCGTAGAGCTGCTCAAACACAGGGCGCGCGGAGTCTGCGAAGCCTGGGTTGTCCGCCGGGCCACCGAAGCCTCCGACAAACGCCACCTTGCGCGAGGTCTCAGTGGTCAAGTTCAGCAGCGCCTTGGTGATGTCATATTCGAGGTTGTCCACGCTCGGATCGCCGCTCATGCGCAGATCCTTGATCACCTCCGTCTTGTCGCCCATCACCAGCGCCACGCACTTGTACACCGCGCGCAGTGAGACCTCGTTCTCGCTCTGCTGGCCGATGCCGACCTGCTCACAGCCATAGCCGCGCGCCGTCTCCTCGACCTCGTCGTTATCCTTCGGGTTGACGATCTGATAGCTCAGCTTGCCCGCGCTCGCCGCCTGATACTCGTCCAGCAGATCGCCCACCGTCTGGCTGGCGGTGTGAAACGGCGGTGGCATGTCCGGTGAGATGAAGACCTTGACCTGCACCGGCTGCGCAAGCTCGCGCACGACCTTGGCGCTGGCCGCGTTGAGCGTGTAGATCTGGTTGTCAGTGAGATCGACGCGCGCGGTGAGCTGGCTCGCCGCCAGGTTGGCCGCGATGGCCACCCCGATCGCCACGAGCACGCCCGCGCTGGCCAGCGTGCCGCTGGCCAAGGCGCGCGATTGATGTGATGTCGGCTGCTTGCTGTCTTGTGTCATCTGCCTCGCCCTCCTCACCAGCGTCGCGCGGAGATGCTGGCCTGTGCGGCGACCAGACACACCCCGATGATGGACAAGTAATAGACCACGTCTGACAGCGCGATCACGCCGCGCGCGATGTTGCGAAAGTGATACGCCGTCGAGCAATACTCGATCACCTGCGCCATCGTCCCCGTCGGCTGGCGCACCAGCGCGTCAATCAGGTACAGCCCAAAGCAGATCGAGAACGCCGCCAGCACCGCCACCACTTGATCGCGCGTCCAGCTCGACGCCATCAGCCCCACCGCCGCGTACGTCGATCCCAACAGCAAAAGCCCCACGTAGCCCGCGATCGTCGCGCCCCAGTCCAGCGAGGTGTTGTACTGGCCCGCGAGCCAGCTCAACGACAGCGGGTAGGAGAGCGTCATGAAGAACACCACCGCCAGCAAGAACACCGACGCCAAGAACTTGCCCATGACGATCTGGAAGTCAGTCACCGGCATCGTCATCAGCAGCTCCAGCGTGCCGCTGCGCTTCTCACTGGCCAACAAGCCCATCGTGATCGCGGGCGCGAAGAACGCCAAAAACATCGGCGCCTGCGAGAAGAACCCGCGCAGCGACAGCAGGCTGAACTCCTGAAAGTAAGAGGGCCAGAACAGCGCCCCTGAGATGGCCAAGAACAGGATGACCACCACATAGGCCACCGGTGAGTTGAAATACGCGCTCACCTCGCGCTTGAAGATCGACCAGATCGCGCTCATTCGTCGTCCTCCCCTGCTGTCGTCTGATAGGCCTCTTCCGCCTCAGCGGCCGCCTTGGTGCTCACCGGGCTCGTGTCACCGGGTGTAGGCTGCGCGTCCAACACACCACCCTGCGCGGGCGCGCTCACCGCGCCCTCCTGCGTCTCACCGCCCGTGTAGAACCTGAAGATCTCTTCCAGCGTCGGCTTGTGCGGCGCCAATTGCGCGACCTGGAGCTTGCCCTCGGCGGCCTGCGCGAACACCGCGCGCTTGATCGCCTCCAGCTCGCCCTCAAGCCTCACGCGCACCTGCCCCTGCGCCCCTGGCTCGATGTGCGCCGCCTTCACGCCAGGCAGCTTCAACAGCGCCTCGCGCGTCGCGCTCGCGTCATCGCCTGCGGCCACCAGCACGAGCCCAGGGCTTGTGGCCGCGAGCTTGTCTGACAGCCCCGCCACCGTGTCATCTGCCACGATGGTCCCGCGGTGGATGATGATCACGCGATCACACACCGCGCTGACCTCTTGCATGATGTGCGTCGAGAACAGCACCGTCTTGTGCTGGCCGATCGTCTTGATCAGATCCCGGATCTCAATAATCTGGTTCGGATCAAGCCCCGTGGTCGGCTCATCCAAGATCACCACGTCAGGATCATGCAAGATCGCCTGCGCCAGCCCCACGCGCTGACGGTACCCCTTGGACAGCTCGCCGATCGCATCGCCCATGCGGTGAGACAGGCCAGTCATTCGGGCCGCGCGCTGTATATGGGCGTCGCGATCGCTGGCCTTGACGCCGCGCAGCTCGGCCACAAAGTGCAGGTAGTCGTGCACCAGCATCTCGTCATACAGCGGCACGTTCTCCGGCAGATAGCCGATGCGCCGACGCACCGCCTCGGCCTGGTCCGCGACGTCCATCCCCATGATCTTCACGCGCCCTGCGGTCGGCGCCATGAAGCTCGTGAGGATCTTCATCGTGGTCGACTTGCCCGCCCCGTTGGGGCCAAGAAACCCCACGATCTCACCGGGTTGCACTTGAAAGCTGATCTGGTTGACGGCTCGAAACTCGCCATAGAGCTTCGTCAGCCCCTCCACCGCGATGCTCGCGGTGGCGCTCTCTGTCGCGCTCGATTGACCCATGAGCTTGCTTCACAAGGTTGGGGAGCGGCGCGCAGGCGCCGCTCTCATGTTGCGGTGCGCATGAGCGCGCGCAGGGCGCGCCCGTCGGCCTGCTCGTGCAGCTGTCGCGCTCAGAGTCAGGCCTCGCCAGCATTGGTGACCATGGTATCTAGGCGCGCTGCATCCCCTTGTCAACATGACGCGCGCCAGCCACGCCTCACTTTTGCCCTCACACGGCGCGTCAGCGCGCCGCCCACGCTGGAAGCGCGCGCCGCGCTCGTGTAGCATCACACCCGCTTGAGCTTCCCCCGACGCGAGCTGGCCTGATGAGACGCTTCACCGATGCACAGTGGCATGAGCGCGCCGAGATCGATCCTGAGCTCGTAGCGCGTCAAATGCAAACCCTCGACGCGCTGCGCGCCCTCGCCAGCCTCGCCCCCCCCGATGCTCGCGTCGAGGCGCAGGCCGATCTGGGGCGCGCCCTGCAACGCATGAGCACCATGCTGCGCTTGAGCGCCCCTGAGCGCGCCCGCGACGCCCTCGCCCTGTGCGATGAGGCCGCCGCCATCTGGGACAAGCTCGGGCGCCAGAGCGCCGCGTGGCTCGTCGCCTCACATCGCGCCGAGCTGGCCGCCCTCCTGGGCGACGAGCCCGCTTGCGCGCGCGCCATCCACGCCCTCGCCGCGCGCCTCGACGCGCACCCCGCCCTGGAGGTCTATCGCCCCGTGCTCGTCACCATTGAGGCGCGCCACCTGGCGCGTCTAGGTCAGCTTGATGAAGCGCTCAGGCGCTTGGATGCGGCGCTCGCCGCTGTAGACAGCGCGCGCATGCGCGCGCATCTTGACGCGCTGCGCGCGCAGCTCGTGGCTGCGATGTCGCGCTGATTGGTCAGCAGCGCGCTGCTCGCGCTGCGCTTGGAGCAGAGGTGTGCGATGCGAGAGCCGCTTGATCCCCGCGCCGATGACGCCGCGCGCCTGAAGCACTATCATGAGGTCCGCCTCGCCATCGACGCTCTGCTTGAAGGCGAAGATGACTGGATCGCCGCCATGGCGACCGTCGCGTGCGAGCTGCATCACGCCTTCACGCACTATCAATGGACCGGCTTCTACCGTCACGCGCGCCCAGGCCTCTTGGTGATCGGCCCCTATCAAGGCGGCCACGGCTGCCTGCGCATCCCCTTTGAGCGCGGCGTGTGCGGCGCCGCCGCGCGCACGCGCCAGTCGCAGCGTGTGCCCGATGTGAGCGCCTTTGAGGGCCACATCGCCTGCGCGAGCACCACACAGTCCGAGCTCGTCGTGCCCGTGCTCACTCCCTCAGCTCAGGTGCTCGCCGTCCTCGACGTCGACTCTGATCTGCCCGACGCGTTTAGCGAGGTCGATCAGCGCGCGCTGGAATCACTGTGCGCTATGCTCGGCGCGCGCTTCGCGCATGAGGCGATCCGTCACGATGATGTCCTCTCTTTAGGCGCGCATCATGGCCGTTGAACTCCACCCTGTCTGGCCCGACGAAGCGCGCGCGCTGCTCGCGCGCGTCGCCGACGCTGGCGCACACGCCGCGCCCGACGACGTGCGCGCCCTCACCGCGCGCGCCATGGCCCAGTGGGAGGTCGCCCATCAGCGCGGGCAGCCTCGTCAGCCCGCGCTTGAGCGCGCCCTGCTCATGGCCCTGCGCGCGCTGCGCCCCGCCGCCGCTACAGGCCATGAGCCCGCGCTGCTGCTCTTGCTCGCGGTCGCCAGTGACGCCCCCGAGCCAATGCGTCAAGAGGCCGTGCTGCTGCTCGCGGAGGCGCTGGTCGACAACCCCTGGACGCCGCTCACACAACATCGCGCGCAGCTCACGCAGCTCGCGAGCGAGCCGCTGACGCCGCCCTTGGCACGCGTCTGCCTGGCGCTTCGCGCGCTCCCCGAGGCCCTCGCCGCGCTCGGCGCGCTGCTCGAGCTGAGCCAAGCTCAGCTCGACGCGCGCAGCTTGCTCACCGTGCATCGCGCGCTCGCCATGGAGGGCGCCCGCAAAGACGCTCGCGCTATGCTAGCTCAGCTCTATCAACGCGCCCCCTGGCACGCGCGCCGCGACTGGCTTGAAGACCTCGCCAGGCCCAACACACAACCTCCCCAATCCCACTATCAGCCGCTCATCCCGCTGCTGCTCGCGCTCGCGCAAGATGCCCCCGATCAGCTCCAGGTCGTGGAGGCCGTGATCAGCGCCTTGGGGCGCATCGGTGACGTGAGCGCCCAGCCCTTCTTGCTCACGACCTTACAACACGGCCCCATCGCGCTACGCGTGCCTTGCTTGATCGCGCTCAGCCTGTGCGGCGATCGCCGCGCGCTGCCTGTGTTTGACAAGATCGCGCCTCAGCTCACTCACGACGGGGTCCGGTGGGTGATCCTCGCCGCCAATTCCATCAGCACCCGCGCGACGCCGCTGCCCGCCTCCTTCGCAGGCGCAGGCGCGCTCACGGAGGTCGCCCAAGGCGACCTCCTTGGGGCCCTCAGCTTGGCTCACTTGGCCGCCTCAGGTAGCCTCTCGCAAGCGGCCGTCGGCGCCGACGCCCTCATCACGACCGCCACGCCTCACACCTCGCCACCTCCCCAAGACGGGCTCGCCAGCGCCCCTCAACGCGCCGCGCTCTCCATCGCCGCGCTGCCTCTTGGCGCGCGCCGGGGCGTCGAGCGCCCCCTCTGCGCGCTGCTCTGGGTTGACGTGCGCTACGCGCTCGCCATGAGCGCCGCGCACGTGGTCGCGCTCATCATGCCAGCTTGGATCGGCGCCGCTGTGCTGGCGCTGTCGCTTGTGCTGATGGCGTGCTTGGTCCTCCAACGCGCGGCGTGGATCAAGGTGCTGCGTCGCGGCGACGCGTGCGTCGCCCGTGTGTCGCATCGCTCTCATACGAGCGCCACCTTGGCGCTCCCCATGAGCCTGGGTGGCGCGCGTGAGGCCATCACACCCGCGCCCGCGTCGCTCGCGCTGGGCGATGAGGTCGAGGCGCTGGTGTGGCAAGATCGCGCCGCGCTGTGGGCGCCGCTCGCGACCACGCTGCGGCTTGACGCGCGCGGGCGCCTCAGCCCCCACGACGCTAGGCTGCGCGCCTTCGCCGCCCTCAGCTACCTTTGCACCGTCCTCACCTTGCTGGCCTACTTGCTGCTCAGCTAGGGCCTGAGATCTGCTTGCGCCCGCGCCTCACTCCCTGACACAATGCGCCCCACGTTGTGTTGTGGATGTGTGCTTGAGCCGGCGCGCTGGCTCGTCTCATCGTGAGGTCGCGCATGGAAGAGAGCGTGCTGACATCTGTCGTGCTCCCGCTATCGCTGTTCCTGATCATGCTCGGCATGGGCCTGTCGCTCGTGATCGATGACTTCAAGCGCGTCATCCTCTACCCGCGCGCCGTCGCCGTGGGCCTGTTCGCCCAGCTCATCCTCCTGCCGCTCGCAGGCTTCGCCCTGGCCCTCGCCTTCAACCTCTCGCCGCCGATGGCCGTCGGCCTCATGATCCTGGCCGCATGCCCCGGCGGCGTCACCTCCAACCTCGTGACCCATGTGTCACGCGGTGACACCGCGCTGTCGATCACGCTCACCGCCATCAACAGCGCCATCACCGTCGTCACCATCCCCCTCATCATCGCCGCGTCGCTGTCTTATTTTGTCGGGGAGAGCCGCGAGGTTGAGCTGCCCGTGCTCAAGACGATCGGCCAGATCGTCGGCATCACCATCTTGCCTGTCGCCCTCGGCATGCTCATCCGACGCTACAAGCCCGCGTTCGCGGATCGTATGGACCGCCCCAGCCGCATCGGCTCCACGATCGTCTTTGCGATCATCGTGGTCGGGCTCATCGCCGCGAACCTCGACCTCCTCAAGCAGCACCTCCTCGCCTTAAGCGGCGTGACGCTCTCGCTCAACCTCGGCACGATGGCCATGGGCTTTGGCTTGGCCGCGCTCGCGAAGCTGCCCCAAACCCAGCGCGTCACCATCGCCATTGAGGGCGGCATCCAGAACGGCACGCTCGCCATCGTGATCGCCACCTCCATCCTCAAGCAAGGCGACATGGCCCTGCCCGGCGGCGTCTACAGCCTCGTGATGTTCATCACGGGCGCCGTCGTCATGGCCATCTGCGCACGCAAACCCCTCGCCACAACCCCCGCGCCGACCGCTTGACGTGCGCGTTGGCGCGGGCGCTGTGCAAGGCCACCTGATCGAACCTTAGGCAGTGTTCGAAAAACAGGACCGAGCGCAGGCGGCGAAGCGGCAGCGAGGGCAAGGAGAGCGAGGGAGGCGTGGCAAGTGCCACGTCGACCGATGCTCGACGCTGCCATCGCTGTC
>CAYXWB010000010.1:25387-39439 GCA_964468515.1 uncultured Bradymonadales bacterium | reverse complement strand
GCCGCGTCGCCATCGGCCACATCACCCCCATCGAGGCGCTGGTGCTGCTCGATCGCCTCTCACGCACGCTTCAAAATGACGCGCGTTGAGGGTAGGGTGGGGCGGTCTCTCCCCGCTGACTCCCCCCGCGCCTCACGAGCCTCCTCATGTTGAACACTCGCTACGCCCCGCTTGGGTGCTCGCTCGCCACGCTCGCGCTCCTCACCGCCTGCTCTAGCGCCAAGCCCGCCGCGCGCGCTGATCGAGAGGACGCGCCCGGCGAGGACGCCGAGGCGCTGCTGGAGCGCGAGGTGAAGCTTGATCCTAAGCAGGCCGCGCGCGCCCAAGCGGAGGTCGCCTTCACCTTGCCTAAGCCCCCGCCCGATCCTGCCATCAGCGTGGATGGCAAGTTTGACGACTGGCAAGCCAGCGACCTGCGCAGCTTCCAAGGCAAGCCCCTCTTAGAGGACGGCCCCTCCTTCTGGCGCGGTGACGCCGATCTCTCCTTCAAGGTCGGCGTCAAGGCCGACGCCGCCTTCGTCTACTTCTGGATCGAGGTCCGCGATGATGTGGTCATCCGCCAGGACGACGCGCGCGGCAAGCCCGTCGACGCCGTCACCGTCTGGCTGCGCGATCCTGGCCTGAGCACCTTAAAGGACGTGCTGCCCGAGGGCGTGCGCGTTGACAGCGGCTTGGTCACAGACCTCGCGCTCGTGATCAGCCCCACAGGGCGCGTGCGCCGCGGCGACGAGCGCGCGGGCGGCTTGCCCTCAGGCGTCGTCTACGCCGAGGCCTTTGACACCCCCACCGGCTATGGCGTGGAGCTTGCCGTGCGCGCCGAGCTGTTCCCCCAGGTCTCGACCTTCCCCTTGCAAGAACTCGCCTTTCGCGTGGACGTCAGCGACGGTGATGAGCCCGAGCGCTTGGGCGTGCAGACGCGCATGAGCATGCTGCCCCAGCGCGGGGCCGACGCGCCGCGCTTCGCCATCTACCACACGCCTGGCCTGCTGCCTCACCTGGAGACGAGCGGCGACGCGCCGCCGCGCGCCAAGAGCCTCGGGTTCTGGGTGCGCGGTGACGCGTCGTGGTCGTTCTCAAGCTATGAGGTCACGCCCAAGCACTGGCGCTTTATGCACGACATGAAGGACTTCGGCGCCCAGCTCCAGCGCGTCGACGCCTTGCAAGAGGTCTGCAACGCCGCGCGCACCGACCGGGCGCTGCTGGAGGCCTACCAGTCCAGCAGCGGCAACCACCGCGTCGGGCTCGTCACCTGCGCCTCGCGCGAGGTCGATGACACATGCCCCGACGACGCCCAGACGCACGTCTATTGGGTCTACATGCAGCAGCAAGATGGCCAGTGGCGCGTGCGTCAGCACCTGCCCGTCTTCCCCGAGCCGCTGCCCCAGTGCTCAAACAGCGCCCCCGATCAAGGCCCCGTGCTGAGCCGCTTCACCATCTTCCCTCTCGACTTCATCGACCCCGCCACCTGGGCCGTGGGCTGGTACAAGCGCCATGAGGTCAGCGACTACTTGGAGGAGGCTGAGGAGGTCGCCATCCTGCATGTCAAGCGCCCCAACAACCCGATGAGCGCGCGGCTGGCCGCGTACCGCATCGTGGCCGATGGCGAGGAGCGCACCGAGCAGACCTCGCGCATCTACTTCACGCCGGTCGATGAGGTCGAGGGCGTGGACATCTGTCAGCTTGAGCGCATCCACGAGCAGAGCTGCGCGCGCTTTAACACCCAGTGCAAGACGCGCCCTCATGGTCGCGACATGCTCACCCACACCAAGCTGTGGGAGCCTCGCGCGCAGCGCTTTGAGCACTATGAGCTGTCCAAGCACCCCAACTGTCGTGGTGATCTCGACTTCACCAAGCGCGACGCCTACATGCTGGTCCACATCGGCCAGCGCATCGGCCTGATGACCGCCTCGGGCTATTGAGCGGGGGTCGGCGCGCCTCTCCTCAAGCGCGCCGCATCGCTCAAGCTAGAGCGCGCTGCGCGCGTGGCGCTGGGCCATGTCGACATAGTGCGCGGCGCTTCGCAGGATGTGCGCGACCTCCTCATCGGAGAGCTTGCGCACGATCTTGCCGGGCGCGCCCATGACCACGCTGCGCGAGGCGATGCGCTTGCCCGGTGGGATGAGCGCGCCCGCGCCGATCAAACACTCAGGCTCAATGACACAGCCATCAAGCAGGATCGCGCCCATGCCGATGAGGCAGCGATCGTGCACGGTGCAGCCGTGGATGATGGCGCGATGGCCCACGGTGACATCCTCACCGATGACGCAGGGGAGGTCAGGGCCAGTGACATGCAGGACGCTGAGGTCTTGGATGTTGGTGCGCGCGCCGACGCTGATCGGCAGCGAGTCGCCGCGCAGCACGCTCTGATACCAGACGCTCGCTGACTCGCCCAAGCTCACGCGCCCGATCACCTGCGCGCTCGGCGCGATGAAGGCGCCTGGCCCCAAGGTGGGCCAGGCGCCCTCAAAGGGGCGCACGCCGCGATGCTCAGAGGACATCCTCGTCCTCATCGAACATGGCGCCATACTTGTCGAGCTTGTCGAGCACGTCGCCCTCGGCGCCCTCACGATCGGGGGCGACGTGAGCGTCGTCGCCCTGGCTGGCGTCCAGCTGTTGAGGCTCCGAGGCGGTGGCGCCCAGCGGCACCTCCTCAGGCACGCTGTCCTCATAGAGGCCAGGATCGTCAACCTCATCCAGGGGGGCGGCGATGAAGCCACCCGAGCTGCGCTCCATGGGTGGGGCGGGCTCCTCGGGCAGCGCGTCGAGCTTGACGTTCTTGCCCAAGCCCAGCTCGCCAAAGCGCATCGGATCGCGCAAGAACAGGACGCCCGCGCGCTTGTCGAGGATCTTCATCACCTCGGGTGAGCTGTAGATCTCTTGTAAGATGTCGGTGGTGGAGGCGTAGCGATCCTCCTCGGAGTCCATCGACATCTGGTCGAAGATGTCATCAAGCTTGCGCGGGATGTCGGGGTAGAAGCTCGACGGCATGGGGGAGCGCCGGCCCGGGACCTTACCCGTGAGCATCTCGTAGAACATGATGCCGAGCGAGTAGATGTCGCTCTTGACCGAGGTGCGGTTGGGGCTGTGGAACTGCTCAGGGCCCATATACGCGACGGTGCCCACGCCCACGTAGACCTGATTACCGCCGCCACGCTCGACCACGCGGGCGATGCCAAAGTCGGTGAGCAGCGCGTTACCTGCCTGATCGAGCACGACGTTCTCGGGCTTGAGGCCGCCGTGCACGACGCCCTGATCGTGGGCGGCGGTCAGCGCGTGCAGGATCTGCAAGAAGTAGCGCAGCGCCACCGCCAGCGGCGGGCGGCCCTCGATCTCAATGAGCCTGCGCAGGTTGCCGCCGGGCGCCCACTGCGTGACCACGAACGGGTACTCCGCGTCCGGATCGATGTCGAGCGTCTCAATGATGTTGGTGTGGTTGAGGCGAGCCTGGGTCTGGATGATCTCGATGAAGCGATCGACGATGTCATCGCGCTGCACATCGGCGAAGACGTGGAAGATGTCGCGGATCTCTTTGACGGCGACCGCGCGGTTGAGGCGAGTCTGGCGGCCACGATAGACGGTGCCAATACCCCCAGAGCCGATCGTCTCCTCGCGCGTGTAGAGCGTTGAGCCCTGGGCGGGAGGGGCAAAGGAGGGGCTGGTGAAAGAGTCGCTGCTCATCGGGCGGTGCCTCGCAAGTCCGGTGGGGAGTGAGTGGGGCAAGACCGCGCGCGCAGGTGCGACGGTCGGTCAGCTTGGCCAGCGGTGCCCCTGAATACTTACCCGCGCGATCGCCCTTTGGCAAGCGCCTTACCCGCTGCCCACGGGCGCCGCTCGTGGTAGACAAGCGCCCCTGACACGCTTATAGTCGTCGAGCTTTAGCCCCCTTAGCCCTCGTCACGCTGTGGCGTGCGTCATCGTGGGAGATGAGCCATGAGCAACACGCAGATCGGCCCGTTCATCCTTGACAGCGTGTGCGGTCAAGGCGGCATGGGTGAGGTCTGGTTGGCGCATCACGCCACGCAAGGGGTCCCCGTCGCGATCAAGGTGATCCAGCGCGAGGGGGCCCAGCAGGCCGAGTTTGTGGAGTCTTTCCGCAACGAGGTCCGCGCCATGGCGCGGCTGAGTCACCCCGGCATCATCAGCCTGCTCGACTACGGCGCCATCAGCGACGAGGCGGCCGCCGCTAGCGGCGGCCGCCTCGTCGCGCACAGCGCTTACCTGGCCATGGAGTACGCCTACCACGGCTCGCTCCATGACATCATGAGGCGCTTGAGCTGGGATCAGATCCAAGCTGTGCTGTTCTTGGTCCTCGACGCGCTCGCGCACGCGCACGCGCACGGCGTGATCCACCGCGACTTAAAACCTCAGAACATCCTGCTGGGCTGCGGCGCGCAAGAGGCCATGAAGCTCACTGACTTTGGCCTCGCCCACGCCCTCAATGACGAGGCGCGCGAGGGTCGCTTTGAGGAGGTCTGGGGCACGCCGCAGTATATGGCGCCGGAGCAGATCCGCGGCACTTGGCGCGACTATGGCCCCTGGACGGACCTCTACGCGCTCGGCTGCATGACCTATGAGATGGTCACCGGGCAGCCGCCGTTCCTTGATGATGGCGGCCTCACGATCTGGAAGCAGCATCTCATCGACGAGGTGCCGCCGCTCGTGCCCTTGATGCAGGTGCCCGAGGGGCTCGATCGCTGGCTGCTGCGCCTGCTCCAGAAGGAGCCCCATCAGCGCTTTCAGCGCGCGGCAGACGCCGCCTTCGCGCTGGCCAGGCTGTCCGGCCTGAGCCAGCCTATGCCCTCCACCCGCGCGCAGCAGATCGTCAGCGGCTATGTGGGCGATCGCGAGTACAACTTCTTAGAGAGCGTCCTCCAGCTGGAGGACTCTTATATGTCTGAGGCGACGGAGGCGACAGCCAAGAGCGCCTCCACCTCGGCGCTGGTGCCAGGGATGGCTCCGCTCGAGTTTGAGCTTGGCGCGGCTGACAGCGATGTGGCCACCATCCCCTTTGAGATCTCCTACGCGTCAGACGCCTCCGAGCGCCCTGCGCGTGGTGTCGCGCCCCAGAAAGGCAGCTTCAGCCGTGAGCGCACGGCGGTGAAGATGACGCTGTCGACGCTGGATTGGACGAGCTACGCTGAGCAGGCGCCCGCGTCTGCGCCCGCGCCCTCGCGCCCCTTTGAGCGACCCCGCTCGGCGTCGCGTCGCTTTGGCGAGGACAACCGCACCCGCATCTTGCCGGTGGAGTTTGGCCCCGTGCCGTTCCCGCGCACGTGGCGCAAGATCGAGCCGCCGCGTATGGCCTTCAAGCTGCTCGGCACGGGCTTAGCGCAGCTGGCGCTGCAAGATCCTCCGCTGGTGGGCCGACAGCAAGAGCGTGACCTGATCTGGGACGCGCTTGATGGCGCCTGTCAGACGGGCGATCCTGCGGTGGTGATCTTGTACGGTGAGCCGGGGGTGGGGACCACGCGCTTGACGCAGTGGATGGCAGCGCGCGCGCATGAGCTTGGCGCCTGCACCATCTTGAGCGGAGGCTACCATCAGGTCGCCACCACCTCCGATGGCCTCGCCCCCATGCTCGCGCGCCACATCCGCAGCACAGGGCTCGACAGCCGACACACCCTCATCCAGCTGGCTCATCACCTCAAACACCTCGGCGTCAAAGATGGCCAACGCTTCAAGGAGCTAGGCGCGCTGCTCGGCGAGCAGGAGGCAGCGCATGCTCAATCAAGCGGCCCGCAAGCGCCTCAGCAGTCGAACCTCCAGCGCTTTGACGTGATCTTGTCGTATCTTGAGCTGCTCATGCGCGAGCGGCCCTTGATCGTGTGCTTAGATGATGTCCACTGGGGCGCCGAGGCGCTGCTGTTCATCCGCCACGTCACGCGTCAGAGCGCCAACAGGCGCTTGCCCATCTTGTTCCTGCTCACCGTGCACTATGACGAGAGCGATGATCTACGCATTGAGCAGCGCTTGATCGATGAGCTGGCGAGCGCGCCAGGGTGTGTGACCTGCGCCATCTCCCCCATGGAGCCGCAGAAGTTTCAGGAGTTCTTGCACGCTTGTCTGCCGCTTGAGGCGTCGCTGGTGGAGGAGCTGACGCGGCGCAGCCAAGGCGTGCCGATGTTCGCGCTCCAGCTGCTGCAGCGCTGGGTGGAGCTTGACGCGCTAGAGGACTCCGCCGAGGGCTATCGGCTCATCAGCGCGCAGGCGGGCAAGATCCCTGATGACATCCACGCCATCATGCAGAGCCGCCTCGACGCGCTGCTGCGCCGCGATCGCTATGGGCTGTTCGCCCCGCTGGCGGTCGCCGCCGCGCTGGGCTCCAACGTGCTCGAAGCGGAGTGGGTCGAGGCCTGCGTGCTGCGCGGCGTCTCGCTCACCCCAGAGGTGCGCCAGCTCTTGGTGGAGCGGCGCCTGCTCCAACGCCTCGACGCCGACACGCTCGGCTTCGCGCAGCCCATGATGCGTGAGAGCTTGGAGCGCCACCTGCGTGAGAGCGGGCAGTGGGCCGATTGCTGCGCCGCGTGCGCCAGCGCCTTGGTCGCCCGCTACGGCGAGCCGCCGCTGGCGCATCTGGAGCGTTACGCGCGCCTGCTCCTCGACGCGGGCCTCGTGGAGCAGGCGCTCCAGCCGCTGCTCACCCTCGCCCAGCAGCATGTGCATCGCGGCGATCTGCTCCAGACCCACCAGCTGCTCGATCAGCGCGAGTCGCTGCTTGAGTCGCTCAAGGTGCGCGTGGATGATCCGCGCAGCATCAGCGGCTGGATCTTGCGCGCGCGCGTGCATGACCTGCAGGGGCGCTACATTCAAGCCGTCGCCGCCGCTGAGCAGGCGCTGCAGTCGGCCAACCACGCGCGCAGCGAGGTGATGGCCTGGCAAGCTCGCCTCCAGATCGCCTGGTCCAAGCTCCACCAAGGCCTCACTGACGAAGCGGAGGTGCTGTTCGGCGTGTGTGTGGCCGCTGAGGCCGTGGCCCCTGACGCCACAGCGCGCCTGAGCTGTCATGTGGGCTTGGCGATGCTGCGCTACGCGCAGGGTGAGCTTGAGCAGGCCAACACCATGCTCTTTGAGCTGCTCCAGCGCGCCCAGCAAGAGGGCGATCTGTACCACACCGCGCTGTGTTATAATGGCTTGAGCGAGATCGCGCGCCAGCAAGGCCACTACATCATGGCCGAGAACTTCGGCCAGCAGGCCATCGCCTTGGCCGAGCGGCTGGGCAACCGCCTCTTGCTCGCGGACTGCTTCAACGACCTGGCTGAGCTGCACCGCTTGTTAGGGGATTACCACGAGGCGCAGCGTTTGTGCATGCGCTCCATGGCGCTGTTCGAGTCGGTGGAGTCCGATCTGAGTCAGCAGTCGCGCCTGGAGATGGCCTATGTGTCGCTCGCGCGGCGCGAGTATGAGCGCGCGCTCGACATGTTCTGGCAGCTCAGCCGCCACTTCTTGGAGGTGCGCGACTTTGGCCAGCTCACCCTCGCCATCGTGGGCATGCTGCCCATCTTCGCCTTTGAGGGCGACTGGGCGCGCCTAGAGAGCGTGCTGGCGCACGCCATCACGCTGCTGCAGCAGACCCGCTCGCGCGACCAAGATATCGAATATGCGGTCGATATGGCCGCTCAGTTCGCCGCCCAAGCCGAGCGCCCCGACATCGTCGCCCGGCTGCGCGCGCTGCGCCAGGAGTGAGCCGGGGCGCGAGCGAGGCCGCCGTGAGCGGCCTCGCGTCAAGCCTCACTTGAGCGATGCGCGCGCGCCAGCGGCGGGTTCACGACCCCAACCTCTCGTGCGGTGCGTCGATGCGCCTGATGATGAGCGGGGATCGTCAAAGCGAGCGGGTCACTTGCCGCTAGCGCACGAGCCAAGCGTCGCGTGAGTGCGCCAAGAAGCGCGCCAAGATCGCCTCCTCGTCGTCCTCGTAGTGGATGAGCGCGGCCTGCGGCTTGGCGCGCATGAGCTGATCGAGCAAGGGGCGCGCGGGCAGCGTCTGCTCCCAGTACTGGCGGTTCATGAACACCATGGGGCTGTAGTGCCCGGCGCTGCCGTAGTAGTTCTGGCAGGCGTCTTGGAAGATCTCTTGGACGGTGCCCGCGCGCCCTGGCGTGTAGAGCACGCCGTCGAGGGCGATCATGAGCAGCAGATCCTCGCGGGTGCTGTTGGCGAAGAATTTAGCGTGGTGGGTGGCGAAGACGGTGGGCGGCTCGTGGCCATAGAGCCAGGTGGGGATGCCGAGGCTGGGGTGGCGGCGCGCCTGCTCACCTGTCTGCGGGTAGTGTGTCCAGACGCGCCACGCGCGGGCCATCCAGTCGGCGTCGCGGTATTCGGCGTCGAGGTTGCGCACATGCTCGGGGCTGCGCGCGCCAAGCGTGGCGAGCGCCTCGTCGAGCTGGTCGTCGGGGCGCGCGGCGAAGTAGGCGCCCAGGTGGCTGGCCTCCATGGCGCCTGGGCCGCCGCCGGAGGCGATGAGGTAGCCCTCGCGTGAGAGCCTTCGGGCGATGCGGGCGACGCGCGCGTAGTCAGGGGCGGCGCGCCGCAGCCTGTGGCCGCCCATGATGGCGACCACGCGGCGCGCGCTGTGACGCAAGAACGCGCTCATGGCCTCGCTCATCGCGTGGTCATGGAGGTTGCGCGCCAAGCTCACCCGGATCGACGGCGGCGCGATGCCGCCTGTGGCGATGAAGTGAGCGTAGACGCGCTGATCGAAGGTCGCCTCGAAGCTCTCCAGGCGCGCCGGGTCGTAGCCGCTGAACAGCTCCGCCGTGCGGTAGAGCTTGTGGTGGTAGGGATCAAAGGGCAGGTCATCAATGCGCGGGAACACGAGCGCGCCGCCCGCGATCACGTGCAGCTTCGCTGTGTCGCTGAGCAGACAGCCCAAGAACACCACATCTTCATAGCGCTCACGCCCAAGCAGCGCGGCGTCGTGCGCGCGCAGATCGAGCCTGTGCGCGGCGATGGGCTCGTGCACCTCAGCGTCACACCAGCGCAAGAAGGCGTTGAGCTCGCAGATCTCTTCCATTTGATTTGCTCTCCTGTAACATTAAAATGGATTTATCTTCTTTTAATAGCAAATCAAACGAGAGGTTGGATCGCTCACCCCTCCAGCGCGTCGCGCAGCGCGCGGATGGCGTCGGCGTAAGGGGGCGCGTTGAAGATGGCGCTGCCGGCCACGAACAGGTTGGCGCCCGCGTCGCGAATAGCGCGGATGTTGTCGGCTTTGACGCCGCCGTCCACCTCCACGTCAAGCTCGGGGCGCCCGAGCCGATCCAGCAGCGCGCGCAAACGGCGCAGCTTGGGCAAGGTCTGGGGGATGAACGACTGGCCGCCAAAGCCTGGGTTGACGCTCATGATGAGGATCATGTCGAGGTCATCGATGAGCTCCTCAATGACGCTCAGCGGCGTGGCGGGGTTGATGGCGAGCGCGGCCTTGCCGCCTGCGGCGCGGATCGTCTGCACCGCGCGGTGCGGGTGGATCGACACCTCGGGGTGAAACGACACGATGTTAGCCCCGGCCTCGACATAGGCGCCCACGAAGTCATCGGGGTTGCTGATCATCAGGTGCACATCAAGCGTCACATCGGGCAGCGCCTCGCGCAGGGCGGCGACCACGGGCAGGCCGATGGTGAGGTTGGGCACGTAGTGGCCGTCCATGACGTCGACGTGTAAGAGGTCCGCGCCCGCGTCGAGCACGGCGCGACACTCCTGAGCCAAGCGCGTGAAGTCTGCGGATAAGATAGAGGGGGCGAGCTGGAGCTTCATGGCGCGTCCTCTGTGGGGGTGGGCGAAGGGGAGGGTTGCGCGCGGATGAGGCGCGCCGCGTAGAAGCCGTCGCTGTCGTGCTGGTGGGGGTCAAGCTGGAGCACGCCCTGAGGGGCGAAGCGCGCCCAGTCCACGTCGGCCGCCTCAGGCGGCGCGTCGAGCGCGAAGTCGGGGTGTGCCTCTAAGAAGCGCTCGACCTGACGTGAGCCCTCCTCGCGCAAGAACGTGCAGACGCTGTAGACGAGCGCGCCGCCGGGCTTGACCTGGGTGGCCGCCTGCGCGAGCAGCTCGGCTTGGAGGCTGGCGAGCGGGCCGATGTCGGCCTCTTGTCGTCGCCAGCGCGTCTCGGGGTGGCGGCGCATCACGCCGAGCCCCGAGCAAGGCGCGTCGACGATGACGCGATCGAAGCTCGCGGGAGGTTGCGTCGCGACGAACTCTTGGAGCTTGGCCTGGTGTGCGGTGATGATGTCCTCGACGCCGCTGCGTCGGGCGGCGTCTTGGAGCATGGCGAGCTTCTGAGGCAGCGGCTCCACGGCGACCACCTCGCCAGCGATGCCGAGCATCGACGCCAAGTGCAAGGACTTGCCGCCTAGACCTGCGCAGGCGTCGAGCACGCGGTGACCGGGCTTTGGGGCGACCATCAGGCCGATGAGCTGGCTGCCGAGGTCTTGGACGTGGGCGAGGCCTGAGCCGAGCGCGTCGCGCAGCGGCTGCGTCATGCCCTGGCTCGCGCGCCAGGCGCGCGGCACGCCGTCGACCGGCTCGCAGGTGTCATCGGGGGAGCTTGCCGCGCGCAGATGCAGCGAGGCGCGGGTGGTGTAGGCCTTGGCGATGAGCTCAGCGTCGTGCAGGCCGTGCTGCTGGATGAGGCGGTTGGCGATCCAGCCGGGCAGGGCGTAGCGCTGCGCGATGTAGCGCGCGGGCTTGCGCTCGCGGTCGGTCGGCTCATACCAGCGCAGCTCACCTTGCTCCTGTGCGCGTCCCAGGCCGCGCAGCACCCCGTTGACGAAGTTTGCCACGCGCGGGTCAAGCGCTTGGCGGGTGAGCGTGACGGCCTCATCGACCGCCGCCCGTGTGGGGATGCGATCGAGGAACACCATCTGATAGAGCGCGACGCGCATGGCGATGAGCGCCTCGACGTCGAGCAGGTGCAAGGGGCGCTTGGTGGCGCGCGCGAGCAGGGTGTCAAGCGCGCCTTGCCAGGTGAGGGTGCCGTAGACCAGCTCCGTGGCGAGCGCGCGGTCGCGCGCGTCGAGGCTGGAGCGGGTCAGCTCAGCGTCGAGCGCGATGTGGCTGTAGGCGCCCTCATGGGCGATGCGCCACAAGACGCGGTGAGCGGTGCGACGAGGCATAGATCAATCGTGCTCTGGTTCATCGCCGAAGCGATCGCCCGCGCTCACGCGCGTGCCGTTGAGGAAGTCGCGCGCGGGCAGGGCGCGTCGCCCCGGCGCTTGCAAGATGTCGAGGCGCAGCGCGCCTTGGCCGCAGGCGACAAGCACCGCGCCCTCATCGACGCTTAAGACCTCACCGGGCGCGCCCTCACCCTCCACCGCGCGCGCGGCGCCGATCTTGATGAGCTGGGGGGAGCTTGCCGCGTCGCTGGGGTGCCACCAGCTCGACGCGCCAGGCCAAGGCGAGAAGCCGCGCAGCTGATTGTCTAATTCTTGTGCGGGCTTGGTCCAGTCGAGCGCGGCGTCCTCGCGCTTGATCATCGGCGCCCAGGTCGCCAGCTCGTGATCCTGCGCCTGCGGTGAGATGCTGCCATCGAGCAGGCTATCAATGGCCTGCAACAGCAGCGGGCCGCCCAGCGGCGCGAGCTTGTCGTGCAGCGTCTGGGCGGTCTCATCGGGCGCGATGGCGACCGCTCGCTTGAGCAGCATGGGGCCGGTGTCGAGGCCCGCCTCCATCTGCATGATGGTGATGCCCGTCTCGACCTCGCCGCGCACGATGCACCAGTTGATGGGCGCGGCGCCGCGATAGTGAGGCAGCAGCGAGGCGTGGATGTTGAGGCAGCCCAGCGGGGCGATGGCGAGCACGGCCTCGGGCAAGATGCGGCCATAGGCCGCGACCACGATGAGGTCGGGGGCCCAAGCGCGCAGCTTTTCTTGGGCGGCCTCGTTGCGCAAGCCCTTGGGCTGGAAGACCTCGACGCCAGCGGCTAGAGCTGCGCGCTTGACGGGCGGCTCGCTGATCTTGTTGCCGCGCCCCACGGGCTTGTCGGGGTTGGTGACCACGCCGACGACCTGATGGCGGCTCGCCAGCAGGGACTGTAAGGCGGGCACGGCGAAGTCGGGGGTCCCCATGTACACGACGCGCAGCGCGCGCGTCGGGTCAGCTGTCGTCATGCATGCTCCACACTTGTGTCGCGAGGCGGCTCAGCGCGGTCGCTGCGCTTGAGCCTCCTCGGCGGCGTCCTCTTCAGCGCGCGCGATGGCGCGCTTGTATTTCTTGAGCGCCATGCGGCGCTTGAGGGGGCTGAGGCGATCGAAGAACACGATCCCGTCGAGGTGATCTAGCTCATGCTGGATGCACACGGCGAGCAGGCCGTCGGCCTCAAGCTCAAACTCGCGGCCTAGGCCGTCGAGGGCTTGGACGACGATCTTGGCTGAGCGATCGACCTTCTCGTAGACGCCTGGGATGCTCAAGCAGCCTTCTTGCCACTGGATCTTGCCCTCACGACGCACGATCTCGGGGTTGACGAAGACCTGGAGGTGGCGGCCCTCGGGGAACAGGTCTTCCTCGCCCTCGACCTCCTCGCGGGGGCTGACGTCGATGACGGTGAGCCGCTGCAAGACGCCGATCTGAGGTGCGGCTAGGCCAATGCCTGGCGCGTGGTACATGGTCTGGGCCATGTCCTCGATGAGCTGGCGCGTGGCGTCATCGACCTGAGCGATGGGGGCTGCGCGCGTGGCCAGCACCTCATGAGGGTAGAGCAGGATGTCTCGCAGTGCCATGAGCGCGCCTCCGGGCGGTGGGGGGACGAGGCCCCGCGCGTGGCCAAACGGTTTAGCCGCGATCGTCGCGCGGCGTCAAGGCTTGGCTGTGTCTGAGCCCAGCCGCTAGGTGGAGGCGCGCCGCGCGCTGGCGTTCATATAGGCCTCACGAAGCGCGCTGTCACCGAGCACGGCCCAGGCGTCATCGAGCGCGTCGCGCAGCTCGGCGAGTTCTTGGAACACGCGCCGGGCCAGCTCAAAGTCGATGGCCTCGGGATCAAAGCGGGCGCACAGGCGCTGGTGGGCTTGCTTGATGACCAGCTCCTCGGCGCCGCGCCGCACCTCTAATAAGGTGAAGTAGTCCTCATGGCGCGCCTCGCGCAGCTTGCGGCGGATGACCTCTAGCGTGACCTTGCCCGGATCGCGCTGGGCGGCGCGCACGGGGAACAGGCTCGCGCGATCAAGCGAGGTGACGGGTGAGGGCGGTGGCGCGAAGCGCTGCGGCCCGAGGGCGGAGGGTTCGGGCAGCTCCTCGACCACGTAGCCAGCGCTCACGACGGTGGCGCGCGGCAGCGGCGCGCGCGCGTGGGCGTCGCCCGTGGCGGCGTCTGCGTCGGCCTGTGGCGTGGCGTCAGGCGCGTCTGCGCCATCAGCTTCGAGAGGATCATCGTCCTGCGCGACGAGCTCCTCAAGGGGCGTGATGTCAGGTGCGCTGGGGGCGACCTTCGGTTTGGCGTGACGCGGCTTGGGGCCGCTCATCAGGGCGTCCACAGGCATATCAAGGGCGCGCGCGAGCAGCAGCCCCAGCTCCTCGGGAGGATCCTCCGGGGAGAGCCAGCCTTGCAGGCCCAGCTCGCGGGCGAGCTTCTGGGCCTGTTCTTGTGGGGGCTGGGGGCAGACCAGCAAGATGGGCAGCAGGCGGCCCACGGGGCGGCTCTGCAAGGCTTGCACGATCATGGGGACGCGCGCGCCGCCGTCATCATCGACGATCACGATGGCGTCAGGGGGCGACTCATCGAGGCTGCGCACGCCCTCGGCGGGCAGGCGCGCGGTGGTGAGGCGCGCGCCCGAGAGGCCCGCTTGCTCTAGCCTGCGCGCCCACGTGGCGGCGGATCGTCCGAGGATCAAGAGCTGAATCATGGCGGTCATCTTGGGCAGCGGCGATCACGCGCTCGGGTCGGGCGCTTGCAGGCGCGCGCTGACGAGCAGGGCTTGGAGGTCGTCATAGCCGCGCGGCTGGGCGGGCAGCGCGCGCGCGCGCTCAAGGTGCGCAGCGATGAGCGCGACCTCGCGCGCGAGCTGACTCTGCGAGGCGCGCGGCCAGGGCGCGCCCCGGGCGCGCGCCGCCGCCAGCGCAAGGCCGCACCCC
>CAYXWB010000010.1:0-25377 GCA_964468515.1 uncultured Bradymonadales bacterium | reverse complement strand
GGGCCCGGTGGGCGCCCCCCCGCGGCGGGCGTGCTCCGGCGGCCCGGGGCCCCGCGGGCCGGCCCCGGCCCGCCGCGCCTCGACGATAGCATGGACGCACGCGTTGGGCCAATGAGCGCGCAGCGTGTCAAGGTGCATGGCGAGGGCGCCGTCGCGGCACAGGGCGGCCCCAGTGAGCAGCTCGCGCGTGATGGCGAGGGCGGCGTCGGGGTCGGGCACGAGCGCGTCGCGATCGAGCGCGCGTCGCAGCCCCATGGCGAGGTCATGGAAGTGGTGGGCGATCTGGCGCGTGAGGGCGGCTTGGATGATCTGGCGCGGATCGATGAGCGGGTGAGGGGGCAGCTGCTGGTGTGGCGAGCCGAGCAGCGCCAGCGCGAGGCCGCTCTGGCGAAGCATCATGCGGATGATCTTCTCCAGGTCGAAGGCGACCAGGGGGGCGCCATCGGGCAGCACCTGCTCGAAGGCGTCCTCAAAGCCGCGCAGCCCGAGCACGACGCGCGCGGGCTGCACAAACAAGGCGCCGACGCGGCGCGTGCTGGGCGCGCCGGTGACGGCGAGCCCGTCGAACTCAGCCAAGCACAGCAGCGGCGGCGCGCCGTCGATCACGACGCGCGCGTCGGCGCTGTGGTGAGGCTCAGCGCGCTGAGTCAAGGGCGACGGCGGCGGCGGCGGCGGCGGCGGCGGCGGCGGCGGCTCTAAGAACGTGATCACTGGCGGCGACGGTAGATGTAGCCTTGCTTGTGGATGCCGAGGTCGGCGGGGAGCTTGGCCTCGACGTCGGGGCGCAGGTGCTCAGGGATGGCCATGTCTTGGCGCCCGATGAGGTTGGGCATGAGCTTCTGCAGGACGCGGTTGGAGTCTTCGATGAGCAGGCGCTCATAGAGGGCAGCGGCGACGAGGTCACCGCGTGACTGGTTGAAGGCGGCGTCGACGGCCAAGAAGCGGATGGTCTCGTTATCATCGCTCAAGAAGCGGGCGATCTGCTCCGCGAGGGCGGGGTCATCAAGCTCGGTGGCGCGCAGGACGAGTTCTTGTTTTTTCTCGACGGTGCGCTGGTAGGCGGTGTCACAGGTGGCCAAGACCTCGACCATGAAGGCGACGTAGTCCTCCTCGGAGAGCAGCTCGTTGAGGATCTTCATGGGCCAGTTGACCTTGACGTCTTTGGTGAGGACGTAGCGCTTGACCTGACCGATGACGTCAGCGTCGCCGCTGCGGGCCAGGCGCACGAGGAAGTCGAACACCAGCTCCTTCTCGTCGATGTCGACGGTGGTGTTGGGGTTGTTCTCGTTGTAGCGCTGGAGCATGACCCAGACGGCCTCGGTGGTGCCGATGTCACGCAGTTCTTGGAGCGCGAACTGACGCTCGGGGGCCTGGGTGTACATGTTGGTGATCTTCTTCTCGAACTTCTGGAGCTGACGCTCCGAGCCCTTATCACCGCCACCAAAGAAGATATCGAGCAGGCCCATGAGGTGAATCTCCGTTCAAAGTTCGCGCGGTTCAAGCTGAGCGCGGCTGTGGCGACGCGCCCTAGGGCGCGATCGTGCGCACCAAGCGCGCCGGGTCAACGGGGCGACACGATAGAGAAACGCGCCATCAGGCGCAAGGCCAGCGGCATGTGGCGTTGGCTTGACGCTTGACGCGGTGCATTAAAGCTCCCATCCTAGCGTGACGATTCAGGCGCGCGGCGCGAGGAGGTCTGCACGGCCACCTGCGCCGTGAGCTGAGGCCCATGGCCCCGGCTCGGCGCTGCTCTTCTAAGGGCCTATCCCTGCTCCATGTCACAACAGATCATCATACCTGGGCCCGGCGACCTGGTCGCCGATCGCTATGAGATCGTCGACGAGCTAGGTCGCGGCTCATATGGCGTGGTCTATCGCGCGCGCCAGCTGGACAACCAGCGCATGGTGGCGCTCAAGACGCTCTTGCCGCAGTCGGTGCTGGATCAAGAGGTGGTGGCCCGGTTCACGCGTGAGGCGCAGCTGGTGAGCCGGCTGCAGCACCCGAACCTCATCACGCTGTTTGACTACGGTCACAGCGGCGGCCTGTTCTACATGGTGGTGGAGTACATTGAGGGGCGCTCGCTCGCGGACCTCATCAGCCACGACGCGCCGATCGCACCGCAGGCGGCGCTGCCGATCATGCGCCAGATCTTGGAGGCGCTCGATCACGCGCACGCGCAGGGGATCATCCACCGCGACATGAAGCCGCAGAACATCCTGCTCCTGAGGCCGGATCTGGCCAGCGGTCGTCGCGATGAGGTGGTGAAGCTGCTGGACTTTGGCATCGCGAAGCTGGTGCACGCCGAGCACGAGGGCAAGGACCTGCGCACGCTCACGCAGGCGGGCCATGTCCTGGGGACGCCTCATTATATGGCGCCTGAGCAGATCGTGGGCGATGAGCTCAACCATCAGGTCGACGTCTACGCGATGGGGGTGATGCTGTATGAGCTGCTGGTGGGCAAGCACCCGTTCGACGACGCGAGCAACTCCACGGCGGTGATGGTGCGCCATCTGCGCGATGATCCGCCGCCGCTGCCTGGCGCCTTGGAGCAGACGCGCTGGGGCTTGGCGGTGCGCAGCGCGATGGCCAAGCAGCCGCAAGATCGCCTCAAGAGCGCGCGGGCGATGTTGCAGCTGTTAGAGGGCCCCGATCCTGAGCTGGATGAGCAGACGCGCGAGCTGGCCGCGCTGCCGCATTTGGCGTTGTCGCCGCCGCACGCCCCCCCGCCAAGCCCAGGCGCCCCCTCACCAGCGCACGGATCACCAGCGTACGGCGCGCCAGCGTACGGCGCGCCAGCGTACGGCGCGCCAGCGTACGGCGCGCCAGCGCCGACGCGAGGTGGCGCAGGGGGCTTTGGGCCCGCGCCGAGCGCCAAGTCTGCGCGGCCGAGCTGGCTGATCCCGGCGCTGCTCCTTATGACCGCGCTGGTCGCGCTGGGGGCGCTGCTCGTCATCAAGGATCTTCAAGGCGATCAGGGGCCGCCACCTGCTCCCGCGCCTGAGCCCACGCGCTTGATCACGAGCGCGCCTGAGCCTGAGCCCGCGCGCGGGCTTCCCGCGCCGACGCGCCCTGACAACCCCAAGGTGCAGGCTGAGCTTGTCGACGCGCCGCTAGACGCGCAGGGCGCGCCCGGTGAGGATGACGCGCCCGAAGAGCCCGATGAAGATGATGACGCGCGTGACGTGCAGGGCAAGCCCTCGCGTCGGCCAATCGCCAAGAAGCCCGCGCGCGCGACGCAGCCCAAGCCGATCGAGGTCGTCTTCGCGACCAACCCTGAGGGTGGGCTCGTGTCAGTCAACGGTGAGCCCGCGCGGATGGCGCCCTTCACGATGAAGTTTGCGCGCAGTGATAAACAGGTCGTGATTCGCGCGACACGTCAGGGCTATAATGAGGCCGTCCGTACGATCACGCTCGATCAAGATCAAGAGGTCGTCCTCAAGCTCTCGATGGGGCGAATGAACCTCATCCCCTGAGCGCGCCTCAGGCGCTCTACCACCGGCTTGCCATGCGCGCACTCGCCGCCATCACACTGCTGTCCACGCTCACCCTCGGCGCGGGCGCTGCGCTCGCGCAGCCCGCGCGTGACGCACAGGTCGACGCGGAGGGGCACTATGAGACCGCCTTGCGCCTCTATAATGAGGGGCGCTATCGCGACTCTGTGGAGGCCTTTGACCGCGCCATCGGCGTGCGCCCTGACGCGGTGTTCTTCTGCAATCGCGCCGTCCCGCTGCTGAAGTTAGATGAGCTGTCGCAAGCGCTCGCGAGCTTGGAGCAGTGTCGGGATCGTTACGCTGATCAGCCCGCGGAGCAGGCCCAGATTGACGCGCAAGCGAAGGCGTTGGGCCTGTTCGTGCGCGTCGTGCGCCCTCAGGCGCGCGAGATCGCGCGCGCGATGAGCGCGCCAGCGCCAGCGCCAGCGCCAGCGCCGACGCAGGCGCTCGGGGACGACGCCCCGAAGCGCAGGGGCTGGCGGCTACGTGACACGGGCTATGTGGGCGCGGGGGTAGGCGTGGCGCTGCTGGCGAGCGCGCTGACGGTCGATCTGATCAGCGCCGATCTGGTGACCCAATACCAAGACGCGAGCCGCGGCGAGGATCGCGCCGCGTATGAGCAGCTGCGCGCCGACGTGCAGCAGCGTCAGCGGCTGTTTTGGGGCCTGGCTGGCGCGGGGGGCGCGCTCGTGCTCATCAGCGCGGGCCTCATCAGCTATGACATGGCGACTGACACGTCAGCCGCCTCGATCGGTGTGGCGCTCCAGCCAGGCGGCGCGGCGGTGATGGTGCGGGGGCGCTTCTGAGCGCTCACTTGAGGGTGACAAGGCCTTGACATGCTAGCGTTTTAGCGCGATCTTGGGGGCGCCTTTAGCGATCAATCAAGGAGCACCCATCCATGATCCAGCTCGTGCGCGTCCTCGCGGCGCTGTCGATCTTGCTCGTCGCGCCTGCCCCGGCGCAGTCGCTCGGGCTGTGGACCGCATCTCCCTCGCCAGCGCTGCTCGCGCAGTCCATCACGACGCATCAGGCGTCGAGCTTGCTCGCCACCATGCTGACGCGGGTGGGCTTTGGCGCGCCTGCCAAGGATGAGCTGGCGCGCGCTGACGCGCTGCTGTGGCCCGATCCAACGCCTCGCTTTTGGCCGATGGACGAGGCTGGCGCGCCGCGCGTGGCGACGCCCACGATGGACAGCCTCACGCACACGCTGCGCCCTTATCAGGGCGTCTATTGGCTGCGCGATCGCTATAAGGTGAGCCGTGAGGCGCTCCAGGCCTGGAACCCGGGGCTTGACCTTGACGCGCTTGAGCCTGGCCAAGAGGTCGTCACGTGGCGGCGCGATCCTGATGTGCTGTCGCGCAGCGTGGGCGCCGCGATGCGCGGGCGGCTGCTGGATGGCGAGCCGCTGCCGCCAGGGCCAGGCTATGCGATCCTCTACGCGCATCGCGCGTTCGGGACCTACTACACGGTGAGCGAGCTGCAGCGCGTGCTGGGCGGGTATGCGCAGGCGTTCCCCGAGGCGGAGCCGCTGATGGTGGGCGACGTGAGCTATCGCACGGGGCGGCGCATCCTGCCGCACCTGTCGCACACCTCAGGGCGCGATGTGGACATCACCTATCCGCGCCACTCGCCCACGCCTAGCCTCACGCGCTTTCATCGCATCCGGCGCCATGACGTGGACATGCACCGCACCTTGTGGCTGCTGCGCGCCCTGATCGAGGGCGGCTCCGTGGCCGTGATCTTCATCGACCGGCCGATCCAGCGCGGCCTCTACACGCTCGCTAAGGAGCAAGGCGCGCCGCAAGAATGGCTCGACGCGGTGTTTCAATACCCGCGCTGGGGCGGAGGCGACGCGCTGGTGCGCGACTCGCCAGGTCACGACGATCACTTCCACGTGCGCTTTATCTGTCAGCCGACGGACCTGCGCTGTCAATGACCGGCGCGACGTGCCAGCCCAAGGCGCTGGCGTGATGCCAAAGTGATGGATACGACTTGGCCACGACCTGGGGCTCAAGCACCACCAGCGGCGCGCGCAGGCTCAGCACCAGCGCCGCCATGGCGAGGCGATGATCCTCGTGGGTGGGCCAGCGCGCGTGTGGCGTGGGCGTCTGGACGCCGCGCGGCACCAGCAGGCCATCGGGCAGCGCCTCGACCTTGACGCCGACCTGAGCGCAGGCGCTCACCATGTCATCGATCCGGTTGGACTCTTTGGCCCGCAGGTGCGCGGCGTTGGTGATGCGCAGGCCGCAGGGCAGCAGCGCGGCGGTGGCGGTGAGCACGGGCGCGAGGTCTGGCGCCTGGCGCAGATCGAGCTCGATCGTCTCATCGGCGCCCGCATCACGCAGCGCGTCGAGGATCGTCACGATGGCGCGATCGGCTTGGCGCGGCGTTTGGGCGAGGTTGTCGAGCGTCAGCGGCACGCCCAGCGCGTGGGCCGCGCGCCAGACGGCTGCGCTGCTCTCATCGGCGTGGGCGGTGAGCGTGACTGGCTGATGCAGCGCAGCGGTGGGGATGAGCGTGATGTGCTGCCCATCCCAGCGGGCGTTGACGCCAGCCTCACTTAACATCGCGAGCGTCATGCTCAGATAGCCAGGGCTGGCCACGCGGTCGCTGTCATAGCCGCCGCTTGGGTCGGTGCTCAGCGTGAGCGTGAGCGCGTCGCCGCGCGCTGACAGCATCGCCAGCGCGGAGGCGAACTGCGAGGACTGATCCACGCGCACGCTCAGCGCGCGCGCAGGCGCCTGCGGCGCGCCCTCGACGCGAAAACCTGTCTTGTCTTGCAGCGGCTCAACGCGCGCGCCAAGCGCCCCGAGCGCGTCAAGCAGCGCGTCGTGGGGGCGCGCCATCAAGCGCGGGTGCGCGAGGATCGTGGTGACGCCTTGGCGGCGCGCGGCGGCGGCCAGCGCGAAGCGCAGGGTGGTGCCGCCTTGGCCGACGCGCACGCGCGCCTCGTCACTTGAGGCGCGCATGCGATCGAGCGCGTGACGCAGCGCCACCACGTCATCCGCCTCGCTGTGGCCCACGAGCTGCGTGAGGCCAGGGCGCAGGTGGGCGATGAGCAAGGCGCGGTTGAGCTCAGACTTGCTGGCCTCAAGCGACAGCGCGCCGCCGCGCGCGCGGCGACCATCAATCAGGAGCGGGCGCGAGAGCCAGTCGTGGGAGGTGTCGGCGAGGGCGAGTCGCCAGTCGGACGGGGTGACCTCGGTGGTGACGAGCGGCGCGCCAGGGGCGCGCAAGAGCACGGAGCGCAGCGTGCCGCCAACGCGCTTCTTATCGCGCGCGATGAGCGCGTCGAGCGCGGGCGCGTCTGCGGCCAGATCGAGGCCTGGGATGGGGCGCAACAGCGGCGCGACGTGCGCCTCCAGGCGCGCGGCTTGGGCGGGTGACAGGCCGCCTTGCTGGGCCGAGACGCGCGCGCAAGCGCGCAGCCCCCAGGCCACGGCCAAGCCGTGCGTCAGGCCATACTCCAGCTCCAGCGCGTGGGCCAGCGTGTGGCCGAGGTTCAAGATCGTGCGGATGCCGCGCGTCTCATCGGGGTCGCGTGCGACCACGCGCAGCTTGGCCGCCACGGCGCGCTGCAGCAGCTCAAACAGCCGCTGCGGCGCCTGGCCGCTGGCGAGCGCGGCGACGCCGCCGTCGGCCTCAAGCAGCGTCAGCGCGTCGGCGTCATCAAGCCACAGCGCCTTGATCAGCTCGGCGAGCCCTTCTTGGCGCAGCGTCATGGGGGCGTGGTCGAGGATGTCGCGGGCTAGCACGACGACCTGGGCGGGATAGAAGGTGCCGAGCTGGTTCTTGGCCTTGCCGAGGTTGACGGCGGTCTTGCCGCCGTGGGCAGAGTCGACCATGGCGAGCAAGGTGGTGGGGACATGCCACAGCGCGACGCCTCGCCACAGGGTGCTGGCGAGGAAGCCGACGGCGTCGCCGACCGAGCCGCCGCCAGCGGCGACGAGCGTGAGCGGGCGCGTAGCGCGCCGCTCAAGCACGCGCTCGGCGAGCGCGCCGACGCTTGAGAGCGTCTTGAGCGGCTCGCCGGCGTCGACGCGCAGCGGGTCAGGCAGCTGGGCGAGGATGGCCTCGGGCAAGCGCGCGTCGGCGATGACGATCGCGTCATCGGGCCAGCGCGCCTGGCTCAAGCGCTCGACCCAGCGCAGCTCGCTCATAAGCGCCCCCAGGGGGGGGTGTCGCGCTGACTTGTCGGGCTGGTGGCGTGCTGGTTGGGCTTGCGACGGCGCCACAGCCACAAGGCCAAGCGCACGAGCCAAGAGATGATCTTGAGCAGGAAGATGAGGATGCGAGACATCGGGGGACCTCCGGTGGCGTGAGGCGCCACCTTGCGCGCCGCCTCGCCAGCATGATACTCCGTGGAGCGTCAGGACAGAAGCGCCGAGAGGGCCGCCGCCTGCGGCCCGCGCCGTGCAATCACATCAGCCTTGCAAGAGGTGTCACCTTGAACCCGACTCGATGGTGCGCGCTCATCGCGCTGGTCGTCACAAGCCTCACGCTGCACACCGGCTGCGCGCAGCAGTGTCAGCAGATCAACCGCGGCTATCAGGAGGCGCTGGCGCGTGAGCCTGGGCAGATCGCGCCCGAGGCGTCGGCCTCATCGACGACGCAGTTTGGCCTCACGCTGGGCTTTGGGTTGCTGGGGCAGGTGGCCAGCCGCTTGCTGGAGGTGGTGTTAAGCCAAGCGCTCAACATGAACACGAAGCTGCCGTTGGGCGGCGGCAAGATCGTGAACGTGGCCATGGCGGGCAAGGCGGTGGGGCTGAAGCTTGTGCCCGATCGCGAGGCGTGCCCGCAGTGCTTTAGGGTGGCGGCGTCGCTTGGCGGCGACATGAAGATGAACATCCCGCTGATCGGTCAGATCAACGTGCCGCTGCGCGGCGATCTGGGCTTGGTGGCGCCGCTGCTGTTTGATCAGAGCACGCCGGGGCGCGTGGTCATCAAGCTCGACACCTCGCGCTTCATGGACTACGCCAAGTCGGGCGTCACGATGCAGCTGAGCGGGATCCCAGAGGCGTGGCGAGGGGCCATCATGCAGACGCTGCAGCGCGCGGTGCTCGATCGCTTCGCGCAGCAGCTCAAGCCCATCACGCTCGCCACCATCGGCACCCCGGACTTCGGCGTGGCGGGGCTGCGCGTGATGCCCACGGAGCTGAGCTTTCAGGGCGATCGCAACGCGCTGTTCGTGGGCTTCTCGACCAACCTGCCGGGCTTCGCAGGCCAAGGCCTCGACAGCGCCCAAGCGCAAGCGCTCACGGGGACTGAGAACTTGGCCGTGGCGATTCATCCGGGCGTGATCAAGCCCATCATCGAGCTGCTGATGCAGCAAGACAAGGTGCCGCGCCGCTACACCACCGATGGCCAGAGCGACGCGCGCGGCCCCGCGCATGTGACCATCAACAGCTTCGGCCTGTCACAGCCGAGCGCGGCGGTGACAGGGCAGGGCGTCGCAGACGCCAGCGGCTTGAACCTGAACTTCCGCGCGTGGAACCTGGTGGCGGGGGCGACCTGTTTTTGGTTTGACGCGCTGGTGGCGGGCGCGGTGACGCTGCGCGAGGGCAAGCTGCGCGTGGAGCTGAGCGAGGTCAAGCTGCTCGACACCTCGGCGCCTTATGCGAGCGCGCTGCTCAAGAACCTGGTCAACTGGAGGTCGGCCGAGTTCTTGGACAAGACGCGCACCTTGCTGCAGACCTCGCTTGGCGAGCCCAAGCTGACGTTGCCTGGCATGGGCGAGCTGAGGCTGGCGGTGTCGAGCTTGGACCAGGGGGCGAACGTGCTGGTGCTGCGTAGCACCGTGGGGCTTGGCGCGAGCGCGCAGCGGGAGGCGCCGAGCGCGCCGCAGGCGCAGCGCAGCGACGCGCAGCTCGCGGGGCGTGACATGGGGGAGACGCCCTGAGCGTGAGGGGCGCGCGTCATGCTTTTCATCGGCGCGTCAGCGCGTTAGAGTGAACGGTATGAAGCGTGCTCGAACACTGCTCCATGGGGCTGTCACGGTGGTGGTGGTCCTGCTGGGCGCCGCGCTCTCAGGGGCTGCGGCGCGCTGGTACTGGCTCTCCCCGTGGGAGCCAGCGGCGCTCTACTGCGGGCTGATGGCGCTGCCCGCGCTGGCGCTGCTGACGCGCCCTGAGGCGCGCTGGCTGCCGCTGAGCGCGCTGCTGCTCTTGGGCTTGGGGGCGCCGCTGAGCTGGGCTTCGCCGCAGCTGCGCGTGGCGCTGGCCGCTTGGGGCGAGGCGCCCAACGAGCGAGCGCAAGCGCGCTGCGTGGCGGATCGGCCTGAGGTCGGCGTCGCCTGCTGTGAGGCCGCCGCGCGCGCCGGGCGAGTGATCAGCCAGGAGCGCGCCGCGCGCTGGCTGTGGGAGCATCCCGACCAGCTCAACAGCTGCATGGTGCGCGCGATCGATGGCGCCAGCGCCCAAGCCAGCGATCTGGCGCGCGGGCTCGTGCGGCGCTGGGATGACGCGTTGATGACGGCTGACGGCGAGCCCGAGCAGCAGTGCGCGCTGGCGGGCGCCATGCGTCACCTTGATCGCGTGCCGCGCTCAGAGGCCGCGCTGCGCTTGCTCGGCTGCGCGATGAGCGCGCCCGATGACGCCGCGCGCGCGTGCTGTGAGGGCGAGCTTGTGCGCTTGTCGGGTGATCCGCGCGCGCTCGTCAGCGCTCTGCCCCAGCCTGAGCAAGCGGTGGCCGCCTCGCGCGAGCGCCAGCGCGCAGCCCTCACTCACCGCCTGCTCGACGCCTCGCTCGACAGCCTGAGCCCTCGCCTCGCCACGGCCTCCTTCGACGCGTGGCATCAGCAGCTGGCCTGTCACGCCTTGGTGGCTGGTGCGCGCGCCGCGCGCGGGCGCGCGCTCCAGCAGCTTGACGCGCGCCTCAGGCGTCGCCCCGCTTGCGCTGTGGGGGTGGCTCCCTTGGCGCTGGAGGCCGCGTGTGAGCGCTGGATCGAGGGCGGCGCGGCTGAGGGGGAGGCGTCCGGCGCGAGGCCCGTAGGCGTGCAGGAGCACAGCACAACGCAGCCGGCCGCTGATGTCAGCGGCCAGCTGTGTGAGCTCGCCATCGCCATACGTGATGGTGAGGCCATGCGTCACGCGCGCGAGCGCCTCGCGCTGTCTCACGCGCGCGCGCTCGGCCCGATCCAGCGCCCCGACGCGCTGACGCGCGCGCTGCTGCGTTATCCCGCCGCCTCCCGGCTCACGTCGCTGGCCGCTCATCCCACCACGCGCGAGCTCGCGCCGCTGCTGAAGATGCCTACGGCGCCAACAGCCTCCTCGCTGCTCGTGGATCAGATGTTCTTTGGCTCTGAGCCAAACCTCATGCTCCCGATCCTGCGAGGTCTGCGCGCTGATCCTTTGATGCGCTGAGCGACGCTGACGCGTCGCCCCGCACGAGCGCGCGCCGCGCGCTTGTGTCGAGCCCAACCTCTGGCGCGATGCGTCGCAGGCTTAGGTTTTATGCGGGGTTCGTCCAAGCGAGGCGGTCACTTGCAGCCGCTAGATGAGATCAGCGCGGGTCGAGATAGACCTGATACGACCAGCCCCAGTTGGGCGTGTTGCACTGCGCATCCGCGCCAGAGAGCATCATCCAATACGCGCCCGGGGCTTGCGCGCGCTGGCCCCAGTCGAGCGCGAGCGTGAAGCGCCCGCGCGCGTCGACCGGCGCGCAGGTCATGTGCCACTGTGAGGGCGCGTCGCGCACATGGCGTGTGAACAGCGCCACTTGGGGCGCGTCGCCCCGATACGTGCCGCGCAAGGTCAGCGCGTCCTCGGCGCGAAACGCGGTCGGCGTCGGCGCCTCCAGCACGATCCCCTGGTGATGGAAGGCGTCGCGCGCCAGCCACGAGTAGCGCGTCGGGCCGCAGCCAAAGTCGCGCGTGTTGGCGGACTGATGCGCGCTCCACGGCAGCGCGAAGCCGCCCTCGATCTCCTCAAAGCGCATGGGGATGGATTGGCGGCGCAGGTTGGTCAGCATGTAATGCAGGTGAGGGCTGCTGGCCAAGCCCGTGGCGCCGCATAGGCCGATGGCCTGCCCCGCGCACACCTGCTGCCCGCGCGCGACCAGCGCGCCGCCGTGGCGCAGATGATAATAATAGCTGATGGTGCCGTCGCCATGATCGATCGTGACATAGTTGGCGGGCGCGGCGCAGCCGGGCCTTGAGCAGCCCTCATCGGAGTCAGCGCGCGCGTCGAGCACCACGCCCGCGCGGCTGGCCACGATCGGATCACCCTCCTCACACCAAAAATCCAGCGCGTACGCCTCCAGATCGTGATGCGTCTCCTGGCCGTGGAAGCCCTGCGTGATCTCGGTCTGATAGCCCGCGCGAAAGGGCAGCCTGTGCGTCGGTGCGTCGGGCGCGTCACAGTGGGGGCTTGTGGCCAGCGACGCCTCCGCGACGCAGGTGAGCGTGGGGGAGGGCGCGCAGCTGCACAGCGCGAGCGTGAGCAGCGCGAGCCGCGCGGCGATGGACAGCGGGCGTAGGGTGTGCAGCATCAAGGGGTGCTCGTCGCGTCGCCTCATGTTAGATAGATGCGCTGCGCGCACAGCGCCTGCTCCCCTCACATAGGCCTCACTGCGGCGCGTGTCCAGTGGGAAGCCGCCTTGGCTGAAGGTGCCGATGGAGCCGATCACGATCATCCTGATCCTCATGTTCACGGCGCTCGGCGCAGGGGCCGGTCACACGGGGCTCGCCCGCGCGCGCAAGCGCGAGCGCGAGCGGCTGCGTGAGGTGTTGTTTGAGCCTTGGCCTGGGCCCGATCGGTACGCCAGCCTGCTCGATCTGTTCTGGGATCTCGGCGCCAGTGATTTCGCCTTGGAGATCCTGGGTAATCAGCAGCTCTTGCCGCTGAGCGCGCCCGAGCTGTCTGAGGTCTTCGCGCGCCTCGACGCGCGCGCGGCGATCTATGGCAGCTATGAGGCGATGGTGGCCGATCTGCTCGACGCGATCCAAGAGTTTTATCGCGAGCACCGCGCCGCAGGCGCGCGTCGCGCGCTGCCGACGCTGCGCATTGAGACGCAGCGGCTGCTGCCTGCGGCGCCTGAGGATGTCAACAGCGCCTCCTCCCCCCCTCAACAATCACCCGAGCTGGCGACGAGCTTTTTGCTGGAGCTTGACCTCGACGCGCGCGCCAGCGCGCGTGACACGCGCGCCACGGCGCTCGTGCCCATCGCCAGCGACATCGACCTCGACGGCCTCACGCAGACCTCACCGGGCCGGCTCTTGGACAGCCTGCTCAACGGCCATCTGCGCGGCGAGCTGCGCCGGCTGTTTGAGGCGCGCCACTTGCGGGCGCTGCGCCGTGAGCTTGATCAGCACTTGGCCGCGCTCTATCGCCACCTCATCAGGCTGGCCGAGCGTGATCCTCATTATGCTGAGCCGCTCTACGATCTGGCGCGTCGTTGGGAGCGCGAGGCGCGCCGCTTGGAGGGGCTGGAGCGCCAGCGCCCGTGGTCCCATCGACCGTGGGCGCCAACCGCCGACCTGCTCATGGAGGAGGCGCGCATCAAGGCGCATTATCTGGCCAACCACGCGCGCGAGAACACCGACGAGGCGCTGCGCGCGATGCAGCGTCACGCCAAGCGCGGGGATCTAGCCATGGCGGGCTATCTGGTCTATGTGAATCGCCACGCCTTCTTCGCGGGGCGCGGTGATGCGCATGTGGCGGCGCTGCGTGAGATCGAGTTCGCGACCGCCCGCATCCGCGAGGAGCTGTGGAAGCTGCGCACGCGCGGCGCCTTCGGTTGAGCCCCCTCAGGAGAGCCCCCCTATGCCAACCTTTCAACGACAAGACATGGTCGCGCTGATCCACGACGTCCAAGATCAGATCTGTGAGGCGATCTCGGCGCTTGATGGCACCCCGTTCGCCGAGGAGCATTGGGAGCGGCCCGGCGGCGGTGGCGGTCGCAGCCGCGTGCTGCAAGACGGCCGCTTGTTCGAGAAGGCTGGCGTCGGCGTGTCCGTGGTCATGGGCGAGCTGAGCGAGGAGGCAGCCCGCGCGATGGGCGGCGGTCAGCACATTGAGGATCTGCGCTTCTTCGCGGCGGGCATCAGCCTCGTGTTTCACCCGCGCAGCCCCATGGCCCCCACGGTCCACGCCAACTACCGCTACTTTGAGCGCGGTGATGGGCAGCAGCCCGGCGCGTGGTGGTTTGGCGGCGGCGCGGATCTCACCCCCAGCTACCTGTTTGAGGAGGACGCGCGCCACTTCCACCAGGTCCACCGTGAGGCGTGCGACAAGCACGATGCGGCGCTCTATCCGCGCTTTAAGCAGTGGTGTGATGAGTACTTCTTCATCAAGCATCGCGGCGAGTCGCGCGGCATCGGGGGGATCTTCTTTGATAACCTCAATGATCGCGATCAGGACGCGTGCTTCGCGTTCGTGTCGGACTGCGCGCGCAGCTTCTTGCCCGCTTACATGCCCATCATTGAGCGTCGCGCCGAGCTGCCCGCCACGGCCGAGCAGCGCGACTGGCAGCAGCTGCGTCGCGGGCGCTATGTGGAGTTCAACCTCGTCTATGATCGCGGCACGCTGTTTGGGCTGCGCACGAACGGGCGCATTGAGAGCATCCTGATGTCGCTGCCGCTGACGGCGCGCTGGGAGTACATGCACGCGCCTGAGCCGGGCAGCGAGGAGGCGCGCCTGCTGGAGGTGTTGCAGACGCCGCGCCAGTGGGCCTGACTGACGCTCAGGGCGTGCGCACCTGGCTGTGCAGCTGCACCAAGCCCGGCGCGCCGCTGACCATACTGACGCCCACCACGAGCGTCAGCGGCACGCCCGTCGTGTTGGTGTAGCTCAGGGTGGCGGTAGCGTCGTCGCTGGGGGCGACCGCGCCCGCCAAGCAGGTCGTGGTGTAGTCGTCGCAGTCGGTGACGAGGTAGAGCATCAAGGCCGCGTTGTTCAGGGCGGTCGCGCTGACCTCAAGCGTCGCGCCCGGCGCGACGCTCACGCGATAGAAGGCGTCGGGGTTGCTCCCTGACTGCGCGCCCGTGCAGGTGCTGGTCAGCCCGATCGCGCTGGTGTGCTGTGACAGGTCGAGCAGCCAAGAAAACCGCGCGGGCGCGTCTTGCGCGCTTGAGATGACGTCAGCGCACGCGTCGTGGGCGAGCGGGTCCGCCACGCATCCGCTCACAGCGCAGCCGAGCGGGCACGACGCGAGCGCCTCAAGCTGGCCTGCGCTGTCACACATCGCGACCACTTCGCTGTCCACACACCGCGAGCGGCTTGGGACGCAGCCTTGAGCTGGGGTGATGCTCCACGTGAGCGCGTAGTCACCGCTGGGATCTTGCGGGTGCGGCTCGACGACCACGATGACTTGGGCGCTGGTGGGGGCGACATAGCGCAGCGTCGCGACGCCGCGCTCCGGGCTCTGCTGCGCGCAGAGGTCAGACGGCCCGCATCCCTCCAGCAACATCAGCCGCATGGACCTCGCTTGCGCCGGGTGGCTGGCGCTCACCTCCAGCAGATCGCCCGCGTTTAAGCTGACCTGATAGAAGCGATCACGGCGCGCTGAGGCTTGGCTTGTGTGACAGGCCCCCGCGATGCCGAGCGGCAGCGCGAAGGTGTCCGTGCTGTTGATGAAGTTGTCGCTGAGCGTGCCTGTGGGCCCTTGCAGCGCGATGGCGTCTTGGCAGAAGTCGCCGGCGGGGTTCACACACGCGCCCGCGACGCACGCGCCATCGCACGGGGCTCGCACGAACCTGCCCTGCGCGGTGCAGACCTCCATCGCGTCGCCTAGCGGCGCGCAGCGTGACGCGCCCTCTTGGCACTGCGTCGCGGTCACCTCCAGCTGGGCCACGATGCTGCCCGTGAGGTTGTTCGAACCGTCAATCGCGACGAGCAGCGTCTGGCTGACCTCGGTGCGGTTGCGATACGTCAGCGTCGCGCGCCTCAAGCGCCCATCATAATCACTCATCGCGACACACTCGAGCGCTGGGTTTGTGCAGCCCTCTACCACATACAGCACAGGCCGCCCCGGGGTGTCGCTGAGCAGCTGCGCTTGCGCGTGGAGCACCTCGTCAGGTTGGAGCGTGACGCGATAGAAGCTGTCAGGGCCAAGCGTGTTCTGGGTCCCGGCGCAGCTGTTCGGGGTGAGCAGGGAGAGGTTGTTGGTGAGCTGGGCGGTGTCCACGTAGAGGGTGACGCCCGCGCCGACATCTTCAGCGCTGGCTTGCACGGTGGCGCACGCGTCGCGCGCCGCGTGATCGATCGTACATCCGCCGCGCTCACAAGCGCCTGTGCAGCTCTGCAACGTCTCAACCTGCCCGCTCGCGTCACAGCGCGCCACCGTGGTGGGGTCGGCGCAGCGCGGGGTGTTTGGGTCGCAGCTCAGCCCTGAGATGATGTCCCAGCTCAGCGTGTAGGTGGCCTGCCCTGGCAGCGGCGGCGTCAAGTAAGTGTCGACGGCGATGTAGAGCGTCTGAGCCTGCTGCGCGTGGTAGCTCCAGCTGCGGTTGAGGAAGTAGCCTTGCGCCGCCTCAAGGCAGCTCGCCGTCACGTCACAACGCGTCATCACCATGATGTGCAAGAGGTTCGTGGTGGCGCTCGTCAGCCGCAGCAGATCGCCCGCGCTCAGATCGACGCGATAGAAGGCGTCAGGTCCGCGCGTGACGAGCGGCTCGTTGAGCTGGCAGCTGGCGAGCTGCGCGTCAGCGCGGACCTGCTGACGCGCGGTGTAGTCGCTCAGATCCCCTGTGACGCTGCCGCTCGCGCCGACCAGCGCGATGGCGTCATGGCAGGCGTCGCCGCGCGGTGCGCCGCACGCGCCGCTTGTGCAGCCCCCATCACAGCTGAGGCTCGCCCACAGCCCATCGCTGTCACAGTAGACGAGGTCGTCAGCGGCGCAGCTTGGGCCTTCGACGCTTGCGTCACAGGAGGGGGTGCTGACGCTGGCCTCTAGCGTGAAGAGCCAGTCTTGCGGGCCTGCGCCGCCCCACGCGCGCGCGGCGATCAGGTAGTCGCCGCTGATGGGGGCGATATACTGGTTGGTGCTTGTGGTCTCATTAAGCCACAGGGGCTGCTCGCTCACGCAGCCTTGGGCGAGCCCCGCGTCGCAGCTCTGCGCGATCCACAGCTCGATGGGGCGCGTCGCGTTGCTCGACGCGCTGAGCGTCGCCTCGATCACATCGCCCGCGTTCGCGCTGATCTTGTAATAGGCCACGTTCACGCTCGGCCACACAGGGATGCAGCCATGGACGGGGTCGGGCAGCTGATGCGCGTGGTCAGCCTGCTCAAGCGTGCCAGTCACGGGGACGCCCGAGGTCAGCGCGATGGCGTCATCACAGCGCCCATTGGGCAGCCCCGCGCATTGTCCTGTCACGTCGCAGCCATACGCGCACGCGGCGCTTGAGTCGACCCTGAGCCCATCCGCATCACAGCGGCGGCTGATGGGCTGACCCTCGGGTGATATGTCGCAGCCGTACTGGCGCGGCGTGCAAGCGGCTGGCCCGCGCGTGATGTTGAGCACGCTCGGGAGCATCGCTGGGGTGACGCGCGCGATGTCCGCGACGAGCGTCACCGTGCGTGGCATCGCGCTGTCATTGTACCATGTCAATGCTATGCCAGCGCCGCTTGGCAGGCCGCCCTTGAGGCATCCTTCGCCCTGTGCGTCGCACGCGTCGAGCAGATATAGCGCGTTGGGCTCGGTGCTGGCGCTGAGCGTCGCCTGCAAGACGTGGCCAGGCTCAAGCGTGATGGCGATGGCCTGATCAGGCCCTGTGGTACGCTCCACCAAGTTGGCGCCCGCGACGCAGCCTTGAACGCCTGGATCGAGCGTGGGTGACAGCGCGAGCCAGTCGATGTCAAGGCGCAGCGTGTCATCGCGCATCAGCAGCGGCGCCTCGCACTGATCCCCGAGGCGTCGCGCGCACATCCCGGTGCGCACGTCGCAGCCGCCATCGCACGCGACGGGCGTCAGCCCCGCGCCGCGCGAGTCACAGCTGAGCGAGGTGTCCTCATCCTGGCAGCGCGTGTCGGCGTCGCTGCACTGCGTGGGCTCAAGCGTCAGCCCGAGCCGATACGAGCCGCCCGCGCCCTCCACGCCCTGCACCACGACCCAGTGCTCACCTGCGGTCAGCGCGCGCGTGAGGGTGACGGCAGATGAGGTGGCGTTGACGCAGCGGTCTGTCTCATCGGCGAGGCACGCGCCGCGCAGCCCCAGGGTGAGCGGGGCGCTGCCTGGGTCAGGGGTGAGCGTCAGGCGCGCGAGCGCGGGCTCGCTCAAGCTCACGCGCCACAGTTCTTGCGGCGCGTTAGCCCGCGCCTCCCCACAGGGCAGGCTCATGCCCTGCGACGCGCCGCTCACCGTGCTGCCGCGCACCAGCGCGTCGTCGCGCAGCTCGCGCGGCGCGTCACACGCGCTCACCAGCGCGGGCTCAAACAGCCCCGCGACGAGCTTGTAGCGCAGCCCCGGGCTGCGCGTGTCACCGCTGTCGCGCACGACGATCTGATAGACGCCCTGAGTCACCAGCGTGACCTCGGTCTCAACGCGCGCGACGCCCTGCGTCGCGCGCACGCTCACCAGCAGCTCGCCGCGGATGCCGCGCAATTCCAGCGTGGGCTCCCCGGCGCCGATGTCACGAGGTGCGACAGACAGCGTGGCGACGAGCTTGCCAAGCTGCGGCGTGTTGCGCCGCGTGTTCAGGCTATAAGACGACTCACCCCCTTGACACAGCGTCGCCGTGAGCGCGCCCTGCGGCGCGACATTGGCGAAGGGGATCGGCGACGACGCGGGCGTCATCTCACACGCGGGCGCGCTGACGCACTGGCCGTGCGCGCAGATCATGTCCTGGGCGCAGCCCAGCGCGTTCTCACAGGTTGGCGCGGGCAGCATCTCACAGCGGGCCGCCTCGGCCTGCGCGTCGATGACGCAGCGCTCCCCAGCGCCACAGGCGGCGCGCTCACACGCCACCTCGTGCGAGACGCAGCGCCCCGCTTGGCACAGATGCGCCTCCAAGCACGCCGCGCCGCTTGAGCAAGCAGCCGGGTTGACGCACAGGCCCGCGTCACAGACGCCGCGCGCGCAGTCGACCACCTCGCAGCTGCGCGGCTGACAGGTGCCATCGGGCGCGCACACCTCGCCAGCGACGCAGCGCGCGTCATCGCCCTCACAGCGCGCGTCGCTGACGCAGGCGCGCGCGTCTGCGGAGCAGACGCCACGTGTGCAGGCGAGCTGGGCGCAGAGCGCCTCCTCGCTGATGCAGCGCTGGTCGACGCACACGTGATCCGCGACGCAGTCCTGCTGCTCGCGCTCGCGCGAGCACGCCTGCGCGTTGACGCACTGGCCTGCGCTCACATCACAGACGCCGCGCTCACAAGGTGCATCGCCGCAAAGCTCAGGCGACGCGCTATCACCCCCTGAGCATGCGCTCCCTAAGAGCGCCCACAAGAGCAGCCAGCACAGGCGCGCGGTGATGTGTTGGGTTTGTCGCGTCATGATGGCTCACTCCCTCCCAGCTTCTTTGTGATGTGTGAGCGGTGAGCGCAAGGCGCGCCGCAGCTCACCATCTTACAGCGAGGATACGAGATCGTGAGCGCGGGAGCAAGCGCGCGGCGCTGGCGAGGGGCTGGGGCGTCACCGCCCCAGCCCCTCGCCAGTGGGCGCTATGGTGAGTGACGCTCAATGACCGCATGGACCGTGGCGCTGGCGCTCGCTCGCGCGGTCATTTTGCCGCGACCGAGGCGGTCGTCTCGGCGGCTCGATTCGCATCAGTCAGCGGTGAGGGCGCTTGAGACAGGCCTAATTTGATCAATGCGGCGACCTCTCCAGCGCGCCTGCTCACACACGACCTCGCGAGCGGTGCGTCGCAGCGCCTGATTCTAAGCGGGGATTGTCAAGGCGAGCTGGTCACTTGCAGCTGGCCTGACTGGCGCATCGGCGAGCGCGCCCCCCAACGCGCGAGAGGCCTCCCCGATAGATTCGGGGAGGCCTCTCGCGCGTTGGGGGGGCGCTGCTAGTCTCAGTCCAGCTCGATGGTCAAGCTGTAGCTCCCTAAGCTATATTCTTGGGTGTCCGCGACCAAGTAGACCGTGCGCTCGGCGCCGGTCGTGTTCAGGTACTGAACGGTCTCAGTGGTATTGGTTCCGCCCGCCTCGCTGTTGGTGTTCGGGGCGATGCAGCTGTTCGCGTCAGCGCAGTCAGCCAGCACATACAACGCTGCATCAGCGCCGTTGGGGACCATCGTCGCGCTCAGGCGCTGGCCTGCGGCGAGCGAGACGGCGTAGAAGCGCTCAGTGCTGGATGCCCTCTGGTCAACACCCAAGCAGAGGTTGGTGTGGCTGAGCGTGAGCGTCGGCGTCAGCTCGCGGAAGATGACGTCGCTGTCTTGATAGGTGAGCGGCACGCCCGCGCCGCCGGGGTTCACGGGGATGGCGTCGGCGCAATAATCACCATACGGGGTGACGCACGCGCCCGCCGCGCAGCCACCACGACACAGCACGGGGGCCTCATAGACACCCTCAGGGCTGCACGGCAGCAGCTCCGCGCCGTTGGCGGCGCAGGCGCTGACGCCTGGGGTACACTCGGGCTGGCGACGATCGATGATCACGCTGACAGGCCCTGCTATGTTCGCTGCGGTGGCGTCCACGCCGACGAGCACGGTCTGCGAGGCGCCCGAGCTGTTGACGTAGCTCGCTTGCGCGCGCCCGCTGCGATCAAACGCCATCGCGCCGCCCGCCAAGCAGCTCGCCGCGCTGCCCGAGCAGTCCGACAGGATGTAGACCAAGGGCTCGGTGCCGTTCGTCGCGATCGGGTTGTAGGCTTGCACCTTGGCGTTGAGGACGTCGCCTGCGGCGAGCGTGACCTTGTAGAACAGATCGGGCCCTGGGGTGGCGCGTCCCCCCGCACAAGAGTTGGCCGCGGCCATGTTGAGGTTGTTGGTGAGATCGCCAAAGCTGGCCAGCGCGGCGATGCCGCTGCCGACGTCTTGGGCGCTGGCGAGCGTGGCGGCGCAGCTGTCTTGCGTGGCGAGCACGGGGCGACAGCCGCCATACTCACAGCCTGCCGCGCAGCTCTGCTGCGCCTCAGCTTGCCCATCCACGTCGCAGATCGCCACCGTGTTGGCGTCCACGCAGCGCGACTCACCAGGCACGCAGCTGTTGCCCTGCGTGAGCGTCCAGCGCAGTCGGAATTCGGTGGTGGACGTAGCCGCCTTGTCGGCCACGATGTAGACGGTGCGATCTTGCGTCGCGCGATAGCGCAGCGTTGCGGCCCCCTTGACGGAGTTGTTCTTGACGCAGTCCGCGCCGAAGACGCACCCCTCCAAGAGGAACATCATGGTCTGGATGTTCACCGACTCCAGCCGCGCGATCAGCTCCTGACCTGCCAAGAGGTCGATCTTGTAGAAGGTCTCAAGGCCGGTGTTGGGTGCTAGGCCGACATAGCACTGGCCCGTGAAGCCGAGCGGCAGCATGTAGGTGTTCGAGTCGTTGGCGGAGCTGCCCAGGACGTCGCCCGAGGTGCCGACCAGCGGGATAGCGTCAACGCAGGCGTCGCCCTTGGGGGTAGCGCAGGCGCCGCTGCTGCAGCCACCATCGCAAGGATAGGAGCGAAGCACGCCGCTCTCATCACACAGCGTGATGTTCTGACCGGAGGCGTCGCAGGTCACCTCGCCAGGCGTACAGGTCGGCGCGCCCACGCTGATGCTGATCTGGACAGGGCCGAGGTTGGAGGTGGCCGTGCTGGAGGTGTCGACGCCGACGATGAGCGTCTGCGGTGCGCCTGTCTCGTTCGCGTAGGCCAGCTCCGCGCGATCGGTCGTGTCGATCTCACGACCGCCCGTGACGCAGCTGTTCGCCGGATCAGCGCAGCTGGTGAGCGCGTAGATCACGGGGTTGTTATTGCCCAAGCCCTGCGCGCTCGCGACGAGCACCTCCCCAGGATCGACCACCACCTTGTAGAAGATGTCACGGCCTCCTGTGCGCAGGCCACCAGCGCAGGAGCTGGCCGCGGCCATGTCGATGTCGTTGGTGAAGTCCGCGTAGATCGCATAGGCGCTGATGCCGCTGCCGATGTCTTGCGGTGATGCCTCGACCGTGGCGCAGACGTCTTGGGCGCTCACGTTGACCGCGCATGCGCCTGAGGCGCAGCCCTCAGCGCAGCTGAGCAGCGTCTCACTCTGTCCATCCGCCGCGCAGATGGCGGTGGTCATCGCGTCCGCGCAGCGTGTCTGGTTCGGCACACAGCTCAAGCCCTGGGTGATCTCCCAGTCGAGCGTGTAGGGGGTCGCGCTCGTGGGCGCAGTGGCGGTTGTGGCGGCCAAGTAGACCGTGCGCGCTTGCTCCGCGTAGTAGCGCAGCGTGGTGCTGCCACGCAGCGGGTTGTTGACGGCGCAGTCGTTACGCTCCACGCAGCCTTCCAAGATGAACAGAGACGCCGTCGAGTAGTTGGTCGTGAGCGACGCGGTCAGCAGCTCGCCCGCTTGCAGGTCGATCTTGTAGAAGTCATCACGACCTGAAGGGACGTGGCTGCCTTGGTGCACATAGCAGCCGCCAAACTCCCCTGGCGCCGGGGCGTAAGTGTTGGAGCCGCCGCCCCAGTCCGCCATCACCTGGCCTGAGGGGCCTTGCAGCGCGATGGCGTCTTGGCAGAAGTCGCCAGCGGGGTTCACGCACGCGCCCGCGACACACGCGCCATCACACGCATAGGTGTCGTAGAGCCCATCCGCGTTACAGGCCTCCACCGCGCGTCCTGTCAGATCACAGCGGGTCTGATCGGGCGTGCACTGCGCCCCGCTCACGCTGATGGCGATCTGCACGGGCGCTTGTGCGTTGACGGAGCCCGCCGAGGCGAGGTCCACCCCGATGATGAGCACCAGCTCGTCTGGGGTGGCGTTCGTGTAGACGAGGCTCGCGAAGCCCTCGCGCCTGTCTGAGTTCCCGCCCGCGACGCAGCTGCCCTCCGGATCGGCGCATGAGGTGAGCGCATAGATGACCGGGTTGAGGCTGCCAAGCTCCGTGGCGCTCGCGCGCACGATCTCACCAGGCTGCAAGCGGACCTTATAGAACAGGTCGCGGCCGCTCGTGCTCGTGAACGTGCATGAGGACGGCGAGGCCATGCTGATGTCATTGGTGAAGTCTATGAAGGAGGCGTAATCCGAGATGCCTTGACCCACATCTTGCGCGCTGGCCTCGACGTTGGCGCACACGTCGCGATCCGTGGCGACGACCGCACACCCTGTGCCCACGCAGCCATTGGCGCAGGCGAACGTCTCCTCGCTCAAGCCATCACTGGCGCAGCGCGCGGCGGTGTTGGCGTCGACGCAGCGTGAGGTGCTAGGCGCGCAAGCGCCGCCTTGAGTGACGCGCCAGCCGAGCGTGAAGTCCGTGTTGGTCGCCGAGACCGTGTCTGCGACGAGGGTGATCGTCTCTGACTGCGTCGCATAGTAGGTCAGCGTGGCGTCGCCGCGACGGGTGTTGTTGGTCAAGCACGCTTGCGCGCTGTAGCAGTCCTTGAGCAAGAACAGCATCGTCGACGAGGTGCCCGTGAGCGTCGCCGTGAGCTGATCGCCAGCGCTCAGGTCGATGCTGTAGAAGCGCTCGCGTCCGTTAGGTGTGTAGGTCCCCGTCGCTGAGGTGCGATGAATGTAGCAAGCGCCATGGAGGCCAGCGTCGGGCGCGAAGCTGTTGCTGCCACCTGCCCAGCTCGCCGTGAGCGTGCCCGTGTCACCTTGGAGCGGGATCGCGTCGACGCACAGATCGCCTTGAGGCGCATCACAGCGGCCCGCCGTGCAGGCGCCCGCACAGCTGACGCGCTCGTACACGCTCTGCGCGTTACACGCCAAGAGCGTGCTGCCATCAAGGTCGCATTGACGCTCCCCAGGCGTGCACTCAGGCGCCACCTTGCCGATAAAGAGCTGCATCGGCATAGCGAGTGAGCTTGTCCCATCGGCGCCCACGATCAGCGTCTGCGCTGCCCCCGTCGTGTTGGCATACAAGAGCTGCGCCTCGCCGCGCACGGCTTGAGAGCGCTCCCCCTTCACGCAGCTCGTGGCCGGGCTCGCGCAGTCCGTCAGCAGGTACACGGAGGGCGTGGCGCTGTTCGCTACCATTACCTTCGCCTCCACGATCTCGCCAGGTTGGAGGATGATCTTCTGGAAGATGTCGCGCCCGCTGGTCGCCGCGCCCGTGCATGATTCCACCGCTGTCATATCAATGTTGTCGGTGTGCGTGGACAGGTCGACGTTGAGCGAGATCCCCTCACCGACGTCCTGCGCGCTGGCGGCCACATCGGCGCACACGTCGAACGCAGGCGCTGGCACATCTGGGTTGCACGCGCCAAAGGCGCAGCCGCTGGCGCAGGTTGTCACCGTCGCGCTCTGGCCATCACTGGCGCAGCGCGACGCGGTGTTGGCGTCTACGCAGCGCGCTTGTCCCGGCGCACATTGGAGCCCCTGTGAGATCTGCCAATCCAGCGTATAAGCCGTCGTCGCAGCAGCGGACGTCGTGGTCGCCAAGTAGACCGCGCGCGGCTGCTGCGCATAATAATACTGCGTTGTTGAGCCGCGCAGCGCGTTATTGGTCACGCAAGCGTCGGGGTTGACGCAGTCCTCTAAGATGAACAGATAGGCCGAGGTGCTTGTCGTCGTGAGCGTCGCGGTCAGCAGCTCGCCAGCTTGCAGGTCCACGCGATAGAAGTCATCGCGGCCGGTGCTCGGCGAGTGAATTGTTTGGTGGACGTAGCAGCCGCCTGTGGTGCCTTGGGGGATGGAGAAGGTGTGCGTGCCGTCAGCCCAGCTGTCGCTGATGCTGCCGCTTGGCCCGATGAGCGGGCGCGCGTCGGCGCAGAAGTCGCCCCCAGGCGTCTCGCAAGCGCCCGCGACGCAGGCGCCTTGGCAGGGGAACGTCTCGATCTGGCTGTTGACGTTGCACAGCTCCAGCGCCTGACCTGCCGCGTCACAGGCGATCGTGCCGGGCGTGCATTGCGCCTCGGTGACCTCCAAGCGGATGCGCACAGGGACGCTGATCGAGGCTGAGCTGGAGTCCACGCCGATGATGAGCGTCTGCGCGGCGCCTGTGGTGTTAGTGTAATCAAAGCTGCCCGCGCTCGCGCCGCCCGCCACACAGCTGTTCGCGGGGTCGGCGCAGTCTGTCAGCGCGTAGACGCGCACGTTATCGGAGCTGCTGAAGACCTGCGCCTCCACGCGCAAGACCTCATCGGGGTGGACGAGCGCTTTGAAGAACAGGTCGCGGCCAGCGGTCGCCAAGCCACCCGTGCATGAGCCTGACGCGGCGGGGATGTTGATGTCATTGGTGAAGCCCTCAAAGCTCGTCAAGATGGCCACGCCGCGCCCGATGTCGGTCGGGCTGTTCGCCACATTGGCGCAGCTGTCTTGCTCGCTGACGTCTGCGCTGCAAGCGCCCAACGTACAACCAAACGCGCAGCTCACGGGCGTCTCCGCGCTGCCTGTGCTGTCACATAGCCCGACGGTGTTCGCGTCGAGGCAGCGCGCTTGGTCAGGCGCGCACGCTCGCCCCGACGTGACCTCCCAGCTCACCGTGTAAGCGGATGAGCTTGAAGTGAAGCTGTGATCCACCATCACGATCAGCGAGCGCGCCTGCTCGGCGTAGTAGCTCAGCGTCGCGGGGCCGCGCAGCGGGTTGTTCGCCACGCAGCTGTCCAGCGCGCAATCTTCAAACAACACGAGGCTCGCGCCGTTGAGGCTCGTCGCCAAGGTGATCGTCGCCACATCGCCAGCCGCGAGATCGAGGCGATAGAAGGTGTCCTCACCGAGCATGCTGTGCTGCTGCGAAGGCTGCTGCTGCACATAACATGCGCCCGTGAACCCAGGCAGCAGCACGGTCGTGTTAGTGTTCGTGTTGAAGGTGCCGCTCAAGCTGCCTGTCGCCCCTGTCATCGGGATCGCGTCGGCGCAGATGTCGCCCTTGGGCTCATCGCA
>CAYXWB010000009.1:0-40500 GCA_964468515.1 uncultured Bradymonadales bacterium | reverse complement strand
GAGCGTCGAGGCGCTGCGCGATGAGCTGACGCGCTGCGCGCAGCTTGGCGTGCCGCACCTGGTGTTGCATCCGGGCAGCCACATGGGCGCGGGCGAAGACGCGGGGCTCGCCATGATCCTCGCGAACCTCGCCACGGTCTACGAGGCGGAGCAGGGGCACGCGTGGGCGGGCGTGACGCTCTTGTTTGAGAACACGGCGGGCCAGGGCACGAACCTGGGGTGGTCGCTGGATCACCTAGAGGCGCTGATCAAGCAGGCGCCCGAGCCTGAGCGGGTGGGGGTCTGCATCGACACCTGCCACGCGCACGCGGCGGGCTACGACCTCACCACAGACGCGAGCTATGCGTCGTTCTGGAGCCAGTTTGACGCGCAGGTGGGGCTGTCGAAGCTTGGCGCGTTCCACCTCAACGACTCCAAGCAAGGCTTAGGCTCACGCGTCGATCGGCATGAGCACATCGGTGAGGGGACGATCGGGCTTAGCGCCTTCGCACGGCTCGTGAACGACGCGCGGTTTGCGCGCGTACCAGCGGCGCTAGAGACGCCGCCGCTGAGCAAGGATGAGATGTCGTATAAGAAGAACCTCGCGACGTTGCGTGGCTTGATCGTCTGAAGGATGACAGATGTGTTCTCATCGCTTAGCCTTCACATCTCGTTGAACGCGTCGTGGACACGCTGCACAGGACCACCCCATGAGCCAAACTCGCCCGCTGTGGCCCTCCCTTGTCGCGACCATCATACTCGCTGGGGCGTTGTTCGTGCTCGACGGGCCGCTCCAAGTGGCGTCAGCGCCGTGGGGGATCGTGTCGTTTGAGCTGGCGGGGGATCATGCCACGGCGCTGAAGATCCTTGGCGAGTGGCAGGGGCAGGCGCAGCTGCATGCGGCGCTGAGCATGGGGTTGGATTACGCGTTTATGGTGGCGTATGCGGCGCTGTTGAGCGGGCTCGCGCAGCGCGCGCTGTCAGGCGTGGCGAGCGCGATGGCGCGGCGCGCGGCGTGGAGCGCCGCCGCGCTGGACGCGGTGGAGACGTTCGCGCTGATCCAGCTCTTGCTCGGTGGGATGTGGACAGGGTGGGCGCCGCTGGCGTGGGCGTGCGCCTCGCTGAAGTTCGCGCTGATCGGCGTCGTGATCGTGATGATCTTGGCGGCCTGGACGCGCGCCGCGCTGCGGCGCGGCGCTTGAGCGAGCGCTTGTGCGCGGCGCCTTGATGGGTGTCAGTCAGGATGGATGCTCACCTGAGCCTTCCCCCACTTTTAAGCGATGCGGCGCGCCATCAGAGAAACCCCGCTCACACACAACCTCCCGAGCGGTGCGTCGGTGCGGCTGATGGTGGGCGGGGATCGTCCAAGTGAGCGGGTCACTTGCAGGCGCGCTCGCTTGTCTGGGGTGGGCGCGCTCAGCGCAGCAGGAGCAGCGGGGTGGGGGTGGTCTGGATCATGCGCGTGGTGGTGGCGCCGACGAAGAACTGGCGGATGCGTGAGTGGCCATAGGCGCCCATGGCGATGAGATCGATGCTGTGCTGAGACTGATACGCGTACAGCGTCGGCTCGACCTCACCAGGCAGGATGGCGGTGTGGACCTCAAAGCTTGCGTCGGTGAGCAGGCGTCGGGCCTGATCGAGCGAGACGCGCAGCGAGGGGATGTCATCGCCCACGGTGACGAGGTGGACGGGCAGGCCCACAAACAGCGGGCTCGACGCGATCATGGAGACGCCCTTGAGGGTGGTGGCGCTGGCGTCGAAGGCGACCATGATCTGGCGCGGGGTCTTGAACTGGCGTGGTGTGACGAGGATGGGGCGATGCATCGCGCGCACGACGCCCTCAAGCTGGCTGCCGATGTGATCACGCGCGTTGGCGCTGGCCTCGCCGCGCTTGCCCATGACGACGAGGCGGATGTCATCCTCCAGCTCGCACAGCGTGTCGATGAGGCCGCCGTGGCGGGCGATGGTGGCGGGGGCTTCGACGCCGCTGGCGAGGGCGCGGGCTTTAGCGGCGGCGAGCATGAGCATGCCGCGCTCAAGCGCGAGCTTGGCGCGCTTGGCGTCGAGCGCGGCCAGCTCATCCATGAGCTGCTCGCGGCTGTCGAGGCCGATGCTGCCGCTGAGGTCCGCGTCATCACGCGTGGGGTACTGCTTGGGGTCGAGCACATGCAAGAAGGTGAGGGAGGAGCCCAGGCGCTTGTTCGCCCATGCGGCGTAATCGCAGACGGCCATCGCGGAGGGCGAGGCGTCGATGCAGGCCATGACATGTTTCATGAGAGGCTCCTAAGGTTGAAGATCAGTGGCTCATGAGCTTCTCAAGCGCGCCGGGCTTGTCATGGGTGCCGAAGCGGTCGATGAGGGTGGCGCTGGCCTCGTTGAGGCCGATGACCTCGACCTCGGCGCCAGTGCGGCGAAACTTGAGGATCATCTTGTCCATGGCGGCGACCGCTGAGATGTCCCAGAAGTGCGCTTGGCTTAAGTCGATGGTGACCTTCTGCAAGGCCTCTTTGAAGTCAAACGCGGCGCCGAACTTATCAGCGGAGCTGAAGAACACCTCGCCGGTGACAGTGTAAGTGCGGTGCATCGCATCCGCATCCATCGTCGAGGTGATGTGCATATAATGGCTCACCTTTTGGGCGAAGAACAGCGCGGCGAGCAGGACGCCCACGCCGACGCCATAGGCGAGGTTGTGGGTGGCGACGACGACCGCGACGGTGGCGAAGGTGACGATGGTGCTGGAGAGCGGGTTCTTCTTGATGTCGCGCACCGAGGCCCAGCTGAAGGTGCCGATGGAGACCATGATCATGACGGCGACGAGGGCGGCCATGGGGATGCGCCCGACCCAGTCGCTCAAGAAGACGACCATGAGCAGCAGCACGACGCCCGCGACGAGCGCGGACAGGCGCGTGCGACCGCCGGACTTCACGTTGATGATGGACTGACCGATCATGGCGCAGCCAGCCATGCCGCCCATCAGACCCGAGACGATGTTGGCGACGCCCTGGCCCTTGCACTCGCGGTTCTTGTCGCTGGAGGTGTCGGTGAGGTCATCGACGATGGTGGCGGTCATCATGGACTCCAGCAGGCCGACGACGGCGAGGGCGGCAGCGTAGGGGGAGATGATCTTGAGCGTCTCTAGGTTAAGCGGGACCTCGGGCCACAAGAACATGGGCAGGGTGTCGGGCAGCGCGCCCATATCACCGACGGTGCGGATCGACATGCCCATGGCCATGCTGACGCCGGTCAGCGTGAGGATGCAGATGAGGGGGGAGGGGATGATCTTGCCCACCTTGGGGATGAGCGGGAACAGGTAGATGATGCCGAGGCCAGCTGCGGTCATGGCGTAGACGTGCCAAGTGGCGTTCGTCAGCTCGGGCAGCTGGGCCATGAAGATGAGGATGGCGAGCGCGTTGACGAAGCCTGTGACGACCGAGCGTGAGACAAAGCGCATCAGCGCGCCGAGCTTGATGAAGCCCGCGCCGATCTGAAGCACGCCGCACAACACGCTCGCCGCGAGCAAGTACTGGAGGCCGTGCTCTTTGACGAGCGTGACCATGAGCAGGGCCATGGCGCCGGTGGCGGCGGAGATCATGCCGGGGCGACCGCCGACGAAGGCGATGGTGACGGCGATGCAGAAGGAGGCGTAGAGGCCGACCTTAGGATCAACGCCAGCGATGATCGAGAACGCGATGGCCTCGGGGATGAGGGCGAGTGCGACGACGATACCGGCGAGGAGGTCGCCGCGCAGGTTGGAGAGCCAGCTCTGCTTGAGGGATTGGAGGAGCATCAGAGAGTCCGGGAGGTCAGAGTCGAGCCGCGCAACGCCCACTATGGGCGCGCTGGGGCGAGGAGAGCAGGTGTGGGAGGGAGCGCGTGTGAATAGGTCGGTCCGGTGCGTTATCGCAGCGCGTGCTCAAGCCCCTGGATTTGGAGCGAACGTGCGCTGGGGCGCGGGGTTATCCACGCGCGACACGTATGGATGAGCTGAGCGCCGGTGTCACGCGTCTTCTTGAGGTTTGGGGGCGCCATTTTAACGCATCGCGCCATGGATTTGCTGGATTTTTATGGTTATATCATTGTAATTGTTGGGTTTTTTTGTCAATGTCGGGATCGTGTGACATCTGTGTGACACACACCCCACAGGAGCTTGGCGACGGTGCTTGGCTAACCCCTGCTATGCGCGTAGCCTGATAGATGCGCTGTACAATGATGTGTCAAGACCATCTACTCGGAGGAGCGAGCATGGGGACGTGGGGACCAGGAAATCTAGACAGCGACGCCGCTGAGGAGCACCTCATCATCGCGCTTAAGCCTTGGCTTGAGCAGATCACGCGCACGATGAGCGATCCTGCGCTGATGGAGCTTGATGAGTACGACAGCGTGGCGGCGCTGGTGAACCTGGAGCTGCTCGTCACGCTGGCGGAGGGGCTGGGTGCGGAGCAGGTGTCGCGGGTCGTGGGGATGCCCGCGCCCGAGACGCTGGCGCGCTGGCGCTCCGCCTTCTTGGAGGTCTATGACGCGACCATTGACGAGCTGTCAGCCAAGCCCGACTTCAAGCGGCGTCGGCGCGAGGTGATCGAGGCCACGTTCGCGCGCGCGGCTCAGGTCGCTAAGCGCGAGCATAGTGACCCATGAGCGGGCAGCTTCGCCGCGCAGACGCGCAGGCGCCCGGCCACGTGGCGCTGTGTGAAGGCGACCTCGCGCTGGTGTTCGAGGCGCCCGGCGCGCGTGAGGTGGGGGGCAGCTCGTCACGCAGCTCGCTGACACGCTCATCGCAGACTCTCGCGACGCCTGTGACGGCGCGCTCGATCTGGAGGAGGCGCTGTGGGTGGCCGCGTGCGCGTGGAACAGCCGCGTCTATCACTGGCGCCACAAGCGCCGCCACGTCGCGACGCGCTGGATGGGGATGGCGCCTTGGCTGCGGCCTACGGTGTCCTTGGGGCGCCTCCTCACAGGCGATCTCCAGCGTGGGGTTGAGCGCGTCCCAGCGCAGCGCGTGGGCGGGCGCGTGGAGCTGACCGCGCAGCTCGCCAAAGGCGCGCATCAGTCTCACCTCACATCATAGGCAAGCGGTCGCGGCGCGCTTGGGCATGTTTGGGTGAGAGCCTAGCACAGCGACATCCTCAAGCGCCTCGTTGTCATCACTCTGGCGCGCGTGAAGCGCTATGTTATGCTCCCCAGGTAGAGTCATTATTTTGGCAGCTCGTCGCGCGCGGCGTTCAAGGCGCGCTTGTTGTCGAGCGCTGCTGTCGTGTGCTGCTGCCAAGCGCCTGCCCGAGGGAGATGAAGATGTGGAGTTTCCGTCTGATCGGTCTGATATCGCTCATCGCGTGGAGCGTGGCCTGCGATGCACCCGCGCCTGTGGCGCGGGTCGAGACGCCTGCGCGTCAAGCGGCGACGCCGCTTGACGCGCAGGCGTCTCAGCCTGACTGGCTGCGCTTCGCGCTCGCCACGCGCGATCCTGAGCGTGAGCTGGTGCTTGACGTGCGAGACACGGGGGAGGCGCTGCTGGGGCGTCTGCTGGAGGCGCCGCCGAACGCGGATCCTGGGCGCGCGATGGTGGTGCGCTGGGTTCATCCGGATCGCGCGCCTGCGCTGCTGCTGTCTGGCGAGCCCGTGGAGGAGGCGCGCTTTGTGGACGGCGGCGTCGCGCTCATCACGCCAGATCACGCGCTGATGTATCAGCGCGCAGGCGGTGAGGGGCCTGTCTTGTTAGACGACGCGGCGTATGGGCCGCTGAGCGTGCGCTCGGATCGGGTGGCGTACACGCGCGGTGAGGCGCCTGAGCTTGTGCCTGCGGTGAGCACGCTCGGGGGCGCGCGTATGAGCTTGGAGCCAAGCGGCGCGTCACCCGCGTGGTGCGTCGCGTGGACTGAGCGCGGCGATGGGCTCACCTTTGTGTCTGGCGCAAGCGGCGCGCCGAGCTTGCGAGGCGCGCGCGCGGGCGATGGGCTCACCTTAGAGGAGGCGCAGTGGCCTATGGAGGACGCGCCTGCGGGGCCTTCTGGGCCGGTGTGGCGCGATGCGCTGATGGTGTATGAGGGCGAGCGAGGGTTGCGGGTGGCGAACGCGCGTGGGGAGGTGGTCGCTGCGTTTGAGGGGGCTTATGCGCCGGTGATCCTGCCCCAAGGTGTGCTCACGCACGCGCGGCGCGAGGGTGGGGCGGTGCGCTGGATGAGCTGGCAGGAGGTGATGCCATGAGCAGGAGCTTGCAAACGCGCCGCTGGTGCGCGCTCGGTGTGATGATGTTGACGCTGGGCCTCTCCGCTCAAGCTGACGCCCAGAAGCTGCGGCGCCCCTTCGATCGTGAGGTCGACTTCAACTATGGCTTTGATAACCGCGCTGGCGGCGGCTGCACGGACTGGAACTGCGGCTCGCGCTGCTATGATGGCCACACGGGCACAGACTTCCCGCTTGGCGTCGGCACCCCGGTGCTCGCGGGCGCCGCAGGGCGCGTGGATGCTGTCTTTAACGGCTGCGCAGACACAGGCTATCTGGGCAACACCTGCGGCGGCCGCTGCGGCAACTATGTGCGCCTCGCGCACGCCGATGGCACCGCCACGACCTACTGTCACATGCGCCGCGACAGGTTCACGGTGAGCGTCGGCCAGCAGGTCGGCTGCGGCGCGCCGCTGGGGCAGACGGCCAGCTCCGGCAGCTCCACGGGCCCACACCTCCACTTGAGCTGGCGTCACGCGGGCGCCAACAAAGACTCCTTTCGAGGCGGCTGCACCAGCTCCCCTGGCGCCTGGATCGATCAGCGCGGCTACCATCAGGCGCCGTCGGCGCAGTGCGCTTGCACGCCCTCGCCAGAGGTCTGCGACGGCGCAGACAACAACTGCAACGGGCAGATCGATGAGGGCGCCGTGTGCGAGGTTGACGCGCTGATCGCGCGCGTTGAGACCTACGCGCCAGCGCGCACCACCGACGTCAACGGTGATGGACGCGCTGATGTGTGCGGTCGCGGCTTCGCCGGGATGTGGTGTCATTTGGCCACCGCCAGCGGCTGGACCCAGGCCGCGACGCCGCTCATCGGCTTGTCTAATGCCAACGGCTGGAAGGCGCCTGAGCACATCGCCACGATCCGCATGGGCGATGTGACCGGCGACGGACGCGCGGAGGTGTGCGCGCGCACCAACACGGAGTTCGCATGCTGGCGCTTTCGCGACACCAGCTGGAGCAAGATCGCCGGCCCCGCGCTGTCCGACGCCTCAGGGTGGTCGAACCCGCAGTATTATACGACCTTGCGCCTCGCCGACATTAACGGCGACGGCAAGGACGACGTGTGCGCCCGCGCGGCCGCCGGGATCCGCTGCTGGCTGGCCACAGGCTCAGGCTTTGGCGCCTCCATCGCAGGCCCCGCGTGGTCTGACAGCGCGGGCTTTGACTCGCCCAAACACTACGGCACGCTGCGCGTGGGCGACTTCAACGGCGATGGTCGCGATGACCTGTGCGTGCGCGCCGCCCGAGGCATGATCTGCGCGCCGAGCACGGGCGCGGGCTTTGGCCCGACCATCCATGGCCCCGCCTGGGCTGACAGCGTCGGCTGGGGCAACATCCTCTACTGGGGCTCGATCCGCATGGGTGACGTCAACGGCGACGGGCTCGCTGATCTTTGTGCGCGAAGCGCCAATGATCTGCGCTGCGTCTTATCTGAGGGCGATCGCTTCGGAGACACGATCATCGTGGCGGGGCTGTCCGACGCGCTCGGCTGGAGTGACGTGGCCAACCACGCCACGCTGCGCATGGCCGATGTTGATGGCGATGGGGCCCAAGATCTGTGCGTGCGCACCAACGCGCGCGTGCAGTGTTATGCGTGGCGTGGCAGCACCACCTTCGCGGCCATCTCTGGCCCCGCGTGGTCCGACGCGAACGGCTGGGATGCGCCGCAACACTTTGACACGCTGCGCTTTGGTGACATCAACGGCGATGGCAGCGCGGACGTGTGCGGTCGCGCCAGCGCGGGCTTGCGCTGCGTGCGCGCCACCAGCGCAGGCTTTGGCGGCGCCACTTGGGCGCTGGACGAGTTCACCAACGCGGGCGGCTGGGACCAGCTCGACTATTACAGCTCATTGCAGCTCGGCGGCCCCAGGTGCAGCACCCGCGAGCTGTGCAATGGACGCGACGATGACTGCAACGGCGCGATCGATGATGACCCTGTCGACGCGGGCGGCGACTGCGCGCTTGAGCCTGCCGACCCTTGCGCGCGCGGCCAGCTGCGCTGCACCAGCGGCGCGCTGCAATGCGCGCCGATCGCCACGCCAGACGCGCCGGGCTGCGCGATGACGCGCGCTGATATGCCCGCCGATATGACGCCCGCAGATGACGCTTCACCGGACGCAGGCGAGGATGTGTCACAAGACCTCGCCACGGGCGATGAAGACGCCCCCGCTGAGCTCGATGACGGCCGCGTGGATCGTGACCCTGGCGAGGAGGCTCCTCAAGGACCTCGCTCCTTGAGCGCAGAAGGTTCAGCGTGCATCTGCGCCTCAACGCCTGACGGCGCGCCGTCAGGCGCGCCGTCATCGCTGCTCTTGCTCGCGCTGTGCGCGAGCGGCTTAGCCTTTAGAAGATATCCCAGAATACGTTGAACTGGCTCGGGTCGTTATCGCTGATCTCCAACTCCAGGGTCCAGCTGGCCGCCACACGATACTCGATCTTGACGATGTTGGCGGTCAGCCCCGAGGAGCCGCCGAGGCGATAGCGGTAGGTCACGTAGGTGTCGGGGTTGATGTAATAGCCGACCTCAAAGGAGGCGTCGCTCAAGCCCTCATCGCCGGTGTCGAGGCTGACCTGGAAGGGCACCTGGCCCGCCAGCTCATCGACCAGCAAGCCCGCGAACAGGCCGCTGGCCGCGCCGATCGCGGCGTCGACGACGCCCGCATCTTGCCCCACGCCCGCGCTCTGCGGCGGCTTGCCCGTGGCGAGCACGTAGAGGATGTCCGTGTCGCTCATCTCAGGATCGGAGCGCAGGCGCAGGCGCGGGTTGGTGGTGGTGCCCGTCACGCGCACGAAGACCTTGGGGTCGCGCCCCTCGGTGGGCTGGCCGATGCTTGAGACGAGCGCGCGATCGAGCAGGTATTCGGCCTCTAGCTGGAGGCGCGGATCGGGCGGATCGCTGCCCGTGAACGTGACCAAGCCTTGCCCCACGCGGAACTGCTTGCCCAAGAACTCGACCTGCCCGCCCACCGTCTCGACCGCGCCACCTAAGCGCGCGACGCCGCCGCTGAGCGCCATGGTGATGTCGCCGCCCATGACGATGCGGCCGAGCGGGTGAAAGACCTGACTGTCACGCGCGATGTTGACCTCGACGTTCATCTCCAAGAGGCTGCTCTGCACCTGATCAAAGAGCGTGTCGAAGTCCTCGCCAGGGCCCTTGGCGGTGGGGGTGAGGACATACACATCGGAGCTGACCTGGGTGCTGTGGACGCTCTTGCCTGACTCGGCTGGGATCTGGACGACCAGCTCCTTGATGCCCACCTTGGCGCTGATCGGCGTCGCGCCCAGATCGGCGCTGACGTCCACGCGCGATGAGACGAAGGCGGGGAAGTCCGCGAAGCCGCCGAGGTTGAAGTTATCCGTGAGCAGCGTCAGGTTCGCCTTCTTGGCGCCTGGGCCGCGCAGCCCCACGCTGCCGGTGGCGCGCATCATGCTCTGGCCCTCGCGCAGCGCGGCGGTGGAGATGGTGAGCGCGTTGTTGGTGGGGCTGATCTGGATGCTCACGTCTTCAAAGACGCGCCCCAGCTCGGTGACATCAAACAGCCCCTCCTCCAGCGCGATGACGCCGCTGGCTTGCAAATCGCCTGGGTTGCCCCACACGCGCAGATCGGCCATGAGCTGGCCTTCGATGCGTTTGAGCATCTTGCGGGTGAGGCTCGTCGGGATCAAGTTAGCGAGGCTCACCGGGCGCCTGTCTGCGGTGCGTATCGCCAGCTGCATGGTGCGCCCGGGCGCGAGCTCCACCAAACCCAGCGCCAGCGGGCGTGAGGCGACCTCATCGGACACCTTGAGCGGATCGGCGCCCGCTGCGACCTGCACGAGGTTCAAGTTGAGGCGCGCGATGGCCTCCAAGGTCAGGTACTCCACGCCGCTGTCCCACACGTTGGCGCGCATCGCAGCGCCATCGCCCGTCAGATCGACGCTCGCCGTGATGTTGCCCGTGCGCCCCTTGCCAAGCTCCGTCTCTACCAGCCGCACCTCGCCCACCACGCGCGGCGAGCTGAGCGTGCCTTGGGCGAAGATCTGGCCTTGCACGCTGCCACGCAGCCCGGCGAAGTCGTAGCTGATGGCCTGCAGCTTGTTGAGCGGGAACGGGTGCACCTGCAAGGACATGTTCAGCGGTAGATCGGGCAGCCCTGACTGCGCGCGCATCGCGCGCAGCGGCACAGGCTGGTTCGCGGTGGCGAGCAAGATGTCCTCACAGTCCCAGTTCAGCCGCAGCGGCTCCACGATCAGCTGCTCGCGCTCAAAGCTGGCCTTGAGGTTGATGGCGATGTCACGATAACGATCGTAGCCTAGCCCTCCTTTGGGGCACTCAGGGTTACGCGTCGCGCCCTCTTCTTTGGGCTGTCCCAAGCGCTTGGCCGCCTCATCAATGTCCTCACCAATGCGCGCGTTGAGCGTGATCCTCGGATCTTCCAGCGTGCCTTGGCCGCGCACCTCAAGGTTGACCAAGCCCGCCACATCAGGCTTGCGCAGCAGCGGATCAATGTCGAGCTTGCGCAGCTCCAGATCGCGCACCGCAAAGAGCAGCTTGAAGGGCTGGCGCATCGCCTGCGCGCCGATGTCTGGGGTCACGCCGCGCTCCAAGGTCTCATACATCCACTGCGCGATGGGCATAGGCGTCTCAAAGCTCAGCTCAATGCGCTTCTCACCAGCCGCGCGTTCGGCCTCGGTGGCCAGCCAGATGGCGCCAAGATCAACCTTGATGCCACCAGCACCCCCCACGGGCGGCTTGTAAGAGGCGCTGGCGTCAAGCGTCAGGCCGCTCAAGCGCACCTTCTGGCCGCCCGCCACGAGCTTGGCGCCGAGGTCGTTGGTGTTCAAGGTCATGTCCAGCGTGGGCGCGGCGAGCGTGCCGCTCAAGACGGCGACGGCTTCGAGCTTGCCTTGCAAGCCAAAGGGCTTGAGCTGAGGCACCTTGAGCGCGTCGAAGTTGATGGGGCCAACCGCCATCGTGCCGAGCATCGACTCGCTCCACAGGTAGCTGACGCGCTGGCGCTCCAGATCTAGGCGCACGGGCAGGCGCGCTTGCCCGGTCAAGAGCTGTGTCTCCCACCCCTTGACGTCGATCTTGTTCAGCGTCAGGCGCGCGTCCTTGTAGGTGCCGCGCATGTCGATGTCAAAGGGGCCAAGCCCCGCCACCATCAGATCACGCACGACCAGCACGAGGCTGATCTCAGGCGCGCGCGCGGTGCCCTCAAGCGCCAGATCGAGGACCTCCAGCTCACCGAACACCTCGGGGGCGAGGTGTTCGACGCCAAAATCATTGAGCGCTTGACCCAAGGAGATCGCGCGCGCCTTGACCTTGAGGTCTTGCCTGCCACGCGGTCTATAACCCCCCTCAATACTAAGGCTGCCATTTGGCAGCCCTTGAGGCATCGGCTGTGTCAGCCTGAAGTTGTCTATGTCGACGCCGCCTCCTCGCAGATCCACGCGGGAGGCGGCCACAGTCCACGCTCGTCCATTGGGCAGCGTCAAGCGCGCCTCGCGCAGCGAGAGCGTCTGAAAGTTGTTCTGGAGGTTGCCTAGCGCGTTGAGCTTCAGGTTGGATGGCGCGCGCCTGCGCCCCGTCACCGCACCGATCACCTCAAAACCCCAGCCCTCCTCAAGCCGCAGATAGACGTCGACGCCGCGCAGGTGCTCATCAGCAGCGCGCACATCGACGGCCTGAACGCGCACCCAGCCGCTGGCCTGGGGGGTGCGCTGCGCGAGCGCGCTGAGCTGAATGGTGCCGCTGCGATCGTGCGCGCCTGGCGGCGCGCGCCCGATCATCACCACGGCCGCAGCGACGCTCGCCCCAGGCACGCTCACCCCATCCACGCGCGCCACACCGCTGGCGCTGAGCTGTTCGATCATGGCGGGCAGCGTGTCGCGCCCGTTCAGCGCGACCTCCCCCTGGAGGCGCGCGCTAGCGCGCTTGACGCGCGACTCGCCAGAGGCGATGTCGCTGGCCTCACGCAGCGCCATCGCATAGCGCAGGCCGCCGGCTTGGGGGGTCACCTCCAGCGAGGCGCTGGCGCGCCCGACGCGCGCGCCTGCGGCGCGCACGCCCACGAGCTGCACCTGGGTTGGCTCGATCTGGAGCGCGCGCAGCGCGCGCATGGGCGCGGCCAAGGCCGCGTCCAAGACGACGGCGCCGCGCGAGCGCAGCGCCGCCTGTTGCACCTGGAGCCCGGGCGCGCGTAGCCCGCTCACGCTCGCGTCGATGTCATAGCTGATGCGCCGTTGCGTCGCGTCGGGGGAGCTGATCTGCACCAGCGCGCGCCGCCCGCTCCGCTGGACCTGGATGGCCTCCGCCTCGAAGCCCGCCAGCGCCCACAGCGCCTCCAAGCGCAGGTCACGGATCATGGCCAAGCCGGGCGCCTGATCGAGCGCGAGCGAGGCGTTGAGATCGAGCGTGAGCGAGGCGTCTTGCTGGCGCACTGTGCGCTCAGCGACGCGCACCGAGCGCTTGTGGCGCGGCCCGCTGCGCGCATCAAGGCGCAACATCAGCTTGCCATCGAGGTCGATCTTGCCTTTGGCGAACGCGTCAATATAAGGCGTCAGCGCCTCAGCGCGCTCGATCTTCAGCTCACGGTTAGCCAAGCGCGCCCGCAAGAGCGCGCCCTCTAGCTTGACGCCCTCCAGCTGGCCGCCAACCGCCTCCAAGAACAGCGTCGCGTTGGCTGAGCGCGGCTCAAGCCCCTCGCCGCTGACCGCCAAGCGCAGCGAGCGCAGCGAAAAATCAGGCAGCGCGGCCATCTGGACCGCCTCGCTTGGGCGAAGATCCTTTACCTTTAGGCCGAGCGTATAGCGCGGCCGCGCGCTGTCGTCGCCCAAGACCGCCTCTACCAGCTGCGTCGCGTGCGCGCGAAGCTCGACGTGGTTGGCATCGCCAGCGCTCGCGTCCAGCGCGAAGGCCACCTCGCCATCCACCATCGCCACCTCCATGCTCGCGAGCACGTCAGCACGCAGCGGCGTCTGCGGCGCCACACGCGCGGCGATGTCGTGTGCCAAGCGCAACCCGTCAAGCTTCAAGTGGGCGCTCTCCAAGGGCACGCCCCCCTCAGGCACGCCTTGCGCCAGGAGGACGATCGCCGCGCTCATCGCGTCGAACCCCACCACATCTTCCAAGCGCAGGCCCGCGTGGGTCAGCTGGATAGCGCGCCCTTGCACCCGCGCCTCCATCGTCTCACCGCGCAGCGCGCGCTCACCCGGCAGCGTGTTCAACACCACGCGCCCTGTCATCACCCCGACGTTCGCGAGGATGCCGTCGATCGGGGCGACCCGCGCGCTGGCCTCCAGTGACAGGTCGCGCAGCGCTGCCACGCGCGGGGGCCGCGCCGCGAGCGGGTGAGCGGGGGTTGCCTCAGGTGCGTCGTTGGGCGGATCGCTGGGTGACTCACTGGGCGACTCCTCAGGCGGAGCAGCGGGCGCGTCGGGCGCTGGCTCGGCGTTGGAGTCGTCCTCAGCGGGGGAGGGCGTCGTCTCGCTAGGCGGCGCTGGGGTGGCGTCCAGCTCAGCTAAGAGGGCGGCGCGCACGCCCTCGCGCGCGTCGGGGCCGAGCAGCCGCAACAGCTCACTTGAGGGCGCGGGGGCCTCGCCATCGCGCTCATCAATGTAGAGCAGCGTGGCATCGGCGAGCTTGGCGCGCTCGACGACGATGTGCAGCTTGCCAGGGTCAGGATCTTTAGGCGTCTCAGGCTGTGGCGCGATGATGTTGGCGACGTTCAACTCGCCGGCTTCGTCAAAGCGCGCGACAATCACCGGCCGTAAGATCGCCACATCGGTGACCGTGACCTGCTGCTCGAGCATGTCTAAGAGCGAATAGCTGACGGACACCTCGGGCACGAGCGCCACGAGCTGCCCTGCCGCATCGCGCACCTCGACATCATGCACTGAGATGCCCGTGAACAGGTTACCGCCAATGCGCCCAATGGTCAGCTCACCTTGGATCAGATCGCCGGTGGCCTTGATGACTTGGTCGCGCGCGATGTCGCGAAACAGCTGCGTCTGGCTAAAGAGCAAGACCGCGCCGATGAGCAGCAGCAGCACGAGCGCGAAGATCCCTAAGCCGCGCAACAGGCGGCGCCACCAAGGGCGCTTAGGGCTCGCTTGTGCCTCGGGCGTCGCCGCGATCGCGTCGTCATCACCGGGCGGGGACGTCTCGGGAGGAGCTGGCTGAGGGGGTGTGGTCTCGCTCATAAGAGGTCTCGGCGAAGGGGGCAGCGGCGCGCGCATCGCGCCATCAAGACTAATCTGCGCACCATCAGTCGCGGTGCCGATCAGAAGGTGTGCCCGATGCTGAAGAAGAAGTTGAAGCGGATGAGGCGAGATTGGACGGCTGGGGCGCTAAAGCGCGGATCTTGGGAGGTGTCGTTGAGCCCATAGGCCAGATCCACGCGCACGGGGCCGATGGGGGTGAGCCACCAGACGCCCGCGCCGACGCCATAGAGCAGGGTGTCGGCGAGATCGGCCCACCCCGCCACGCTCTGACGCTCGCCATCACCGCTGATGTTGGCCTGCGCGTCGATGAACAGGGGCCGATCGAGCACCGTGCCCACGTCGAAGAACAGCGCGCCCCAGAAGTCACCGATGCCCAAGAGGTTGCGCGTGATCACGACGCGCTGCTCGACGCTGCCATCGGCGATGCTCGTGGCGCCGATGGGCACGGGGTTCACATCGTCTTGGGTGAAGTACGACAAGAAGCGCGTGCCGAAGCTACGCAGCGAGCCACGACCGCCGCCGTAAAAGCGCGCCTGCACGGGGATGCCGCGCGTGTTGCCCTCATCATCCACGGTGCGGTTGTAGATGGTGCCCAAGCTCGCCCGCACCGCCGTCACCATGCTGCGCCCCAGGAGGATATAAGGCAGATAACCCTCCGCGCTCAGGCGCGCCTTGATGAACGAGAAGTCACTGCCCAGCGAGGTCATCGCCTCCTGGACGCCCAGCTGCAAGCGATAACCTCGGCTCGGGTTGAGCAGCTCATCGCGCCGATCGTAGGTGATCTTCTGCTCCAGGTACGACAAAAACTGTGAAGGATCAGAGTCTTGGGTCTGGAACGTGCCCTGACGCTCTAGCTCCTCGCGAAAGGCTGGGGAGACGTCTTGGAACAGGAAGTAAGACAGGTTGTAGCTGCCCTCGAGCGTCAGATCGCGCGTGAAGCGCCGACGCACGCCCACGCTGAGCGAGGGGTTGATGCCGGTGTAGCCTTCCTGGACTTGGCGCTGCACGCGCAGCTGCGTGAAGCCCGTCAGCTTGCGCTCCAAGAAGTGCGGCTTGGTCAGGTTTAAGATGCTGTCCAGGAACACGCCCTGGTTTCCGATCTCGGCCTCACCGAACAACCCTTGGCCGCTTGCTAACAGGAACAGACCAGGCAGCACCACATAGCCTACGGTGTTGAGCTGCTCCAAGCGGATCAGCGTGCCCAAGAGGTTGCGGCTCGACCAGTTGAACTGCGCGTGGATGTCTTGGCGCGCGCTGTCCAGCGCGAAGCCTGCGCCCACGCGCATGTTGAACGTGCGCGCCTCCTTGACCTGGATCATCACCTCGACCTGAGGATCGAGCGTCAGCTGCAAGCTCGCGTCGCGCTGCGCGCGGCTTAACAGGTTGGACAGCCCCGAGGCCTCTTGGCGACGCTGCGCTGACGCCTCGCTTGAGGCCGCGGCTTGATCCGTTGCAGCGTCTGCGCCGCTCTCTGCGCCCTCGCCCTCGTCCTCACCATCACGCGCCAGCTCAAAGGTGGGCTGCACCGTCACCAAGCTGAACACGCCCAGATCAAAGATCATCTCCTGCGTCTCTTGCAGCGCGCTGGCCGAGAAGTCATCGCCGCGCTTGAACAAGATCTCATCCTCGACATACTCACGATCGACGCGCTCCAAGCCCTCGATCTTATAGCCCGCGATCTTCGCGCGCGGCCCGGGCTCCACAAAGTAGGTCACGTTGGCGCGGTTGGTCTTGAGGTCGATCACGATCTGCCCTGACACCTTCGCGTAGGCGAAGCTGCGCTGGCGAAGGCGCCCGACGAGGATGGCCTTGCTCTGCTCATAGGCGCGCTCGGTGTAGGGCTCGCCAGGCTTGATCGGCAAGGCGGCGCGCAGGCTCTGCAGGTTGGACAAGCTGCCCTCCACGCGCAGCTCGCCCACGCGCACCTGCTCCCCTTCCGTGATCTTGATCCGCAGGCGCACGTAGCCCGGCTCAGCGGCGCGATCCTCGCTCGTGAGGACGACCGTCTTGAAGAAGCCGCGCGACTTATAAAAGGCCTCAATGCGCGCCTTGTCGCGCTTCCACTCCAGCTCATTAAAGTAGATGGTCTGGGCGCCCAGCACGGGCAGCCAGCTGATCCACGCCTTGGTGCGCCAGCCCGGATCTTCGCGCGTGGCGAGGCCGCCCAGCAGCTCGCCCTCATCCACTTGGTTCACCCCCTCAACGATGAGGTGACTCACCTTGAGGTCTGTCTGCCCTGCGGGTGTATAGGCGATGGCCTCAGGGCGATCATCTTTGGGTGGGTTACCCGCGCACGCCACTGCCAAGGTTAGGACGCACATCATCATCAACGCTCGCGCCGAGACGCTCACGCCTCGCACGCCGCTTTCTTGCCTCACCGCCATACTGGCTTCCCTCGCGCCTGGGGCTTACGCACGCGCCCTCACTAGCGCGACGCTGGAATGTAGGGCAAGGTCGTGGGCGCGGCAAGTCGACCGAGCCACACCCATTGCCCTAGGTGGCAGAAAGCCGTACGATTGAGCGACGTCAAGAGGATGTGCGGTGTGCGCAGGGAGTGGCCTGATGTCCAGCCTCGGTGAAGAGTCTTCCGTGTTGTCCGATGGCCCGCTGATCTGGGCCATCGACGATGAGCCTGGCACGTTGGAGCTCATTGAGGCCCTCTTGGCCGAGGGGGGCTACACCTTTCGCGGCTTCTTAAACCCGTGTGACGCGTTTGACGCCTTGGATGACCTCAACCAGCGCGCGCCCGCGCTGCTGTTACTCGATCTGATGCTCCCCTCGCTCCACGGCGTCGAGTTCTTGCGCCTGCTGCGCCAGCGCGAGCGCGGCGTCCACATCCCTGTCATCGTCATCACCGCGCTCACCTCCGATAGCTCCCTGCTCAACGCCTTCGAAGCTGGCGCCGATGATCTCATCCGCAAACCCTTCAGCGTCGCTGAGCTCGCCGCGCGCATTGAGCGCCAAGTCGCGCGTCAGCGCCAAGTCGCGCTGCTTCGGCGCGCTCAAGAAGACACCCACGCGTTGGCCACGCTGACCCGGCAGCTCAACCAGCGTCGCGCCCTCGACGCGCTGTGGCCCACCCTCATCGCCGCCTTGCACGCGCGCGCGCCCCATCACACGCAGGCGGCCTTTTATCTGCTGCGTCGGGATGGCCTCTTGCGCCTGGCGAGCCCTCCCGTCGCCGCGCTGCCCGCGCAGCTTGAGACGGGCCGCGCCCCTCACCTCGCCGCCGCGCTCGCCCGCTATGAGCGCGCCTCGCTTCGCGAGGAGGACGCGCGCGCCCTCGGCTTGCCCCCCGCTTATGCCTGCGCCTTGTGGCCCCTGAGCGATGGCCGAGAGCTGCTCGGCGCGCTGCTCGTCTGTGGCCCGCTGGCCAACGTCGAGCCCCAAGAACACGCGGGGCGCTTCATCAGCGCTGTGGTCGAGCTCGCCGCCCTCGCCGTTCAACGCGAGCTGCGGCGTCATGGCGAGCGCCCTCGCGTCGATCGTACCACCAGCCTCACCGCTGATCTTGTGCGCAGCCGCGACTTCCTCACCAACCTCATCGACTCCAGCCCCAACGCCATCGTCGCCGCAGCTCGCGATGGCGCGATCCTCATCTTTAACACCGCCGCTGAGCGCATCCTCGGCTGGCCTCGCGAGGTGGCCCTCGGCATGGACGTGCGCGCCCTCTACGCCCCGGGCGTCGCCCAGCAGATCATGCGTCGGCTGCGCGCTCAGGAGGAGGGCGGGGTGGGGCGCCTGGAGGGCGGCCGCGAGAGCTTGCGTGATCGCGACGCGCGCCTCATCCCCGTCGACATCAGCGCCGCCCTCATCTACGACGAGCGCGGACGCGAGGTCGGCTCCGTGGGCGTCTTCACCGATCTGCGCCAGCACATCCAGATGGAGCGCCAGCTCCAACAAGCTAACGCCGATCTGGAGGCCACTCGCCAGCAAGTCATGATGGCTGAGCTCGCTGGCGCCACCGCTCATGAGCTCAATCAACCGCTCACCAGCTTGCTCAACTACGCCGACCTGCTCTCCCAGCTGGAGCTGCCGATGCACGAGCGCGCCCAGCGCGCCATTGACACCATCAGCCAAGAAGCTCAGCGCATCGCTGACATCGTGCGCAGGCTCGGACAGATCACCCAGTACCGCACCCGCGGCTATGTCGGTCAAGCGCGCATCGTCGACCTGCGCTCGCCTCCCGATGATGGCGCGCCATGAGCCGCTGCTGCGCCCCCGCGCCACCCCTCGAACTCATGCCTCACCGCGCGCGTCGCCCTCAGGAGCTCGTCCATGACCTTTGATGCCGACATCTGGCTTGAGCTGCTCGACTCGCTCGATGAGCCTGTCGCGCTGTGCGACGATGAGGGCGCTATCTTGCTCGCCAATCACGCCGCCCGCACCCTCCTAGGCGTTAAAGAAACTCAAGGCGTCCTGTTTCACCTCGAAGCGCGCGACACCTTCCGCTATCGCGCCATCACTAACGCGCAGGGCGCGCGCGAGTTCTTCATGGCGGATGTCGAGATCCAGGGCGCCCCCTGTGGGCGCGCCTCGCTTCGCGTCTGCCCCATGCGCCAAGGCGGCTACCGCGTCTTGATCGTGCCTGAGGCGCCGCTGGCGCAGCACGCCCCAGGCGTGCGCCTCTTGCGCGCGCTCAGCGCGGTCAGCGCCCACGCCTCCCTGTTTGATGACCCCGAGCAGCTGCTCTCGCTGTTCAGCGAGTGCCTCGCCAGCGCCTTCCCCGACTGGTCCTTCTGCTTGGCCCTCGACCTGCCCGGCGCCTTCGCCGCCTCGCTGTCTCGCCCCGAACAACCCCAAGGTAGCGTCGGCCCGATGCCCGATCATCCTTGCGATCCGCTGCCCCCCGATGAGCGCCGCTTCGCGCGCACGCTCAACGGCGCCCGCGTCGTCTTCGTCAGCGAAGACCGCCGCGTCAAAGCGCGCCTCCAAGTCGAGAGCTCCCTGCCCAGCGCCCTCACCACCCAAGAACGCGAGGCGCTCGCCCTCTTTATGCAGATCTTTGGCTTCATGGCGCGCCGCCACAGCCGCGCGCCCGGTCGCTTCGAGGAGCTCGCGCCGATCCTCAATCAGCTCGACGCCATCGTCGTCCTGTGTGACGCGCGCCGGGGCGTGCGCGCCTGGAATCAAGCCTTTGAGCGCCTCGTCGGCTCGCCCACCCCAGGCCGCGACGTGCTCGAGTTCTTCGCCCCTGACGCGCACGCCCCGCTGCGCGCGGCGGCCGCTGAGGCCTTGGTCGGTCAACAGCCCATCCCCAGCACCGCCTCGCTTCATCTGCCCGATGGGCAGCGCCGCCAGCTCACCCTGCGCGTCACCCCCTCGCTTGAGACCGCCTCTCAGCGCGGCTTCCTCATCGTCGGTCAGTCCCTCGGCGTGGACGCCTCAGGTCTGGAGCGAGAGCTCGCTCGCGCCGATCACATGCAGCGCATGGGCCAGCTCGCCACGAGCGTCGCCCATGAGCTCAAGAACCCCCTCACCAGCATCCTCAACTACGCTGACTACTTGCTCCAAAAATACCGCGATCAGCTCTTTGAGCAGCGCGATCAAGAGCGCCTCGTGCGCATCATTGAGGGCGTCGAGCGCATCGATCGCTTCATCCATGACCTCGTCTCCCTCGCCCGCGCGCCCCACCAAGCCCAGCTCGCCCGCGTGAACCTCCATCAGGTCGTGCGCGAGGCCGCCGCGCTGTGTGAGGTCACGCTGCGCGATCATGACGCGCGCCTCACGCTTGAGCTTCAAGCGCAACCCCCCTGCGCGCTTGGCGTCGAGAGCCAGCTCACCCAGGTCTTCGTCAACCTCATCGCCAACGCCGCCCTCGCCACCCACGCGGATCGCCCCGGGCGCATCGTCGTGCGAAGCTATGTGGAGGGCGCGCGCCTGTGGCTCGAGGTCCAAGATGATGGCGTGGGCATCCCGCTCGCCATCCAGGCCCAGATCTTTGAGCCCTTCTTCACCACCCGCAAGGGGCGAGGAGGCTCGGGGCTTGGGCTCGTGATCTCGCGCACCATCTTGGAGCAGCACGGCGGTGATGTGCTCGTGCGCAGCGAGCCCGGACAAGGCGCCACGTTCCGCGTCTGGCTGCCTCACGAGCCTGGTGAGCCCAGCGCCCCCGGCGTTGAGCCCCCCTCCCAGGAGCACGCCTGATGCGCATCACCTCTCCTGTGCGCTCCTCCGCGCGCGAGCGCCGCGTCGTCGCTGTCATGCTCGCCATGCTCGCCATCGTCGTCGGCCTCATGATCCTCGGCCCGCGCCTTGAGCGTCGCGCGGACCTCGCCGTCATCCGCTCATCAGACGCCTCCCACGCGCGCCGCGCCAGCGCCTTGCTCGCGCTGTGCCATAACATCACAGGTCAGCGTGACCTCGCGCGCCTCCTCCCCTCGCTGCCCCTCACGCAGCGCCTGCGCGTCGCACAAGACGCCGCCGCCATCGGGTGCCTTGGCTCCCTCGATCTCGCCACACAAGCCCACTACTGGCTGCGCGCTGGCGCTGAGCCCACCGATCACATCGCGCGCCTCATCAGCTTTGAGGCGTCAGCGCTTGAGCCCGCCTTAGAGGCCATGGAGACGCGTGACGACGCCCTCATCGTGCGGGCTGCGCCCGTCCTGCTCGCGCTGCGACACCTGCTCACCTCGGGGGACAGGCTGCGCTTAAGGCGCGCGCTTGAGCGCGCGCCTATGACCGCTGGGCTAGAGCCGCTGGCGCACGCTTTAGGGCTCCCACCGCCCCTCAAGCCTAAGCCCGAGCCTGAGGCGCTCCTCGCGCCGACTCCGCTTGCGCCGCTCCCCTCACTGCGCTTGAGCCCCCCCGTGCTCGGGCGCGGCGCGACGCCGTCCGATGGGATCCTCTATGTCGCCCCCGCTGACGCGCGCCCGGAGACGCTATGAACACTCTGCTCGTCACCTCGATCTTGCTGCTGCTGGGCGTCGCTGCCCTCTACACATGGCGCTGGGCGCGCGCGCGGCGCAAGCCTGCCAGCTGGTCGGCGCAGGTGCGCGAGCAGTGCGTCAAGATCCTGCGCCGCTGGGGGTTCTCTCGCGTGCAACATCGCCCCCTGCTCGGCGCGCGCTTGCTCTATGCGGCGCGTCAGGGCCAGGGCGAGGAGCTCGTTGAGGTGGAGTGTGTCGATGGGCCTTATGAAGACACCTTGCGCCTGTGCTGGAGCTTTGAGCTGTCCTTAGAGCAAGGCGTGCGGCTGCTGCATCAGGGCAGCGGCAGCGTCGCTACCGCCATGCTGCGCCATCGTGAGCCGCTCCTGGATGACCCCGAGATCGATGAGGCGCTGCTGTGCTTCGCTCAAAATGAGGAGCGCCTGCGCTTGCTCCTCCACACGGCGGCCGTGCGTGAGCCGCTGCTGACCTTGGTGGCTGAGACGGAGCAGCTGTCGCTGGCCGATCGCGAGCTGTTCGTCGCTATCCGCGCCTTGCCCTCACCTGATGGCCTCGCTCACCTGCTCGCCATCACAGAGCGCTTGGTCTCGGCGCTGCGCGAGTTCGCGCAAGCGCATGGTCCTATCCCCACCTTGCTCACCACCGCTTATGAGATTGAGGATGAGACGCGCCGCCAAGAAACCGTCCCTGACGGGGTCTCCGTCGCCTCACCTCAAAGCACCGAGCGCGTGACTGGGCCGCTGTCCCCTCAGGCGCGCGGCTGACGCGATTTTGGTTAGCGGATTGTTCTTCATTTGAGCCCTGCCACCTCAGGCGCGCGGCTGACGCGCTGTCAGCGCGTCTGCCTCCTCAGCCGCGTCGGCCTCGACTTGGCCCTCGGCCTCGGCCTCCTCAAAGCCAAAGGTGATCTCGGGCTCGGGGTTGGGGGCTATGGCGCTGGCAGGCGCCGCGCTTGAGGCGACCTGCACCATCGCAGGACGCAGCGTCCGCGTCGTGTGGCGCCAGCCCGCGCGTAACGTCTCGTGGACCGCGCCGCTTGGCACCTCATCGGTGGCGGGCGCCATCGCCACCGCCTCATGCTCTGCAGGATCAAAGGGCTGGGCGGGGGAGGGCGCCACCCGGGTGATGTCATGGCGCGCCAGCGCCTGCTCCACCTCGCGCACCACCAGGCCTAAGCCGCGCGTCAGCTCGGGCGGACTCGCCACATCACCGCGGCGCGCCACCTGCTCAGCCTGCCACAGCGCGTCAAGCGCGGGCAGCAGCGCCTGCGCCAGCGGTAAGTGCGCCTGCTCGCTCAAACGGGCGCGCTCTCGCTCCAGCCTCGCCAGCTGCGCGCTGTGCTCCTGATGGGCCGCCTCAAGCTCGCCCTCAAGCTTGCCCAGCTGCGCCTTGAGCAACCCCTCGCGCGTCGCGCTCGCCGCGCGCTCGCGCCGCGCCCACCACGCTAAGCCTAACCCCAACACCACCAGCGTGATCAACCACACGATCCAGCCCATCACCATCCTCCTCGCTCGCGCCCGCGCCATCAGCGCGCGGGCGCGCTCTCCTCTATAGCAGCATCGCGACGCGCGCGCGACATCGCGCCTCATCTCATCACACACCATGGCAGCAAAAAGGCGTTGACGCCGTCAACGCCCTCGCCTATATTGCGACTCCCTTGGTCGCGTAGCCAAGTGGTAAGGCAATGGTTTGCAAAACCATCATTCACCGGTTCGATCCCGGTCGCGACCTCCTCAAAGCGCGCCCTGAACTTTTAAGCTCAGGGCGCGCTTTGCTCTGTGCTGGCTCTGCGCATCCCCCCCACAACACCCCACAGCATCGCACATCAGGCGCGCGGACACACACGCTCCTTAGCCTTTGATGCGCATGAAGTCGTTGACCGCGACGCCCGCGTCGTCTTATGGTGAGCCTTGGTGAACCCTTCGCAGCTTAACCCGTCGGGGTCCTCTCGCTTCACGCCCTCGCGTGAGCTTCGCTCACGTCACCCGCGCCTCTCGGAGTAGTCTCGCCATGGAAGCCAGTCGTAAGGTGATGATCCTGGATGATAATCTCCTCGACATCATGACCGCTGAGGATTACCTGCGCTCAGGTGGCTATCAGGTCATCACGCTGTCGTCTCCTAACGGCGTCATGTCCAAGATCGAGTATGAGCGCCCTGAGATCCTGCTGGTCGACACCAAGATGCCGCGCCTCAATGTCACCGATCTGCTGGAGACGCTGCGCGCCTCCCCCGACTACGAAGACCTCGTGATCGTCATCTTCAGCGATCAAGAAGCGGAGCGCCTCCAAGAATTCTGCATCGATCACGACATCAACGGCTACTTCTGCAAGTCCATGGATGTCAGCCAGATCGCGGAGTTCCTCGACAACTTCTACGAGTACTGAGGTCGCGCGCCCTTGTCATCGCCGCGCGCTGGGCTTACCTTGAGGCCCCAACGTTCAGCGCGGCGCCTCGCCAGCGCGCGCTTACTCACCTGCGCGCGCCCCTGTGACGAGGCCCCTCACCATGCGGGGTGACCTGTGAGCGAGCACGAGACCACGACGCCTCCTCCTCCTGCCAACACCATCATCTGGCTCTTGGTCGATCACTCGGCCCGCGCCGAAGCCTGCGCCGCCGTCGCTGATCAGCTGCGCGCGCGCGATCTTCAAGTGCAGATCGTCACCATCTCGGAGGTCATCGGCACCATGGCCCGCGACGCCATCACGGGCAGCGCCGAGCGCCTGCTGCGCGGGCTGCGCGTCGCCGTCCAAGGTCGCCCCTCCGATGAAGACCTGCTCGGCGCCGTCCATCGCGTGCGCCCTGACGTGCTGGCCATCACCAACGCTCGCCACGTCCGCGCCTTGTCCTTGCTGGAGAGCCTCACTGGCATCCCCAGCCTCCAGGTCGGCGTCGTGTCCGATTATAACCTCGACGAGCAGTGGGCGCGCAGCGGCCTCCACGCGTTCATCGTCCCCCACCAAGAACTCAGCGACAAGCTCGCCCGCGCGGGCGTCCCCAAAGATCGCGTCCTCGTCGCGGGGCCTGCCATCCAGACAAGCTTCACCAAGTCCCTCGACCCCAGCGCCATCCGCGCTGAGCTAGGCTTCTCTCAGTCTGAGACGCTCGTGCTCGTGCGCGCGGAGACCTTCGAGCTTGCCACCCTCGACAAGCTCGTCTTTCAGTGCAAGCTCGTCGAGGGCAACGTCCGCTTCATCTTCCACCACCAAGGCGACAGCGCCGCCGCTAACGCCCTGCGTCGCGCCGCCGCTGAGTATGGCCTGCCCGCCATCATGTTCGGGCGCGTCCCCGACCTGGAGCGCTACGTCGCCGCCGCCGACCTCGCCATCGTCGCCCCCCTTGAGCCCCTGATGCCCGAGCTGATCGCGCAAGGATGCCCCGTCTACATGATCGGCCCCGATGACGGCGCCGCCCATCAGGTCGACTTCTTGCGCCGCCACGGCCTCGGTGAGCACACGCGCGATCTGCTGCGCTTGGGCGCCGAGCTTGACCGCTTCTTGCGCCCCGAGCGCCTCGACGCCGCGCGCGCCGCTGCGCGCGAGATCGGCCTGCCTGATGGCTCCGCACAAGTCGCCGACGCGCTCGCCACCGCCGCCGCCCACGCCATCGCTTGGCGCAGCGCGCCACCCTTTGACCCAGGTCAAGGCGGCCAAGGCGGCCAAGACAAGCCCCCCGCCCAAGAACAACCCCCCGCTGGAGGCCCCTTTGAGGTCATCGGCGGCCCCGCCTCCAACGCCTCGGGCGCACCCCAAGGGGGCGCTGGTGGGGCAGGGGGCGCGCGCCGCGAGGTCGATGATTACGCGGGCATCTCGCAGGCTGAGGCCAAGGAGCAGATGGCCCAGCTCATCCTCCAAGAGCGCGAGCTGGAGCGTCGCCTCGCTGAGCTGGAGAAGGAGCAGCAGCGCTGGCGCGGTCGCCTCGACCTGGCGCGCGAGTGGGGCGAACAAGACCTGGCGAGCGAGGCCGAGGGCATCTTGCGGGGCTACATCGCCGAGGCGAAGCCGCTCCAAGAAGATCTCCAGAGCGTGCGTCGTCAGCGCGATAAGCTCAAGGCCGCCGCACAGCGCGGTCGCTCCGGTGGTTCGCCCTCGCAATCCTCCCCCTCAAGCGCCGCCGAAAGCAGCCGCGCCGCTGAGCTTGACGGCCGCTTTCGCAAGATGGAGCAAGATCGCGAGCTGGATGACCTCAAAGATCGTCTGCGGCGCGACTTCGGTGATGATTGACCCCCTCAGGACGCGCGCCGTGGCTCGCCACGGCGCGCCCCTTGCCACGAGCGCGAGCGCATGGCGCGATTAGCCCTCTCCTTCTTGATCGCGAACCTCATCGGCGGGCTGTTCCTCTGGCTCGCGCTGCGCGGGCTGCCCCTTGGCGACATCCAGGCTGATCTGCTGCGTGTGGGTCCCGCGCGGCTGGCCTTATGGAGCGTCGTGTTCAGCGCGCTCTATCTCATCTGCCACGGCGCGCGCGTCGTGCGCTGGTACGATCTGGTGCGCCCGCTCGATCCCAACGTCTCACCCGCGCTGGTGCATCGCGTCAGCGCTGTCGGCTTCGCCGCCATCTTGCTGTTGCCGCTGCGCTTGGGCGAGCTGGTGCGGCCTTATCTGCTGGCCAAGAAGACCACCATCCCTGCCAGCGGCGCGCTCGGCACCGCTGTGGTCGAGCGCGTCATTGACGGCCTGATCATGACCTGCCTGCTGTTCCTCACCTTGGCCACCTACCGAGGCGATCACGCCACGGAGTTCGCCACCGCCATGGGCAGCTTGAGCGCGCTCATCTTTGGCGGCGCCATGACCGTGTGCGCGCTCGCGCTGTGGCGCCGCGTCTGGACCGTCGCGCTGGTGCGCCGCCTGTTCAGCGTCGTGTCGCGCCGCATCGCAGACAAGCTCGCTGACATGCTCGAAGCCTTCATCTTAGGCTTTCAGGCGCTGGCTGCAGGCCGCGCCCTGGGTCGCTTCTTTGGCTTGACCGCGCTCTACTGGATCGCCAACGCCACCTCCATGTGGGTCTTGGCTGTGGGCTGCTTCGGGTTTGACCTCTCGCTATGGGACATGGCCACCGTCATGGCGCTGCTCGTGATCGGCATCATGTTCCCCGCTGGCCCCGCGATGGCGGGCAATTTTGAGTTCTTCATGACGCGCTCCATGGCCCTGTTTGTCGCCGTGGACGCTGACGCGCTCGGCCCCCGCGTCGCCGCCTTCGCGGTCTTGGTGCACCTGCTCCAGCTGGTCGTCATCGTCGTGCCAGGCTTCCTGATCATGTGGCTTGATCCCGACTCGCGCGATCTCATCGGGCTGGCCGCCAAGCCGCTGCCTGATGCGCCTGACCCCGCGACCCCGCTGCACGCGCCCCCAGACGACGCCACGCGCTCCGGCGCATGAGGCGATGTTATCCAGCGCGCGGCCGTGCTAGCGTGCGCAGAGCCGTATGTTGTGATGAGGATCCGATCAGGAGGAGGTGTTGTGTTCGCTCACTCGATCCGTCGCCAAAGCGCGCTCGCGCTGGTGCTCGTCGGCGCGCTGCTCGCGCTGTGGCCTCCCGCTAGCGCCTACGCCAGCGGCATGTGCCTTCGCCCAGGCCCGCTGCCCGCTGGCGTGGACACGCCGCTGGCGCGCGCTCAGCTCCAAGCCTCGCGCGATATGATGCAACGCGTGCGCCATGATCCTCATCACGCGCTGCGTGCGCGCGCCATCACGCAGCTGCCCGCGTGGTTGCCCCCTGGCGTGGACAGCTGCGTCCAAGAACTGCTCGACTACATTGAGGCGCGCGTGCTCGTGCGTGAGGGCGGGCTGCTTCGCTTCAACGTCATGACCCTCGCCTACATCGACGCGCTGCGCGCGCTGCCCCATGAGGGCGTCGCGGGCGCGCGCCAAGTCGCGCTCCTCATCCGGCTGTTTGAGACGCCCCTCGCTCAGCTCAGCCCCTACACGCCGCTGGATCGCGACGAGATCCAACCCTTCACCGTGTCACCCCATCCTCAAGATTTTTACCTCAAGGTCGCGCACGCCTTCACCACAGGCCGCTTCGTCTATCGCAGCGAGGAGGCACGCGAATTCCTCACGCGCCAAGCCCTCGCCATCGAAGACGATGCGCTCTTGTTGGCCTTACAGCCCGCCTTCGACGATCTGTTCACCTACCATCACCAGCGCGACGCGGGCGCGAGCGTGGACAGCGGTCGCACCATCCTGCTGGCTTGGATCACCGACACGCGCCGCGCGCTCGACGCCCCGGCTGAAGCGCTCGACACTGTGCTACGCGTCAGCGCCGTGCTCGACGCCCTGGCCAAGCACGCCCCGAGCTACGGCATCACCGCCGAGGCGCGCGCGCTCGCGACGCTCCTACGCGACGAGCCCGAGCTTCCCATGCTGCGCTCCGTCGCACAGGCCGTGCGCGATAAGCTCGCCCTCGACGCCAAGATCGGGCTGATGCGCCTAGAGCAAGCCCAGCCTACCCGCGGCGCCCCCCAGCAAGAAGCGCCGCCTTGATAGGCTGGCGCTGGTGTTGAGGATTAACTCGTCATCATCAGCGCGCTTGCGCGCGATCGCTCGTCGACGAGGTCCCCATGCTCCCCATCCTCTCCCTCCAACCCCCCTCCACCGCGCTCTTCGCTTTGCTCTGCGTGAGCGCCCTCGGCGCAGGGTGGGCGCTGGCCTCAAGCGGCCCCCGCTGCGAGGTGAGCGTGACACATCAGCGCGCCCAGGCGCCCGACGCGCCTCGCCAGCGCGCCGTCGCGCCAAGCCACCTCACGCTCGCCACCTCCACGCCCCTGCCGACGCGCCCTCATCGCTCCGGCGAAGCGCCGCCTCGCTATGCGCACTCCCCCTTTCGCTCGGATCGCCCCATCGCGGACATCGCGCTTGACGTGGAGGCCCTTCAACGCGCGCGTCAGCAGCGCGCGCACAAGCCGCGTCGAGGATGTGACAGGGTGAGGCTCTATGAGGCCGCCTCGCCAGAGAGCCGGCGGCAAGACGTTCGCATCACAGTGACGCATGTGTTGAGGGTTGAGCGCCCTTAACCGCGCCTTGGGACAAGCGCTCAACTAGGCAGGCGCCCACAACCTCTCCCTTGACCCCTCGCAGCAACCGACCGTGGGCCAAGAAGAGCCTCATCATCAGGCGCGACGCAGCGTTTCACGCTGCGTCGCGCCTGATGGCTTGAGGGGGCTCATGCGGCGAGCAGCGCGCGTGAGGCGGGCGTGACGATGGCATGAAAAGCGAGCCTGCGTGCGGCGTCCTGAGGCGCGGGTGTCATAGCGCCGTGGCGAAGCATGACCTCTTGAATAGCGGTCATGCCGTCAATCCAAGGACCAACCTCGCGGATGGGCTCGCCAAACAGCACAGCTTGCGCGACAGGTCGCAGCTCGGGCCACTTTCCGAGCATCCAGGCGGCGATCTGCCAGGCCAGCTCGGCGTGCTCACCCTCCTCGTGCGCGATCGTCTCAAGCGCCTGACGAAGCTCAGGATCATCAACCTGCGTGGCCTGCATCATCGCCTGTGTTGCCGCCAGCGTCTCGCCGATGCAACCCTCAGCGAGCACCGCCCGCAGCACGCGCTCTGGGGTGATAGGGCCGCTTGAGGCGGGCGTGGTGTCAAGCTCGCTTGGTCCCAGCGGCTGCCACGCGAACGAAGATGCGATAGAGAAGCTGGTCTGCGCGTGGCGGATCTCATCGGCGATGGCGCGCGTGGTGGCCTCGATCAGCTCTCGCGGCGCACCCAAAGCCATCAGCTCCATCAGCGACTGCGCGAACGACGCCACCGACGCGTGCTCATGTGTGCCCGCGTCCGCCCACGCCGCCGCGATGGCCAACCTCACCTCATCAGGCAACCCCGCGCCGCGTCGCACCGTCACGCTGTCACACCAACCCTCGCGCTGTGACACCTCAGCGGTTCGCACCAGCCCGTCGACGATGAACGGGCGGCCCTCCGCGCAAGCTGAGAAGGTCAGCTCAATGTCGTAGCAGCACTCATCGTTGACGCGGTCGATGGGGCCACAGACCTCATCACTGATCACATAGGCCCTGTGACCGCAGCCGGCGGGCTTCTGGCCTAGCCCCTCGGTGACGTGCGCTTGGATCGCCTCGCGCGTGGTGAAGGCGTCGGCGGCGTCGCAGGCGATCGCCTCGCTGGGCGCGCAGACGACATAGCGCCCCGTCTCTAAGAACTGGGTGGGGAAGTTATCACCGCCGAAGGAGCCGCGCGGGTACCTCGCGTTGGGCAGGGTGATCAGGTCGTCGGCGTCACAGGCTTCGACGGGAGGCGTGGTCGTCTGCCCGGTGGTGCCGCCTGTGGTGCCGCCCGTGGTGCCATGGTTCGTCGTGTTGTTGGTCGTGCCATTGCTCGTCGTGTTGTTCGTCGTGCCGGGATCGCCCGTGTGGTTCGTCGTCCCGTTGTTGGTCGTGCTGCTCGTGTTGTTCGTCTGGCTTGTGTTGTTCGGCTCAGTGATAGGCCAAGGCGCAGGGCTCGCGCTGTCTTCATCGCACGCGATGGCGAGGGTGGCGACGCCGGCGAGCGCGGCGCCCTTGAAGATGGCTTGGATGAGGCGTGCGCGCAGGTCCATGACAGGCTCCTTGCAGTGGCGAGGTTGAGGTCGTCGCGATAGAGAAGATCTATCTTAGATGAACCTCGCCAAGACGCAAAGCTCACCCGTCAAGGCCGCGCCCCATAGCACATTAAGGCGATGGCCTCGTCAAAGGCGCGCTGTCGACCGAGCTGGAACAGGTGGCCGCCAGGGAACGTCTTGAGCGGCGCGCCAAGGTGCGCGGCGATCTGACGCGCGTGGTGCACGGGCGTGACCTGATCGGCCTCGCCAGCGATGACCATGATGTGGTGTGGCGTGATGGCGGCGGCGCCCTCCAGCGGGCTGATGATGCGGCACATGGCCTTGAGCGCGTCATAATGGCGCGCCTGTTGGGCGCTGTCGCCCAGCAGCGTGTTGGCATCGCGCCCAAAGTCTGCGAAGCACGCCAGCGGGATGACCGGGACGCTGAAGGCCAGCTGGGGCTCTAGCGTGGTGAGCAGGGCGCTGACGTAGCCGCCCAAGCTCATACCGCTCACCCCCACCGCGCACGCCCCGCGCGCTTTGAGCGCCCCCATGAGCGCGCGCAGATCGTGGATCGCTTGGCGCATCCCCTCGATGGTGAGCCTCGGATCGGCGGACGGGAAGGGCGGCCGCGCTCGCTCGGGAGCTTGGCGCGCGCCATGGTGAGGCATCACGAACAGCGCCACATCCAGGCCCGCGCGTCGGTACGCCTCGATCGGCCACACGCGCTCCTCCACCCCGAAGTGACCGCCGCGATAGCCGTGCACCAAGATCACGACGGGGCGACCTTGGCCGGGCTGCTCAAACAGGCGAGCATGACACACGCGGTTGCGCTCGGCGCGCAGGTACGCCGCGGCGACCTCCTCATTAAAGGGCGCGTAGCCGCTCTCCCAGCACAGATCGACGACCTGGCCACCGCCTGACAGCGCGCGCACGCGCGTCTGTGACGCCGTGATCACCGCAGGCGGCGCGAAGAAGTCGCCGCGCGCCTCATCGCCAGTGTGCGGCGCGTAGCGCGCCGCCAGCGCCTCGATCAGATCGAGGCGCTCATCCACCTGCGCGGGCGACAGCGCCGCTGTCGCCGCGCTCGGCGCCGCGCGCCGCTGCTTGATGAACCCCTCCACGAAGGCATGATCGACCTGCGCGGCCATCGCGCTAGAGGTCTGTCGGATCAGTCGTCTGAGCATCGCGTCTCACTCCTCGCGCCCAAGACATCAGGCGCTGTGATATGACTATGCGCTCACCTGATGACCAATGCAAAGCCGCGCGCGACAGCCGCGCCGCTCACTCGCCGCGCTTGGGCAGGCCCGGGCGGCTGGCGTGCGCGCCATAGGCCAGCTGACGCAGCGCCTCGCCGTGGTTGCGCGCTGGGCGCGCCCGCGCCCAGCGCGGCAGCCGCTCCAGGCGCGCCTGGAGCGGCTCAGGGATCGGCCCCAAGCGCCAAGGCGCGTGCGGCTGCGCGCTCTCCCAGGCCTGCGGCCCCAGCTGCCCCACCTCGTAGTCGCAGGCCTCAATCGCCGCCTCGATCGTGCTGAAGGTCGCCTCCTGTTCGCCATCCACCACCACACGATAGCGTCCCTTGCCCCGCTTCTGTGTGTCCAAGATCAGGCACTCGCGCAGCTTGCCAGGACGACGCATCAGATGCAGCGCCAGCCCCGCGCGCCCCAACGACTCCCACGCCAGCGGTGAGATCGCCAAGACCTCTGGGTCCACATCCAAGGTCAGCGGATCGAAGCTCTGCGCACGTCGCTTGATCTCGTGGATCGTCACCTCGTCCGCCTGCTGATCAAACTCATCGAAGTCAAACCACACCCCCTGCAGCTGGCGCCGCACCTCCTCCACCTCCTCGCCCAACATGTTGAGCTGGCGTGGCATGCCAAACAGCGAGGGCAGCGTGACCAGCGACACGTCGCTCAAGTCCACGAAGTCCAACACCAGGCAGTCGCGCTTGCCCTCAAACAGCCGCGTCCCGCGCCCGACGCACTGCGCATAGAGGCCGGAGGAGCGCGTGGGGCGCGCCATCGCGACACATGACACCTCAGGATCATCAAACCCCTCGGTCAAAACCCCCACGTTGGTGAGCGCCATCAGCGTGTTGTCGCGGAAGTTCGCCAGCACCTCCTGGCGCCGATCGCTGGGCATCTCGCCATAGACGATCCCCGTCGGCACGCCGATCCGGTTGAGCGCCCTCGCCAAGTGCTTGGCGTGCGCCACCGTGACGCAGAACACCAGCGCGCGTCGATCGCGCGCAAGCTCCTGGATCGAGCGCGCCACCAGCGCGTTGCGCTCTTGGATGTCCACCGCCTCAGCCAGCTCCTCCAGGTTGAAGTCGCCGCCCACGCCTGAGACCTGATGCAGATCCGCCTGCGTCGCGATGCGATAGCCGCGCAAGGGCACCAAGTAGCCGCCTTCAATCAGATCTGCCATCGTGCGCTCGCACACGATGTCCTCAAACACCGTGTCGAGGCCAATGCCATCGCCGCGCCGCGTGGTCGCGGTGAACCCCACCAAGATGCCGGGCCAGTCGGGCTCGAACACGCCGATCTGGCGCAGCACCCGCTTGTTGTCGTCGGCCGCCGCGTGGTGGCACTCATCGTAGATCACAAGCTCGATACGACGCCCCTGCAGCACCTGCCCGATGCGCCCCTCATGCAGCGAGCGGATCGAGCACACGATGACGCGCGCGTCGGCGGGCGCGCGCCTGTTGCCCTGCTCAATGGCCACCTTCGCGCTGCCTTGCAAGGCGCGCTCAAGCTTATCGCGCGCTTGCTCCAGCAGCTCCTCGCGGTGCGCCAGCACGATCACGTCGCCCGTGGCGCGGCGCGCGAGCTCCGAGAAGATGACCGTCTTGCCCGCCCCGGTGGGCAGACAGATCAGCGCGCGGCGCAGGCCGCGTCGGCGCGCCTCATCGACCGCCTCGATCGCCTCGTGCTGATAGGGTCGCAGCGCAAATCGCTCAGTGCTCAAGGGCTTATCTCTCCCACTGTGGGCCTCAAGGGCAGGCCGCTCATCACCCACGCTCAAGCGCCTGAGCGCTTGGCCTCGCCAGCGCGAGGTCTCCTTGATAACCTGCGCTCGCGCCGCGCGCAGGTTATCATAGCTGCGGCGCGCGCATGACCTCGCCAACACGCGCATCACGATCAAAGCGCCGCACGCGCGGCACACGCACAAGGCCTGCTTATGCTGCTCGATCGCGTCCCTGAGGGGCTCTTTCACCGCGACCCGGTCTTGGCCGACGCCCCCTTTCAGCTGCGCTACTTAGGCACGGCGGGCTTCGTGCTTGAGGGCGACGATCGCACGCTGGTGCTGGACCCGTTCATCACGCGCCCGGGCCTGCTGCAGACCGCCCTGTTGCCGCTGCGCAGCGACGCGGCGCTCCTGCGCCGCGTCATCCCCCACGCCGATGATGTCCTCATCGGCCACGCCCACCACGACCACGTGCTCGACGCGCCGCTCTTGTGCCAGCAGACCGGCGCCCGCTTCATCGGCTCCCCTGACGCCTGCAACTGCGCCCGCGCCGCTGGTCTGCCCGAGTCACAGCTCGTCGAGACGCGCGGGCGCGAGTGGATCGACTCAGGCAAAGCGCGCCTCAAGGGCCTGCCCTCCGCGCACGGGCGCGTCTACTTTAACCGCGTCTCGCTGCCTGGTGATATCCCCACGCCGCCGCCTTGGCCCCCGCGCGTCACGGACCTGCGCCACGGCCTCGTGCTCAACTGGTACGTCGAGCTTGGCGGCGTGCGCTGCGTGCACATTGACTCGGCTGAGTTCTTCCCGGATGAGCTGCGCGGGTTGCAGGCTGATGTCGTCTGCTTGTGCGCCATCGGGCGGCGCTATCGCCCCAACTACGTCAGCGAGATCGTCTCGCTGCTCAAGCCCAAGATCATCATCCCCTGTCACTGGGACTGGTTCTTCACCGGCTACCATCAGCAGCCCTGGTGCTTGCCCCAGGTCGATCTGCCAGGCTTCGTACAAGAAATCCGCGACGCGGGCGTCACCCCCGTGGTGCTGCCCTTTGATGGCCGCTTCGCCATGGGCTGAGCGCACCTCTCACCCCATCAAGCCCCCAGCAAGAGCGCGCCGTTGGCCGCGCCTAAAGGTCATGAGTCATGAGGAAGGACGGACGCCGCAGCGCGAACATTGAGGATCGACGTGGGCGAGGCGGGGCGGGGGTGAAGATCGGCTTAGGCGCGACGGTCGTCATCGTCGTGATCGCCGCGCTGCTTGGCCAAGATCCCGCCAAGGTCTTGCAACAGCTCGACGGTGGCGGCGCGCCCAGCGGCGCGCCCACACCCAGCGCGCCTGTGGACCCGGCCCAAGATGAGCTGGCCGACTTCGTCTCCGTGGTGCTGGCTGACACCGAGGACACCTGGACGCCGCTGTTCGCCGCCCAAGGCCAGCACTACAAGCTCCCCACGCTCGTGCTGTTTCGCGATCAGACCGCGTCGGCGTGTGGCCAAGGCCAAGCGGCCATGGGGCCGTTCTATTGCCCCGCTGACGCCAAGATCTATATCGATCTGAGCTTCTATCGTGATCTGCGCGAGCGCTTCAAGGCACCGGGCGACTTCGCCCAAGCCTACGTCATCGCGCACGAGGTCGGCCACCATGTGCAGACGCTCTTGGGCACCTCGACGCGCGTGCGACAGCAGCAGCGCGGCATGGCCAAGGCCCAGGCCAACGCGCTGTCCGTGCGCATGGAGCTGCAGGCTGACTGCTACGCCGGGCTGTGGGCGCATCACGCCGACAAGGCGCGCCAGATCTTAGATGAGGGGGACGTCGAGGAGGGCTTAGCCGCCGCCAGCGCCATCGGCGATGATCGGCTCCAAAAGCAGAGCGCTGGGCGCGTGGTGCCTGAGTCGTTCACGCATGGCACCAGCGCCCAGCGCGCGCGCTGGTTTCGCGTGGGCTTGACCCAGGGCACGCTGGCCGCATGCGACACCTTCGCCGCCACCACGCTGTGAGGCGTCTCAGTCGGTGACGCCGTCACGACCGCTCTGCGCCCGATGAGGCGGCTGCGTGCTGGAGAGCTTGCGCAAGAGCTCAAGGCCTGCCTCATCCAGCACAGGCGTGATGAGCTTCAGCTGCACCACGAGCGGGCCCACGCCCGCGCCGCCTTGCTCGGGCAGCCCCTCGCCAGTCAAGGTGAACGTCGCGCCATATTGGGTGCCCGCAGGGATACGCAGCGTGCGCTCACCTTGGAGCGTGGGCACGCGGATCTCACAGCCCAGCGCGGCGTCGATGAACGACAGCTCGCTGTACACGCGCAACGTGCTGCCCTCACGCTCAAACACCGGGCTCGGCTCGACCTCGATCGCCACCAGCAGATCGCCGCGCTCGCCACCATGCTGCCCCAGCTCCCCCTCACCCTTGACGCGCAAGCGCGCGTCCGTGTCGATGCCCGCCGGGATGCGCAGCGTCAAGGCGCGGTATGTCGTCACGCTGCCTTGGCCCCCACAGCACACGCAGACGTCATCATCCAGCTCGCCTGCCCCATCACACTGAGGGCAGCTCTGGCTGACGTTGAAGATCCCCTGCTTGTGTGAGATCTTGCCCTTACCCTCACAGCGCGGGCAGGGGCGGGCGCTCAGCTCCTCAAGCGTCCCATCGCCCATGCAGCTGTCGCAGGGCGCGTGGTGAGGCACGCGCAGCGTGCGCGTCGCGCCGAAGGCCGCCTCCTCGAAGCTCAAGGTCAGCCCCATGTGCGCGTCATGGCCTCGGCGCGGCGTCGGCGCGGCGGCGCCGCTCGGCGCTCGGTCCCGAAACACCTCCCCGAACAGATCCCCCATCCCGAACTGATTCAGGATGTCATGGAACTCTGCGAAGCCTGCCCCTTCCGCCAAGCCCTCCCCCAGCAGCCCCTCATCGCCTATCGTGTCATACACGAGCCTGCGCGCAGGGTCGCTCAACACCTCATAGGCGCGTCTCACCTCGCGAAAACACGCGGCGGCGTTCTCCGGGTCGTCTTGGTTTAGATCGGGGTGACAGGTCTTGGCCTGGGCATGATATGCACGCTTAAGCTCACCCCCATTGGCATCGCGTGAGACGCGCAAGACGTCATAATAGTCGCGCTTTGGTAACATGGTGCTTAATGGGTAGATGTTTTTTTTGTGAGCGCCTTACTGACCGCTTACCGATTCTCTCTATGATCAGCGCTTCGTCGCTGCGTCTCTTCAATTAAAGCACAAGGGCGCCCTTAGGCAAGCTTCACACCCTTTTGAGCTTCGCTTGGGATGGGATACCCTCTTATAGTAGGTTAACGTCCAGGTGTGAACCTGCTTGCGGAGCTCCCCTATGACCACCATCCCTCAAAACACGCACCTGCCGCTCATCGCCCTCATCACCCTGGCTGGTCTGCTCGGTGGCGCCCTCGGGGCGCGCATGGAGCGTGCAAAAATCCAGGCTCACGTTGAGGTTGAGCGCGCGCCGAGCGCGCCGCTCCATGACCTGTCGTGGCGCGATCCAGGGCTGAGCTCGTCTGCGCTGCCCGCCTCACCTGGCGTCACCCCTGGCGCCACCCTGCGCCACGAGCGCGGCTGGACTTGGCGCGGCGCGCTGCCTCGCGTGACGCCCCTTCAACTGCCCGATCAGCTCGTGCTGTTTAATCATCATGATTATTGCGCGGGGTTCTTGATCGGCATCGAACCTCAAACCGGTGAGGTGCTCTGGAGCTGGGTCGTGCAACCCGCTGCCGCTTGGTGCGTGGAGGGCGTCGCGCCCGCTCCCTCGCTGCGCTATGATCGCGGCCAGTCCACGCTGCTGATCGACTGGGCCGCTGGCCCTAAGCGCTACGCGACCTCCGCTTATCCTGTCACCTCGCGCTGATCCGCAGGCGCCGCACCTGCGCCTTGGCCCCTCACGGACCGCTCAAGGCGCGCTGCTGCGCGCCTCACAGGGCGCGTCGCTCACACGACCTCCTGAGCGCTGCGTCGCAGCGCTTGAGCTTAAGCGGGGATCGTCCAAGCGAGCGTGGGGTTTGCTGCGCCCACGCTCACGGGCGCCAGTGCTCCTCCAGGGAGAACGCGCCGCTTGGCATCAGGCCGCATGATCCCGCGTAGAGCTGCGCCGCCAGATACTGCGTGAAGGGGACGTCTTGCGCCCGCTTCGCGCGCAGCGCGCCGTTGCGCGCGTGATCGTCGGGTCGCTTCAGATCCATCGTGAAGCGGCGCACTTGGCCGTCGCGGTAGCCCAACAGCGTCACGCTCCCGTCGCTGGCGATGGCCTGCACCATCGCCGCGTGCGTGTACCAGTCGTTGTTGCGGCCATCGCCATTGCTATCCCACGTGTTGTGAAAGAAGGCGACGTCGCCCGCGCGCGGCGCCTTAAAGCTGACCTTCTTGGCCGCCTTGCAGTGCTTGTAGAGCGCGCTCGCGTCGCCCAGCGCTTTGTCTGGCAAGGTGGCGTTGTGGCGCGCGTGCATGGCAGCGATGTAGGCGACGTCGTGGGCGTCGGTGCGCGCTGCGCGCGCAGGCGCGCTCGGCGCGCTGATGCGCTGGCTTGACAGCGTGGGCGCGCGTGGGATGGGCGCGCGGGCGTCGCGCTCAGGTGAGCTGATGGCGCGCCCCGTGGCGCTGCCAGGTGCGCGTGAAGCGCGCCCCGCAGGCGCCGAGCGGGCGGCGCTCGCCACGGCGCGCGCCGCCCGCTCGGCGCGCACCTGGCCCATGGCGTGCAGCATCCGCAGGCGCGCCGTGGCGGGCGCGTCGCGCCGCAGCAGCGGAGCGTCGAAGCTGTGCTCGGGCGCGGGCGTGAGCGTGGCGTTGCAGCCCGCGCTGAGCAGCGCGAGCAGGGCGATGAGGCTGAGATGGTGGGCTTGATGGCGCGGTGACCTGCGCATGGGAGGCTCCTCTTGAGCGCGAAGACCGCCTCAGTCTCACCCGCGCGCGCGCCCAGAGCCAGTTTTTGACGGCCGCCTCGCGACTCGCACACGCACGCCACCCGTGCTATGTAGGGGCAGAACGCGCGCGCACAGGTGATGACTCGCAGCCAGGTGCAGGTGATGGATCAGGTCCAGCAACTCGGCAAGTACAGGTTAATACGTCACATCGCGACCGGGGGCATGGCCGAGATCTGGCTCGCGGAGCATGAAGGCCCGGGCGGCTTTAACCGCCAGACCGCCATCAAGCGGATCCTGCCCCACATGGCGCGTGACACGAAGTTCGTGGAGATGTTCTTGGATGAGGCGCGCCTGGTCGCCAACCTCACCCACCCCAACATCGGCCAGATCTACGATATCGGTGATGTGGACGGCCAATACTTCATCGCCATGGAGTACATCGAGGGGCTGGATCTGTCGGATCTGCTGGAGCACACCCAGCAGCGCGGTGAGTTCTTGCCGCTGGGCGTCGCGCTCTATATCGCCGCGCAGCTGCTGATGGCGCTTGAGTTCGCGCACAACTACACCGGCCGCGATGGCCAGCATGTGGGCCTCATCCACCGCGACGTGACGCCGCACAACGTGCTGCTGTCCAATGAGGGCGCGGTCAAGCTGCTGGACTTTGGCGTGGCCAAAGCCCGCGACAACCAGACCAAGACCCAGACCGGCGCGGTCAAAGGCAAGTTCGCCTACATGGCCCCCGAGCAGATCGAGTCGGCCAAGGACATTGATCGGCGCGCGGACGTGTTCGCTACAGGCATCGTGCTGTACGAGCTGCTGACCGGCGCCAAGCCCTTTGGTGATGACCTGTTCGCGGTCAACGCGATCCTGACGCGCGATCCTGAGGATCCGCGCAAGCATCGCCCCGATCTGCCGCAGACGATCGTGAACATCCTGATGGTCGCCTTGGCCAAGGATCGCGCCCAGCGTTATCAGAGCGCGCAGACGATGCAGCAGGATCTTGAGGAGTTCATGCAGGCCAGCGGCATCTTCGTCTCGCCGCGCGACGCCGCCGTCTATGTCCGCGACTTGCAAGGGCTCGCGCCTCCGGCCACCAGCCGCATTGAGCTTGGCGCGGGGCCACGCGCGCGCATCACGGAGCGCGAGCGCAACGTGCCGTTCGCCACCGGGGACAACCCCATGAGCACGCCCAGGCCGCCGCTCAGCGGCACCGCCTCGGCCATCATGACCCCAGGCCCGATGGCAGCCACCTCAGGCGCTGCGGATGATCCCAGGCATGAGCCGAGCGCGACCACGCGCGCTCACCCAGCGCGCGCCGAGCAGCGCGGCCTCATGGCGATCGCCGTGGTCGTGATCTTGGGGATCGTGGTGGCGGGCAGCGTCGCGCTGCTGATCATCGTGGGGCTCGGCGACAAGCCTCAGCCCAAGCCGCAGCCCGCCCCAGGGGCTGTGGTGAGCGCGCCGCCGACGACGACGCCTGCGCCCCTCAAGCCCCCCGTGGTGGTGACGCCGCCTCAGCCTCAGCCCCAGCCTGCGCCGGTGGGCAACCCCAAGCTGTTGCGCACACCGCAAGGCATGGTGGTGGAGATCAACGCCAAGTCACCCGACGCGCTGCTCTACATGCAGGGGCTGCTCGTCTCCAAGCTGCCGTTCACCACGACGCTTCGGCCAGGCACCTACCAGGTCGAGGTGCGTCAAGGCAGCAAGCGCGAGCCGCTGACGCTCAAGGTGAACGATAAGGTGCCGTTTCAAAAGTTCTCGTCCAAGCTCTAAGGCATGGTCATAATAAGCGGCGCGCCGTCGGTCACGACGATGGTGTGCTCAAACTGCGCCGATCGGCTGCCCGCGCGGTTGCGCAGCGTCCAGCCGTCGCTGGCCTCCTGCACCCAGGTGTCGCCGTTGGTCAAGAAGGGCTCGATCGTCAACACCATGCCGCGGCGAAACAGCCGCTTCTCGCTGCGATCGAGGTAGGGCGGGATGAACTCGGGCGGCTCATGCAGCGAGCGCCCCACGCCGTGAGAGCCTAAGTTGCGGATGACCCGCAGGCCGCTGGCGCGCGCGATCTTCTCGAACATGCGCCCCACCAGCGAGAACGGCTGGCCATGATGGATGCGCGCGATGGCCGCATCACGCGCCAGTCGCGTCGCGTCGATGATCTTCGCCTGCGCCGGATCCGCCTCGCCCAACACGAAGCTCATCCCCGTGTCCGCGAAGTAGCCGTCGAGCGAGAGCGAGACGTCCACGTTGACCAAGTCGCCGCGCTTGAGCACGCGCGCCCCAGGGATGCCGTGGGCCACCTCCTCGTTGACGCTGATGCAGGTCGCGCCAGGGAAGTTATACGTCAGCTGCGGCGCGCTCTTGGCGCCGCGCTCATCAAGGAAGGCTTGGCCCAACGCGTCCAACTGCGCCGTGGTCATCCCCTCGCGCGCTTGCTCACACATCCAGCCCATGCACTGGGCGGCCACCTTGCCTGCGGCGCGCAGGCCCTTGAGATCTTGCTCATCTGCGATCGTCATGGCGCTCCTCAATCCGTGTGCGCGCGTCGTCCTCAACGCTCAACCCGCTCACTTGAGCCGAGCGCGCGTCGCGCTCAGTCTAGATCAGCGCGCGAGGATCGTCGAGGCGCTGTATGCGCTAAATTGCGTTATTTTTACTTTTTAATAAAAATGATACGGATTTATTTGTTTTTATTTATATATGAAATGAGGGCTTGGCGCCGCCGCACCTCTGCCTGTATGCAGGGGGCGCGCGCGACCTCATGGCGAGGTGCGCGCTCTTTAGGAGGCGCTGATGTCGTCCCTACGCGCCGCGCTGTGGCGCGCCACGAGCCTGCGGCCGCCGCG
>CAYXWB010000008.1:0-40680 GCA_964468515.1 uncultured Bradymonadales bacterium | reverse complement strand
CCAGGCTCGCTCTGGGCCGCGACCTCGCGCAGCGCGCGACGATCTAGCTCAAACTGCATCGCTCACCCTCCTCGTCTGCTCGCTGGCAACCCCAAACACGCCCCCTGCTCGCGCGGCACTATAGGCCCGCGCTTCGCGCGCGACAAGGTGCGCGTCGCGCCGCCTCATCTCACACGCCCGATCCATCCTCAGCGATGATCTGGAGCTTGTGGCGGCGCGTGGGCGCCTCGGCCCAGCCGCTGGCAAGCGCCTCGCGATCGCGCGCGCGACGCGCAAGCTCACGATAAGGCAGCGAGGCGCTGATCGGCGCGGCGAGCTGACAGCCACGCAGCGCGACCGTGTGTGGGTCGATGAACCTCACCTGGATCGTCTGATCATCCAGGCGCACGGCGGGCTTGATCCAGTCAGGGCATGCTTCGGGGAGGCCCCCAGGCGCACATTGGCAGATGTAGAGCGAGAGCATGTCAAGCGCCTTGAGCGCGGCGTAGTCGCGCTCAAGCTGCCCAGGATCAACCTCTAGCTCAGCCATGAGGCGCGCCTGCCGGTCGCGCTCGCCATTGATAAGATCCTCGCATCGATCCGGCATGAACGCGCCATAGTGCACGCTCACCAGCAGCGCCACGTGCGGATCGATCCGCTCCAACACATCAACGCCGCGCACATACAGCGGCAGCTTGAGGTCGCTTGGCAGGCTCATAAAGTCGTGCAGCTGCTGACGCTCCTCATCAAAGTAGAGGTCTTGCGGCGCTTGGGCGTCGAGGTCATCGATCGGCTCCCAGGCCAGATCATGCAGCGCGATCGCGCGCACGAGGTGCGCGGGCAGCGGCGCGCCTGAGGGCAGCCGCCACGCGTGGGCGAGCTCACCGGCCAGCAGCCCGTGATCGTGCTGCTTGATCAAGCGCAGCGTTTCTTGCCTCGTCTGAATGATCATGAACGCACCCTCACGCAGCGGCACAACCTGAGCGAATCACCGCACGACCACCGCGCAGCCTACACAGCTCACGATAATCACCTGCGCGAAGCGTCAAGCGGCGCGCTCAGAGTGTGTCACAGCGTGGCGTGCTCACCGCGCCTGTGCGAAGCTGTCTTCATCAACCTATCGCGCGGAGCGGTCCTCCATGTGACATCGCACGCCCTTCAACGCACTCTTCTTGATGTTCTGGCTAAGCGCCTGGGCGGGTCATGCGCCAGCGTGTGAGCCTAAGCCTCGCGCTCAAGCGCGCGCTTCACGCCGCCTCAGGCTCTTGCACGCGCACCAGCAGGCGCGCAGCTAGCTCTCGGCTCAACGCCAGCGGATCGCCGCTTGAGAGGGTGAGCGCGACCTGGCCGTCAAAGGGCAGGATCTCGCGGATGATGAGCGTCGCGTCGGGCACCAGCCCCACCCGGTGCAGGTAGCGCAGCACCTCAGCGTCTTGATCCAGCACCCGACGCAGCCGCAGCGGCACGCCGTGCGGCGCCTGCGACAGCGGCATCGTGTCGCGGCTCGGCAGCTTGCCATGCGCGTCTGGGATAGGATCGCCGTGAGGATCAAAGCGAGGGAAGGCCAAGTAAGCCTCCATGCGCGCGGCCAGCTCATCGCTGATCGCGTGCTCCAAGCGCTCCGCCTCAGCGTGGACCTCGTCCCAGGTGTAGCTCAAGGTCTGGACCAAGAACAGCTCCACCAGCCGGTGCTTGCGGATCACCTGCAACGCCAAGCGCTCGCCGCGCTCGGTCAAGCGCGCGCCGCGATAGGGCGTGTACTCCACGAGGGCGTCATCGGACAGCCCCTTGAGCATGCTCGTCACCGAGGGCAGCGAGAGCGCCAGATGATCCGCGATCGCCTTGGTCTTGACCGCCCCGTCCGCGCGCTGCTGCAAGTGATAGATGGTCTTGAGGTAGTTCTCGACCGAGATCGTCGGCATGCGCTCCTCGCGAGGCTCAGGGGCTCCAGGCGTCGCGAGTGTCGCACAGGACGCGCCCGCGCGCTAGCGCGCGGGCGCGTCTTGGGAGGCGCGAAGCGCAGGTGCGCGCCTCACCACGCCAGCGTGCTGGGCCTGCCGCTCAAGCCGAGCGCGTGGCGCACCTGCAAGTAGGCGTCATCCAGCACGAAGGCGAACAGGTCCGCCAAGCGCGCGTCCTCGCGCAGCGCGCGCTGCGTGTCCGGATGCTCCAGCGGCTCGCGCCAGCCGCGCAAGCGCAAGATGGCGCGCGCGGCCGCCTCCAAGTCTCCGCACAGCACGAGCCCCAGGCGACAAGCGAAGCCGTCAAGCTGCGCCGACCACGCCACAGGATCGCAGCTTGGCAAGGTGTCGAGCAGCGGCTCCAGCGCCTCGACCAAGCGACGACGCGCGCTCAAGTGCATCGCGCCCGCCACCGGCTCCGCGAGCTGCGCGCCCGCCTTGCCGACCTCACCGCGCAAGCCCTGACCCGAGCGCTGGCGGCCCAACACGCCGTCGAACAGGTGCCACACCAAGCGCGCGTCCATGTTGACCAGCCCCGGGACCTGCGTCCAAGCCAGCGCCGCAGCATAGCCCGCCAAGAAGCGCAGCGCCGCCTCGTCGAAGTCGCCCAGCGCGTGGATGTTGAGCCACACCAGCGGCTCGCGATCCCACAGCACCGCCATCGGCACGTCCAGCGCCTCGCCAAACTGCACGGTCATCTTGCGCAGCCCCACGGCGTCAAACGTGATGGCGAACAGATCCGCCACCGGCGCCAGATCGCGCAGCGCCTTGCGATCCGAGTCCAGCGCCTTGCGCTGCAACGTCAGCTCGCCAAAGCAGCGCGTCATCAGCGGCGCCGCCTCATAGAAGGCGTCCAGCAGCGGCTCGCTCATCCCCTCAGGCAGCAAAGAGGTCAGCACCCGCGCCTCTTCCAGCAGGCGCGAGGGGATGGTCTTGGTCCGCTCACGCTCAAGCGTCACAGGCTGCCCCAAGGTGCGCAAGAGCTGCTTGTTGACGCGCGCACGATCTAGCGTCTGCACGCGCTCCAGCAGCGGCGCCACGCCGAGGTAGGTGTCCGCGTCGAACGGATCGCGCCGCATCAGTTCTTGGAACAGCGCGAAGGCCTCGCCATGCTTGCCAGTGATACGCGACAAGCACGTCGCGCGCTTGCGGCGCGCGGCCCACCACGCCTCCTCGCCAGGCTGCAAGCAGCCCTCAAGCTCCAGATAAGCGCGCGCGGCCTCATCGGGTCGCGCAAGCTCGCCATCATAGAGGGCCAGCGCACGCCCCAGCAGCGCGCGGCGCGCGTCGCCTTGGGCGAGCCCCGCCAGGCGCATGATCTCGGCGGCGCAGGCGTCGAGCACGTCGAGCTGACGCGCGAGCGTCAACAGCAGCGCCCAGTCCTCATCCTGCGTTGAGGCGCGCACCACGCTCCACTGCAGCGCATACGCGCCGCGCACATCACGCAGCGGGCCGCGCGTCAGCGCGATCCACTCGCGCCACGCGTCGAGCTGCGTCGCCACCTCGCGGCCCGTGAGCGCGCGCTTGAACAGACGCCCCGCGCGCGCATAGTCCGCGCCGCCTGACAACGCGCGCGCGAGCTGAAGCTCGATCTGGCTGGCCTCAGGCGCGTGCTCGAACTCCTCGCGCAGCACCTCCAGCATGGTGATGGCGTCCTCATGCTGCGCCTCGCGCTGCATCAGCGCCACGAGCTTGAGGCCCGCGGCCACGCGGCGCGCCTGATCAACCTCGGGCTGCGTCGCCAGCGCCTCGTACAGCTCATGCTGATACTCGATGCTGTCATGTAACAGGCCCAGCGACTCGCTCAAGCGCACCATCGCCTCAAGCTGCGCGGGATCGCGGCCAAGCTCCCAAGCCTGCGCGCGCGCTTGCAGCGCCCCCTCCGGTTCGCCAGCGTCGCGCTCCAGCACATCCGCCAGCGCATCATACAAGAAGGCGCGCGAGGTGCGCTTGACCTCGGGGTGCGTGACGTGACGCTCCAGCGCGCGACGCGCCAGCGCCCACGCGGGCGCCTCATAGAGCGACTGATACAGCTCATCGAGCGCGTCCATGTGGGCCAAGTCGCCGCCGGTCGCGGGGAACGCCACCTCCACGGCCTCCGCAAGGAGCGCGTCGCGCTCGGCGGCGTTGAGGTGCGGCGCTCGCGCCAGCTCCAGCACGCGTCGCACGCGCAGCGACGCGCTCGTCATGCGCTCCAGCTCACGATGCGTCCACAGCGCGTGCTCCTCCCAGCGCTCATCTTGACGCGCCGTGAGCGCGCGCAAGCGCGCGCGTCCCGGCGCGGCCTCGCAGCGCGCGCCGCCTTGGCCGGGTGACTCGCCCTCCAGCAAGCGCATCAGATCAAGCCCCAGCCAGTGCGCGCGCGGCGCGCGCCCTGCGGGCAAGGCGCGCTGCGCGTCGAGCGCAAGCTCCGACAGCCACCACTGGCGCGCGTCGCCCCCGAGCGTCTGCACCAAGCCATCAAGCTGCGCGCCAAGCTGCTCTGTGAGGCCGTGGCGAGGCATCGCGGCGAGCTGCTCCCAGCTGTGCCAGGGGCGGCTGACGCGCAGCGCCTCAAGCGCTTGGCGCTCGCCGAAGATGCCGAGCGTCAGGCGACGCACCGCGTCGTCCTCAAGCGACACCGCGCCCTCTCGCCACATCGCCCCGGCCTCCGGCAGCTGCGTCGCCAGCTCATGCAAGCGACCCAAGATCGTCGCCAAGCGCGCCCGCGCCTCAGGGGCGGTGAGCTGGCCCGCGAGGTTGGCCTCAAGCCACGCGGCGACCGCGTGTGCCTCTTGTCCCGCGCGCGCCCACACGCGACACAGCCCCTCAAGCCACGCCACCTGCGTCGGATCGGCGCACAGCGCGGCCTGATAGTGCGCCAAAGCCCGCGCAGGATCGCGCAGCTCGCTCTCCCACAGCTGCCCCAGCTCGCCGTGCAAGCTCGACACCTCCGCTGGACGCGTCGTGCGCTCCAAGCGCCAGCGCCACAACCCATCGAGCGCCTGCCACTGCCCCAAGCGACGGTGCAGACGCTCCAGCGCGCAGTAGGCGTTGAGGTCCGCGCTGTCGCGACGCAGCGCCTCTTGAAGCAGTGAGATGGCGTCCTCAGGGCGCCCCAGCTGCTCCTCACACACCTGCGCCAGCGCGCCCAATTGACGAACCTGCTCGCGGCGGCTCTGGAGCGCGCCAAACTCGCGGTGTGTCATCGCGGCCAGCGCGTCCCAGCGCCCCGCGCTCAGGTACAGGCGGCCCAAGCCCTCCAGGGCGGGCAGGTAATCGGACACCTCGGACAGCGCGCGCTGATAGTGCGCCTCGGCTTGCGCGTGATCCTTGAGCTTGGACTGCGCGATCTCGGCGTTGCGCAGGCACATGCCCGCGCGCTCCTCGGCGTCGTCGATGAGCGCCAGCTCTTGCGTGTTCAGCGCGATGAGCGCGACCCAGCGCTTCGTGCGGTGATACAGCCGCCCCAGCGACGCATAGGCTGTAGGGTGTTGCGGGTTGAGCTTGACGATCTCCTCCCACGCGCCGATGGCGATCTCGGCGTGGTTGAGGTGTTGCTCCGCGATCTCGGCCACGCGATCGAGCATGTAGAGGCGCTGACGCTGGCTGGTGGTGGCCTCCACGCTCACCAAGAACAGATCAGCGAGCGTGTGCCACTGGCCGCGCTGCTCCAGGATGCGGGCGGCGCCCTTGAGCGCGGGCAGGTCAGCGGGCTTGCGGCCGAGCACATGGCGGTAGTGCATCAGGGCGCGATCCAGCTCCTGCAAGCGACGCTCATACAGCTCAGCGGCCTGGAAGTGACGACGCCAGACCTCGGGCGCGCCATCGAGCGCTTGGATCTCGTGCTCATAGAGCGCGGCGAGGCTGGCCCAGTCTTGGCGACGATCGTAGACGCGGCCCAAGGCGCGCAGCACAGCGGGCTGGGCGGGGGCGAGCTGGAGGGCCTCGCGGAAGACCTCACACGCGGCCTCATCGGCGCCATCCGCCTCGTACAGCCTGCCCAAGCGCAGCAGCGCGTCCACGCGGACGTGAGGCTCCAGCGCGCGCTCCAAGCGCTGTGACAGCACGCGCGTCAGCGCCTCGCGCGCGGTCGCCGCGTCCTCGCTGTCACTGAGCGCGGCGTCATCGAGCAGGCGCTCATACAGGCGCAGGGCGGCGTCATCGAGCTGACCCGCGTCGAGCGCGACGCGAAGCAGCGCGCGGGCGCGCGTCGGATCGCGCTGGCTGGCGAGCGCGGCGAGGCTGCCCACGGTGGCGGCGGGCAACGAGGCGCTGGCGCGCTTGGCGGCGGCGCTCAGCGCGAGGGCTTGGGCCTCCAAAAGCTCACCGCGCGACAGGCGCAAGCCCACGAGCGCGTCGAGCAGCGCGGGCAGCGCCTCGCCCCCTTCTGCGATCAGCGCCTCAAGCGCCTCAGCGGCCTCATCAAGCTGGCCACAGGCCATCAGCCAGAGCGCGCGCTGCGCGCGCACGCGGCGCGCGATCTCCACGGGCGCGCGCGCGCCCTCCTCGGCGATCCACGCACCGAGCGTCTCCAACGCGCACTGCACCTCACCCACGGAGAGCTGCGCGTCGATGGTGAGCTGCGCGCGCCACAGCGCGATGAAGGCGCGGGTGGCGTCGTCGGTCTGTGGTGGCAGCGTGACGCTTGACAGTGAGAGGGCGACGACCTCGCGAGGCTCCTCGTGGGCCCAGCTCAGCTGCGCGGACTCCAGACGCGCCAGCGCCTCGGCGGCGCCGACTTCCAGATCCATCGACGCGCCGAGGGTGCGCTGGATTTGGGCGAGGTCGCCGCGCTGACGTGCGGCGCGGCGCGCGACGCGCCACGCGTCGGGGGGGGCATCGCCGTGCTGACGCGTGAGCGCGTCATGACGCGCGAGCAGCGCGTCCCAATCACCGCGCGCCTCATCGACGGCCTGCAAGATGAGCGCGTCTTGCCACGCCTGCTCGGGCGTCTGGGGCAGGAGCGAGGTGTCGCGATCGACCCCCAGGATAAAGTCGCGCAAGATGTCTTGGCGGCTCGCGATCGCCTCAGCGGGGCGGAACGCGGCCTGACGGCTCGCGGGCGCGCCCGACGCGTCAACGCGGCGCGGGCTGCGCTTGCCAAGGCGCAGCGTGTCTTGCTCGGGGAGCTGATCAGTGTGGATCGCGTCTGCCATCCTCGCCTCCATCCATGAGGCGCGCCCGCACATCGCGCGCGGGGCGCTTTGAGTCCATCCGTGGTGTGCGTCGTAGGTCGCGACACGCAAGACGCGAGCGGCTCCATCCTGGAGCGACTCGCGCCGCGCTCGACCAGCTTGGTCGCCTGAAGTCGCGGCTCATGCCGCGGGCAGACCTCGTGACATCCCTGGCAATGGATAGGCCTCGGGGTCATAGCCCCAGTCACCCAGATCATCATCCAGTCGGTCAAACAGCTGGCGTGTGCGACGCCTGCGCACGCGCCATGTTAGCAGAAACAACACGCTGAGGCCAAAAAATAGCAGCGTCCCATCGGCAAACACCGACCACGGCGAGGATTGTGCGGCGAGGCCAGTGCGCCAGTCGAACTCGACGCGCTCGAAGTCGTCGCCTGTGGTGAGGGTGAAGGCGACAGACAACGTCTCACCTGAGCGGATGTGACGCATCAGCTCAGGCCACAGCGAGGCGCCGTACTGGCGCTCTAAGTGACGGATGAAGTGGTGGCTCTGCGCATAGGCCAGCGAGGTCGTCTCATGGTGCGCGGGGAAGTAGCGATCCAGCTCGCTCATCGGGATGAGCCGACCGCTGGCCGCCATGCGCGCCACAAGCTCACCACGCTCCAGAGTCCACTCCTTGGCGAAGTGGCTGGCGTAGCCCTCATTGAGCCAGCGCGGCACATGGTGGCCTTGGCGCGAGTAGTCCATCGCCACATGCGCCAGCTCATGCGCCAAGGTCTTCTGAAGATCGACGGGCTGGCCGCCGAGGCCAACGCCATGACGCACGAGCACGGTCTGGCGGTTGGTGAGCGACAGGCCGATGGCCCACTCAGGCGCCCTGCCCGCCAGCTCATGCCACTGAAAGTAATGATCAAGCTCGCCCAACAGCCAGACCTGAATGGCCGGGGTCTGATCAAGCTCATCCAAGGCCAGCTCGCGCCACAGACGCTCGATCTGTGCGGGGGCTTGCTGCTCAAGCTCGGTGATGGCGGGGGCGTAGCGCTCGGGATAGTGCCAGCTCAGGCGCGCGTCAAGGCCCGCGCGCTCGACGACATGAGGCGGCACGGCGGCGCTGGCGAGGCCGGACAGACCGGTGATGAGCATGATCATGGCGAGCGCGATGATCAGCAGGCGTCGCCACAAATAGCTCAGAGGTGATCGTCTCATCGCGCGCTCCAGGGTCGATGCTAAGCCAACGTAGGGGGCGGCCTGCACATTCCTGCGTGGCCCACACCCTTCAAGCTAGCGGCGCCCCAGCGCGCGTCTAATGCTAAAGCGCCATGCCCCTTATGCGCGCGGCGCATAGTGAGCTAGTACGACGCTCACTCTTTCCAGATGATCTTCCAGGGGCGCTGCTTGATCTGGCGCATGATCTCCTTGAGATCATCGTAAATCTCCCGCTCCTGCATCAGCTTACCTACCGTGCCCTCGCCGTCCTTGACGCGCTGCACGAGCACGCGCGTGTCGGCGCTGATGACGGTGAGGTCTTGGGTGGCCTGCTCAATGTTGTCGAGCGCGCGACCGAGGTTGGCCTCGCGCGAGACGATGAGCCGCTGGGCGGTGTCGCTGACCTCACGCGCGTTGCGCAAGGTGGCGGAGCCGTCATTGAGCAGCGGATCGAGCGCGTTGTCGACGCGACCCGCGATGCGGGTCGCGTAGCTGGCGGAGCGGCGCAGGTCGCGGCCCGCGCCGCGCAAGTCCGTGAACAGCGCCTCGACCTCTTTGCCATCGCCGACGGTGACGTTGAGCGCGGCGAGCATCTTGGCGGCCTCGTCAGCCGTCTTGCTGACGTTCTCAATGGTGGTGCCGATGCCAGCGCGGCTTTCTTGCACGATCTCGGCCAAGAGCTTGAAGAAGGCGGAGGCGTTGGCCATCAGGTCACGCGCGGTGACGTTGGGATCGCCCAGCAGGTCCGTGAGCATGGTGAGCAGGCGCGTGGCCTCGGAGATGATGATGTCCATGCGTGGTGGATCGACGCCGCGCAGGACCGCGCCCGTAGGCACCGTGGGGCTGCTCGGGTTAGGCGTCACGATCTCAATGTAGGGCTCACCGAGCACGCCGCGCGTGGTGATGTAGAACTGGCTGTCTTGACGGATCGAGCTCGCGTAGTCCGACTGCACGGACAGCGTCGCGCGCACCATGACGGCGTTGATGGTGAGGTCCGCCTCATTGCGGCGAAACTGGAGCTGTCGCACCGTGCCCACGTTCATGCCCGCGATGGCCACATCGCCGCCGGGCTTCAAGCCGCCCGCGTTCTGGAACTCGACGTGGACCTCGTAGCCGCGCGAGAACGAGAAGTCGCCGAGCACCAGCACAAACGCGACCAGCAGCCCTAGCGAGAAGATCACCAGGGCGCCAACCTTGACCTCAATGGCCGTCTCTTTCTTCTGCATCCGGTATCTCAGGAGCCTTGTCAGCGCGACGCGCGCTGAGGAGGGGGTGCGTCAGCGGCTGGCCCTGTGAGGGGCCTGTGCCGCTGCCGCGCAGGGAGGAGCCGCCAGACCTTACCACCAGCGGCGCGCAAACAAAACCAGGGTCGACGACGCCATGCGGCGCGCCACGTCAGACCTCCATCGGCCCCTCAGGCAGCCCCTGGATGAACTGCTGGACGATCGGATCTTTGCTGTCCTTAAACTCCTGCGGCGTCCCATCTAACATAAACTCGCCCTTGTAGAGCATGGCGATCCGGTCAGCGATGCCAAAGATGCTGCGAAGATCATGCGAGATCACGATGCTCGTCACGCCTAAGCTGTCGGATAACCTGCGGATCAGCTTGTCCACCATCGCCGCGCTGATCGGATCAATGCCGGTGGTCGGCTCATCGAAGATCACATACTCCGGATCGAGCGTGAGCGCGCGCGCGATGGCGACCTTCTTGCGCATCCCGTCGCCGAAGTCGGCCGCGTGACGATCCGCGTACAGCTCCATGCCGACCAAGCGCAGCTTCTCGCGCGCCATGTCGAGCGCTTGAGCGCCCGTGACATCAAGGTGCTTGCGGATCGGCAGCGCCACGTTCTCTAACAAGGTCATGGAGTCGAACAAGGTGGAGTTCTGAAACACCATCGCGCAGCGCTTGCGGATGGGATAAAAATCGCGCTCGCTCAAGTGCGTGATCTCCTGGCCGTCGAGGAAGATCTGGCCCTCATCGGGGCGAAGCAGCCCCACCAGGTGCTTCACCAAGACGCTCTTGCCCGCGCCGCTGGCGCCGATGACGAAGAACACTTGGCCCGGCATGACCTCCAGATCCACGCCGCGTAGCACGATCTTGGAGCCGAAGCGCTTGTGGATGTTCTTGAAGACGATGTGTCCCATAAGCGCTCAGAAGCTCCACTGCAAGGTGAGCGTGGCGCGGTGCCAGCGCCACGCGTTGGCCGCAAGATCAGCTCCCGATTCATCGAACCTCAGCGGCAAAGAGAGCCCCTGGATCACAGGCGGCGCGTAGCCAAGCTCCACCCACACCGCCCCATCAGCGCCGCTCCAGAACAGCCACCCCAGGCGCGGCTCCAGCGACAGCATCCGCGCGGGCGCCTCATCAAGCTGCGCGCCCGCGTAGGTCACACCCAGCGCCGCGGTCGGCCCTGACTCAGCGCCGCCAATCAGCCAGCGCCCGAACAACCCCACCTGATAGGACAACGCCCACTGTGAGGCGCCCACGCCCTCGGGCGCGGCGCCGTGCGGGCGCAGCCACCCCGCGCCAAGCTGCGCCTCGACGCTCATGGCGAGGTCTTGGGTCACGAGCTGATGAAAACCCAAGGTCGCCATCGTGAGCTGCGCGAGCGCCGGTGAGGGGCCGCCTTGATCGGTGGTGATGAGCCCCGGCTGCGCTGACCAGCCCACGCTCAGATACCGCGCGCCGATGCGCGCGCCCACCACGCGGGCGCCTCGCGCATGCGCGTCATGCATCGCCGCGCACAGCGTCAGCGATGCGAGCAGTAGCGCGAGGATGTGGCGAGTGTGCTGCATCACAGCACCGACAAGATGATGAAGCCAATGCCAGAGATGATGAAGTCGAGCACCACCACCGCCAAGCTCGCGTTGACCACCGCCTGCGTCGTCGCGCGCCCCACCCCCTCGCTGCCGCCGTGCACGTCGAGGCCCGCCTGACACGCGATCACCGGGATCGCCATGCCATACGCCAGCGCCTTCGCCAGCCCAATGCAGATGTCAAACGGCCCTACGAACCCCAGATCGATGAAGGTGCGGATGTTCAACCCAAAGGAGAAATAAGCGGTGGCGCCGCCTGCGGCATAGGACACCAGCACCGCGAAGATCGTCAGCGCCACGGTCATGACGGTGCTAGCGATAAAGCGCGGCACCACCAGATACTCGATCGGCTGCGCGGCGCACATCTTGAGCGCGTCGACCTGCTCGGTGACCACCATGCTGCCGATCTGCGCGGCCATCCCTGTGCCCACGCGCGTGGCGAGCATCATGGCCGTGATGGTGGGCGCGAACTCGCGCAGCAAGAGCTGCAAGAACAGGCCGCCCAGCATCTGCAAGTCGCCCGTGATGTTCTTGGCCTGGAAGCCCGCCTGGTAGATGAGGATCATGCCCAAGAAGCCGAGCGTGAACGCGATGAACACCACCGAGCGGTTGCCGATCTCATACATCTGCTCCATGATCGCCGCGCGCCGCTTGCGACCGCGCACCAGATAATAGAGCGTCAGCGAGAAGACCTGCGCGATGGCGCGCAGCGTCACAAAGATCTCAGTGAACGGCTCACCCAAAGCGCGCAAGAATCGCGACAGCGCGCCCTCTGTGGGCGCTGCGCGTGGCACGGGGTGAGGTTGTTCGTTCAGCGGAGCGGTCGTCATGATGCGCGCGCCTCTAGAGCGACGAGTAAGTGATGATGTAGTCGAGCAAGAAGATGGCGATGGCGCTGCCCACCACCGACGCGTTCACCGCGCGCCCCACACCCACCGCGCCGCCTGAGGTGTTCAGCCCGAAGTGACACGAGATCACCGCGATCGCGAACCCGAACGTCAGCGCCTTGATGAGCCCGTGGAACAGATCCCCCAGCTTGATGTAGGTGACCACGCTCCAGGCGAAGACCTCCATGTTCACGCCCAGCAGGAACTGGCTCGTGACCGCGCCGCCCAACAGCGCCGTGAAGTCGCCCACCACCGTGAGCAGGAACATCATCAAGATCATGCTGTAGAAGCGCGGCACCACGAGGTAGCTGATAGGATCGATCGCAAGCGCGCGCAACGCGTCGATCTGATCCGTGACCTTCATCGTGCCAAGCTCTGCGGTGTTGTTCGCGCCCACGCGCCCCGAGAACATCAGCCCGATCAGGATCGGCCCCACCTCGCGCAGCACGCTGTAACCCGCGCCCCAGCCCAAGAGCCCATATGCGCCGTACTGCTCAATATAAGTCCCGCTCTGGATCACCATGATGGCGCCCACCAGCACCGCCGTCACCAAGATGATGGGGAAGCTCTTGACGCCGATGCGATACATGTTGCGCCACGTCTCAGGCCCGTCGAGCTTCCACGGCGCCAGGCGCACCATGATCTGCCCGATGAGCATGAGCATGCCGCCGATGGTGGCGCTGGCCCCCATGAACGCGCCGCCAAGCGAGCGAAGCGGCGTCTCCGCGATGGTGCGCACCTCAGCCATGGTCACATCCCCAGCTCGTCGTCGCTGAACCCGTCCCAGAACTGGCGCACCAGCGGCTGCGACGTGCGCTCCACCTCGGCGCGCGAGCCGTAGAACACCAGCTTGCCCTCGTTGAGCATCGCGAAGTTATCACAGATGTCCTTGATGCCGCCGATGTCATGCGAGATCGTCACGCTGGTGGTGCCCAGACGATCGCGAATGTCACGCAATAACAAGAAGATCTTGGAGCTTGTCACAGGATCGAGGCCCGCCGTCGGATCGTCGTAGAACACGATCGGCGGCTCCGGCGCGATCGCCCGCGCGAAGCTCACCCGCTTCTTCATGCCACCTGACAGCTCGTTGGGGAACTGATGCCCAATGTGCGGCAGGCTGATGGCCTTCAGCAGCTCCGTGACGCGCGCGTCGATCGCCTCCTGCGACAGCTTGCCCTCTTGGAGCAGCGGGAAGGCGATGTTCTGCGACACGTTCATGAAGTCAAACAGGGCGTAGTTCTGGAACAGCATCCCGATGCGAAAGCGCAGCTCGGCGAGCTCCGTCTCGCTGAGCGACTGCACATGCACGCCGTCGATCAGCACGCGCCCCGCGTCGGGGGGCACCAACCCGCAGATGATCTTCAACAGCAAGGACTTGCCCGCGCCGCCGGGGCCGATGAGGCCTAAGTTGGTGCTGTCAGGCACCTCCAGAGAGACGTCATCGAGCACGGGGCGCCCGGCGTACAGCTTGGTCACGCGCTCCACCACGATCATCGCGTGACCTCCGCCCAGTCAAACTCACCCGCCTTCAAGCGCGCGGTCCAGCGGCTCTCGGGATAGTCTTCCACGAAGCGACTGAGCGCCTCGCGCCAGCGCGGCTGCCCTGACAGCCTGCGCGACTGCACGATGCGCCACGCCGCGTCATCGCCCAAGCGGCTGGTGGGGAACTCCCTGATAAACAGCTCAAACTGGCGGATCGCCTCGTCGTGCGCGGCGAGCTTCTCTTGGTGGAGCACGCCGATGCGAAAGCGCGCTTGATCAGCAAACTCGGAGTCATAGGTGCCCACGAACCAGGACGCCTCGCGATCCTTGAGCAAAAGCTCCATCGCCTTGATCGCAGCCCGGTAGTCGCCAGCGCGCTCGTGCAGCTTGGCCTCGGCCCAGATGGCGTCATCGGCCAGCGGACCATCCGGGTCGAGCGTCACGATCTGGCGATAGACCTTGAGGGCGTCGTCGGGTCGACCCAAGCTCTCATCAAGCCACTGCGCCTTGTGCCACAGCGCGAAGTCTTCCAGATCCTCGCCGCGCGACGCGGCGATGGCGTCATCCGCCTCAGTCAAGAAGGCCTCAGGCTGGCCACGATCGCGATGATACAGGCGCAGGTCATGCAGCGCGTGCTCGGCGGCCACGGCGCTGGGGTAGCGCTTGATCAGCGCGCGCCACATCGGCACGCGCGCCTCCAGGTCGGGCTGCGCGGCGGTGCATGTATATAAGGCGCGCGCGCCATAATCATCGCGCACGTCCTCGCGCCACAGCGCGTCGAGCGCGGCCAGGCCCTTGGCCTGCTCGCCATGCTCAAGCCACAAGGTCGCCTGGTAGTAGCGCGCTTGACGCGCGCGCGCCGTGTCAGGCGCGTGCTTCACCAGCTGCGCATAGTGCGCGTGCGCCTGGGCTGCGCGCCCCGCGTCATGATCGCGCCCAGCCTCCAGGTAGCGCGTGTCCCACTGATGCGAGAAGCGATCATTGCCACAGCCCAGCGGCGCGGCCCACAAAGCCACGCACAGCGCGATGCCGATCTTATAGCGCGTCCAGCTCATGCTCGCTCGTGTCGTGCTCGCCAAACGGCGCGAAGCGCGCCAGCGAGGGCATCGTTGTAACAGAATCGCCACGGCGCGGCCAAGCACTGTCGCGCCCTCGCCAACATCCGCGCGCTTCGCGCGCTCGTGAAGAGCAGCAGGCCGCGCGAGGCGCGCTCCACAGCGCGCTCCACAGCGCGCGCCAGCGCGCACAACCTAGCGCGTGGGCCGCGTCAGCGGCCCACGCGCCAAGCCACTACAGCACGCGCGCGAGCGCGTGCATCGACCATGTGCGCCACAGCGCCATTTATGATCTCATGACGATCTATTAGGTCACGCTTTCACCCTTCCCTCGCGCGTTCTCCTCTGCGACAACTAGACCCTCTTGATGTTGGGATGGTTGCGCGCGAAGGGACGACGCCCTCACCCGTGAGGGCGCGAGGCAGGAGCGAGGCGATGAGCGAGATCCGCGAGTTTTTGCGAGGGCTGGAGCTAGACGCTTACGCGCAAGCGTTTGAGGACAACGAGGTGCGCGTCGCGGACCTGAGCGCGCTGACCGGCGATGATCTGCGCGATGACTTGGGCATGACGCGGCTGCTCGATCGCAAGAAGCTGCTCGACGCCATCAGCGCCCTCCACCAGCGCACCCCCTGGCCCGACGCGCTCGCCCCAGACAAGCTCCCCACCCCGCTGGCCCTGCCCTACAAGGCCATGTGGGCTGAGACGCACCCGCGCGTGCGATTGCACTGGCTCGTGGACACCGCCGAGCTGACCTTGCGCTGGGCCGTGGCCGTGGCGCTCGGTGAGGTGCGCGCGGCGCATGGCGGGCAGGTACCCGCGAAGCTCGCGCGCCAGCTGCGCGATAACATCGAGCGCCCCACGCTCGGGCGCTGGCTCGGCATCTTGAGGGATCTGAGCGCCGCTCGGCCCGCTCAGCCGCTCATCGCGCCTGGCGTGTTTGATCTCTATGAGCAGACCTTCGCGCCGCGCTTTGATCGCGGTGAGGGCGCCGATGAGCACAGCTCGCTGCTGATCCTGCGCAACAACCTCGCCCACCACGGCGGACAGACCTCCCAAGGCGCGCGCGACCTGCTCGCCGCGCACCTGCCCAACCTCCACGGGATCTTGAGCGAGGTGCTGGCCGTGACCGCGCGCGCTGACGCGTTCGCGATGACGCACGGCCAAGCGCACCTGCTGCGCGGCCTGGAGCCGCAGCCTGTGACCGCGCCCGAGGCGCTGGCCGCGCATAGCGACGGGACGTGGCTCGTGCGCGAGGATCGCGCGCTGGCGCTGATGCCGCTGGTGATGTTTGGGCCTGTGCGGCGCGTGGACAGCGCGTCAGGGGAGCTGCGCGTGCAGCCCGGCGCGCCCGCCACGCAGCTGTTCGCCCGCGCTGACGCTGACCGCCTGTCTTACACGCCGCTGGGGCGCGATGAGGCGCAGTCCGAGCAGGTCGAGGTGAGCACGTTTCGCGAGGTGTTCCGCTATGATGAGGCGCTGCGCGAGCGTGAGCGCGCGCAGGCGCGCGCGCAGGTGCCCTGGCAAGAGGCGCTGCATGAGGCCAAGCGCTGGGGCGAGGAGCTGGTGGGACGCGCGGGGGAGCTTTTGCATGTGAAGCGGTGGGTCAAGCAGCGCGACGTGTATCACCCGCACGAGGCGCGCATCGGCCATCTGTCAGGGGGTCCGGGCCTTGGCAAGTCGATCCTCTTGGCCAAGCTCGCCACGGATTATAGCGCGGGCAGCCACCACGGCCTGCTCTACCACCGGATGCAAGGCAGCGCGTCGCGCCAGCTCAAGCGCACATTCTTGCGTCACTTGCAGGCGGCGCTCTGCGATTGGGCGCCGCTCCAGCCGCTCACGCGCGCGCCCGAGCACGATCCCACAGATCTCGACGCGCTCATCGAGGACGTGCTGACGCGCCTTCGCGCCATCGCGCAGCTGCCCCAAGACAACCCGCGCGCCACGCGCCAGACGTTCCGCGTGCTGCTCGATGGCCTTGATGAGCTGATCGGCCAAGATCCTGACGCCGCCGAGCTGATCGGCAGGCTGGCGCTGCCGGGCACGCTGTGGCTTGTGTGCGGGCGCGCGGGGCGCGGGCTTGACGGCACGCGCGAGGCCATTGAGCCGCTGTTTGAGGGCGGCTTGCCGCTGATGAGCGCCGATGATCTGCGCGCCATGCTCATTGAGGGCTTGGGCAACGCGCGCTATGCGCTGCTGCGTCGTGACACCGATGGCGCGCAGGGCGTGGAGAACACGTTCGTGTCGCGCGTGGTGCAGCACGCGCAGGGGCTGCCGCTGTATGTGCATCTGCTGCTGTCGGATCTGCGCAGCGGCGCGCTGTCCGTGCGCGATGATGATCGCTTGCCCGAGGGCTTGACCGCTTATTATGACGCGCTGATGAGCCGCGCGGGCTTAAGCTCGGTGAAGCGCGACCTGCCCTTCTTGGTGTGCGCGCTGGCGCGAGCGCAGGAGCCGCTGACAGACGAGGCGCTGGCGATGCTGCTGGCGCCGGAGCTTGGCGACGCGCCGGACTACTTGCCGCGCGTGCAAGCCGCGCTGCGCGCGGGTCAGGCGCTGCTTCGGCGCGCGCCCGCCCCAGGCGGCGGCGCGGGCCACGCGATCTATCACCAGTCCTTTCAAGACTACATCACGGGTCGCCCCGAGCAAGGCGTCGCCCCTGCCCCGGCGCTTGCGGACACGCTGCGCGAGGTGGAGCGCAAGCTGTATCGGCTGGCGGCGCGCTGGGACAGCTTGCCGCATGGGGCGCTGCGCGATCACCTGTTCCGCTTTGGCACCGACTACACCTTGAGCTGGCACGGCGAGGGGGCGCTTGAGGCGGTGGTGTCTCGGCTGACCGATTATGCGTATTTGAACGCGCGATTGAGCGCGCTGCCTGCGGTGACGACGCTCGACCTCGTGAGCGAGCTTGAGCGCGTGGTGGCGCTGGGAGCGGCGGACGAGGCGCCCGCGTGGCTGGCTTTCTTGCGCGAGCGCGCGCACCTCTTGATGCGCGGTGAGGCGGCTTGGCCTGCGCACAAGATCCTGTTGCAGCAGGCGATGGAGCACAGCGACGACAGCCCTATCACGCGCGCGGCGCAGGGCTGGCTTGAGCGTGGCGAGGCGGACTGGCTGTGGTTGCGTCGCGCGTCGCGCGCGGCGCAGGCGCGGCCCAACCTGTGCGAGCGCGTGTATTCGGGTCACACTGACCGCGTGGAGGGCGCCCTGTGGGTGACTGATGAGGAGGGTGGCGAGCAAGCCCTCTCGTGGAGCAAGGACGGCACGCTGCGGCTGTGGGACGCGACCACAGGCGCCACGCGCGAGGTGATGGCGCAGCACACTGACGGCGTGGACGCGCTGATCTTGCTTGATGAGGCGCGCGCGGTGAGCGCGTCACGCGATGGCACGCTGGTGGTGTGGGAGCTGATCATGGCCGAGCCCATCGCCACCCTCGCCGGGCACACCAAGGAGGTCTTGGGCGTGGCCGCGCTATCCGATGACAGGCTCGTCTCATGGAGCAAGGACAAGACCATCATCGTATGGCAGGCGCAGACTGGCGAGGCGCTGCACACCCTCACAGGCCACACGAGGCCGATCCGGGGCGCGGCGTTGTTGTCCGAGCATCGGCTGGTGAGCTGGGGTGAGGATCGCTCGGCGCGCGTCTGGGATCTTCAGCGCTATGAGCAGGTCGCGCTGTGCCAAGGTCAAGAGCACACCAAGGCGGTGTTAGGCGCGCTGGGCTTGCGTGATGGGCGCTTGGTCACATGGTCGATGGATCACACGCTCGTGGTCTGGGCGCTGCCCGCTGAGACGCAGCTCAAGCGCGCTGACTGTGACCTCCACGTGGGCGAGCATGTCTTCACGCTGGAGGGACACAGCGACGCGGTGATCGGCGCGCGACAGCTTGATGACGCGCACCTGCTGTCATGGAGCAAGGACGGCACGCTGCGGCTGTGGTCACTTGAGGATGGTCAGCAGGTGCGCCTCTTTGAGGGTCACAAGGACTGGGTTGATGGCGTGATGGCGTGGGATGGCGCGCGGCTCGTCTCATGGTCTAAGGACGCCACCGCGCGCGTCTGGGCGCGCGCCACAGGCGCGTGTTTGGCCACGCTGACGGGGCACGCGAGCTGGGTGCGCGGGGCGACGCGCCTGCGCGCAGGCGCGCTCTTGACGTGGTCCGGCGATGGCACGCTGCGCGGCTGGGATCTGGAGCGCGAGGGGGCGCCTTGCGTCGCCGTGTTGGAGGGCCACACCGCAGGGGTGTGGGGCGCGATGGAGCGACCCGACGGGGGCATCTTGTCGTGGTCATGGGATGGCACGCTGCGTCACTGGCGCTGGGAGCCTGCGCAGCACGCTATCGCGCAAGAAGAGGGCCACCGCGCGTTCATCCAGGGGGTGATGGCGCTTGATGCGCAGCATCAGGTGTCGTGGTCGAGCGATGGTGAGCTGCTGGTGTGGTCGCTCAGCAGCGGCGCGCTGCTGCATCGGATGCAGGGCCACACCAAGGGCGTCACGGGCGCGCTGTTGTGGGACGAGCACACCCTGGTGAGCTGGGCCAGTGATGAGACGTTGCGTGTGTGGGACTGGCGATCAGGCGACTGCCTGCACACGCTGCGCGGCCACGACAAGCTCATCCAAGGCGCGCTGGCGTTTGACGCGCAGCGGCTGGTGAGCTGGTCCAGCGACGCCACCTTGCGCGTCTGGGCGCGTGACACTGGCGCGTGTCTGCACACGCTGCGCGGCCACGACAAGCTCGTGCAAGGCGCGCTGCGCTGGGACGATCACACGCTGGTGAGCTGGTCCAGTGATGCGACGCTGCGGCTGTGGGAGCTGCGCGATGGCAGCCTGCGCGCCACCTTGAGCGACCACAATAAGCTCATCAAGGGCGCCAAGCGGCTGGTCGATGGGCGCTTGTTATCATGGTCCAGCGACACCACGCTGCGGCTATGGGACATCGCTCAGGCGCGCTGCGTGGGCGCGCTTGAGGGCCACAAGGGGCTGGTGCAGCGCGCCTTCGCGCTGGACGAGCGACGCGTCGCGTCGCTCGACAGCAAGGACACCTGCATCATCTGGGACGTGCAGACGCAACAATCGCTCCACACGCTCACCCTCACCGCAGGCGACGATCGCGCCGCCCTGCTCGATGACACCTCCCTGCTCACCTGGTCACGCCAGCGCTCAAGCTTCACGCAGTGGGACCTCTCATCACCCGACGCTGCGCGCGCGCAGCACGTCAGCGCTGACGTTGCGCGCTCACGCCCCGAGCTGTGGCGCGCGCGCGCGGCGCAAGCGCGCTATGAGGCGCATCGCGCGGGCTGGCACGCCAGCGGCGAGGAGGGTGGCGTCACGCTGTGGCACGATGATGGCGCGCACGCGCGCTGGTGTGAGAGCGGCCAGTGGAGCGCGGATCTGCTCCACCACGACGGCCTCATCGCGCACGCGGGCAGCTACCTGCACGCGCTGCATCTGTATCGCGGCGCTGAGCGCCAGGCGATGTGAGGTGTGTGAGACACCTCGCGCCCCTCACATCGCGCGAGGTGTCTCATGCAAACCAACCGCTCGCTTGGACGATCCCCGCATAAAATCTAAACATGCGATGCACCGCGCGGGAGGTTGTGTGTGAGCGGGCGATCGTGCGCAGGCGTCGCATCGCTTGAATTAGACCTGGTTGTAGGGCTGCTTCGCCTCACCACAACCGAGCACGATCAGATCGCCTCGCGATAGCGCTGCATGAGCGCGGCGAGCTGGTCGAGCGGTATGGCAGTGGCGACGTGGTCGCGGATGCCGGTCATGGTCTGGGCCATGCAGAGCGCGTTGAGCATGGCCTCCTCGGTGCAGTCGATCGCCTCGCGGTAGAACACGTCGAGGTAACGATCCGCGAGCGAGGTGTGCTGGTAGCGGCGCGCGCCGCGCCCGCGCGGCACTGTGTTCGCGTTCGAGAAGCCCATCACGAGCTCGCCTGAGCCGTGCGCCGCGTACGAGCCCACGCGCCCGATCCCAAGCGCTACGCGCTTGCACAGGCGGCTGATCTGGTGGGGCATGAGCGGCGCGTCGGTGCCAAGGATCGCGATGATGCTGCCATAGAGCGCCTCGCGGCGCTGGATGGTGGTGAGCGCGTCGGACAAGGCGCGCCCGACGGGCGCGCCGTCAACGCGCAGATCTTCTAAGCGGCCCACGTTGCTCATGACCAGCACGCCGAGCGTGTAGTGAGGCTCATCAGGCTCGATCGTGATCTGGCGCGACGCGGTGCCGATGCCGCCCTTTAGGTCAAAGCTGACCATGCCCGTGCCGCCTCCCACGTTGCCCTCGGGCACGGGTCCGGAGCGCGCGTCACGGATGGCGGCCACGACATGCTCATGGGTCACATGGCGCCCCGTGATGTCGTTCAAGAACGAGTCATCACACTCGCCAACCAGCGGGATGATCACGTCATGGTCATCACCAATGCCAGGGTAGCGCTCGACCATGACGCGCACCACGGCCTCGGAGACGGCGCCCACGGCCAGCGTGTTGGTGAGCAGGATGGGCGTCTCGATGAGGCCCCACTCTTGGACCTGGAGCAGGCCGGACATCTCGCCAGCGCCGTTGAGGATGAACGCGCCGCCCATGACGCGCTGCATGAAGATGTCACCGCCGTTGGGCAAGATGGCGGTGACGCCCGTGCGCGCCGGCCCCTGGTCGTGGCACACGGTGGCGTGCCCGACGAGCACGCCGGGCACGTCCGTGATGGCGTTGAGCGGGCCAGGGGTGCCGCGCCCGATGCAGATGCCAAGCTCGCGCAGGCGCGCGCGCTCAGACATGCTCTGCCTCAGCGGCCTGCGGCGCGCCCTCATGCAGCGCCATCCAGCGCAGCACCGCAGGGGCCAGGATCTCACCGATCAGCGTGCGATAGTCCATGCCCGCTGATTTAGCGATCATGCACAGATCCGACCAGTCGGGGGTGAGGCCAGGCAGCGGGTTGCACTCGATGAAGCAGGCGCGCCCGTTGGCGTCAAGGCGCACGTCCACGCGTGAGACGTCGCGACAGCCCAGCGCGCGGTACGCCGCGCGCGCGACATGCGCGATCTCCTCGGCCAGCTCGGGTTCGAGCTTGGCGGGGCTCTCATAGCGGATGTTGGTGTCCGCCTCGATCTTGTGCGCAAACGTGTAGACCGGGTGCGCGATGCTCTGATCGAGGAAGACGATCTCCATGGCGGGCAGCACGCGAGGCTCGTCATTTTGGCCCAGCAGGCCGACGGTGAACTCGCGCCCCGGCAAGAACGCCTCGACCAGCGCGCCCTGGTGATAGCGCTCGATGAGATCGCGCGCGAGCGCGCGCAGCTCGTCCTCGTTACGCGCCACGCAGGCCTGTGAGATGCCCTTGGAGCTGCCCTCCGCGTTGGGCTTGACGACCACCGGGTAGCTCAGCGACTCGGGCAGCGGCTCACGCGCGTTGAGCATGACGAAGAACTCGGCGGTGGGCACACCTGACTGGCGCACGACGCGCTTGGCGAGCGCCTTGTCGAGCGACAGCGCGAGCGTGGTCGCGTCGCTGCCCGTGTACTCAATGCCCAGCAGATCGAGCACCGCTGGCACGACCGCCTCGCGGCTGCGACCGGCGACGCCCTCGGCGATGTTGAACACGACGTCGATCTGCTCTTGCGTGATCTTGGTCAAGAAGCCTGCGGTGGCCTCGATGAGCACGACCTCGTGGCCGAAGCTCTCAATGGCCTGTTGGATGGCGGCGACGGTGGTGGGAGAGTCGAACTCGGCCTCGTGATCATCGCCGCCCAAGCTCATCTTCTGGCGCTTGAGGTTGAACACGAGCCCCACGCGCAGCTTGGGCCACGCGACGCGGCCAGGCAGCGGGGGGGCGGCGATCTGATGACGCGCCATGGCGCCGCGCACGATCGCGTCGAGCACCTCATCCATCGTCTCACAGCCGCTCAGCGCGGCGCTGCGATAGAGCGCGGCGTGCGGATCGAGGCTTGGCAGCGCGTTCATCTCTAAGAAGTAGATGTCGCCGTCTGGGGTGACGCGAAAGTCCACGCGCCCAAAGTCACGCACGCCCAGCGCGTCAATGGCTTGGCGCGCGACGCTCTGGAGCTTGCGGGTGGTGTGCTCGGGCAGCGGCGCGGGCACTTGCACCTGCACGCGATTTGAGCCCTCATGCTTCAAATCAAAATCATAGATGACGAACTCAGCCTCACCCGCGCCATCGAAGGTGTACGATGCGGGCGTCAGCGCGCCGCCCGACTCCGCGCTCAGCGCCTCGATGAACGGCACCACGACGTCCATCCCATCAATATACTCCTCAATGATGAGGCCGTCCGGGTAGAGCGCGATCAGCTCGCGCACACGCCCGCGCAAGGCGCGCGCGTCGCGCACCACCGAGCGCGACGAGATGCCCTTGGAGCTGCCCTCATGGTTGGGCTTGACGATGAGCGGGTAGCGCAGGCTGATCTCCTCCAGATCGGCCTCGCTCATGGCGAAGCTCCACGCGGGTGTGAGCACGCCGCGCTGCGCCACCAGCAGCTTCGTCAACCCCTTGTCCAGAGACACCGCGCAGGTGAACGCGTCGCTGCCCGTGTAAGGCAAGCCCATCTGCTCCAAGAGCGCGGGATAGAAGGCCTCGCGGGTGCGCCCGCGCGAGCCCGCCGCGATGTTGAACACCAGCTCAGGGCTGAAGTGCTCCAAGCGCGCGACGAGCACGGAGACGGCGCCCGAGACCTCGACGACCTCGACCTCATGGCCTAGCCGCACGAGCGCGTCGCGCAGGGCGGTGATCGTCTCAGGGGCGTCAAACTCCGCCTGATCCTCGGCGGCGGACTGCTGGAGATTATGCGTCAGCGCGATCTTCATGACGGTTCAAATCCCTCGGCCAAACCTCGTGGCCCATTGGAGTACATCAGGCGGCCCCACCTCTACGACACATGCCGCTGCGAGGCGCATGATCGCGCGCTCGCGCCGCGCTGTCAAAGGCCGACGCGCGGTTGACGCTCTGGCCATCTGAGCCCATCATCAACGCGCGCCTCTCACCGCCACGAGACGAGCTCTATGCGTATGTTGAACACCACTGGCGCGCGCTCAAGCGCGCTCATCGCGCTCATCGCGCTCACCGCGTGCGCGAGCAACGCCCCGCGCCCAAGCGCTGATCTCGCCAAAGACGCTTTGCAGGAGCCCCCCCTCATGACCGCAGACGACACCAGCGCGCTGACCCCCGGCTACCGCCAGCCCGGCGATGACATCGTGGCGCTCGTGGACGCGCCCGATCCGCCGCTGCTGATTCGCAGCCCTGATGGCGCGCGCATGTTGCACCTGCGCTACACGGCGATGCCCTCGCTGCGCACTGTCGCGCGCCCTTATCACGCGCTCGCAGGCCAGCGCCTCAACCCCGACGGCACGCGCCGCAGGCTCTACGACATGCTCAGCGTCGCGCTCCAGCGCGTCGAGGATGGCGCCCTCACTGAGCTTGCGCTGCCCGCAAACATCGGCCAGCTCGCGGGCTTTGACTGGTCCCCTGACAGCCGCTACATCGCGCTCACCGCGGCCACGGGCGCGGGCCTTGAGGTCTGGCTCATCGACGCTCACGCCGCCACCTTGCGCAAGCTCTCCGACACCTTGCGCGTCAGCGACGCCACCAGCAGCGCGCTCACTTGGTCAAGCGACTCGCGCGCCCTCTACGTGCGCGCTATCCCCGCCGATCGCGGCGCGCCGCCCGCGCCGCCTGTCGTGCCCCCCGCACCGCTCATCCAAGCCGCCTCGGGCCGCAAGGCCCAGAACCGCACCTACCAAGAACTGCTCATCACCGACCACGACGAGGCGCTGTTCGTCCACTTCGCCACTGTCCAGCTCATGCGCATGGATCTTCAAGGCGTCGCAGCGCCTCTCGGCACGCCAGATCTGCACACCACAGTGATCCCCTCACCGGATGACAGCCACCTGCTCATCAAGACCTTGCGCGCGCCCCACTCGCGCCAAGTGCCTCTGTCGATGTTCGCGCACCGCATCGACGTGCGCCGCGCCGACGGCGCGCTCGTGCGCCGGATCGTCGATCGCGACGCCGACGAGGAGCTGCCCATCCAGGGCGTCGCCACCGGCCCGCGCAGCGTGCGCTGGCATCAGCAAAAGCCCGCCACCTTGCTGTGGCTTGAGGCGCTTGATGGCGGCGATCCCAACACAAAAGCCGAGCACCGCGATCGCCTCATGGCGCTGGCTGCACCTTTTGAGCAAGACCCGCAAGAATCCCTGCGCACCCAGCACCGCTTCCAAGGCCTCGGCTGGCTCACCCTGCCTGACCAAGCCTTTGTCTCCGAGTATGATCGCGACCGGCGCTGGACCACCACGCGCCTGCACAGCTTCGCGCAGCTTCGCGCCGACGCAGGCCGCGTCATCTTCGATCGCTCCGCGCAGGATCGCTACAACGACCCAGGCTCCCCCATCTACACCGCGCGCCCCGATGGCACCTGGGCCATCGAGGTCGTCAACGACGGCGAGCACATTCACCTGGCCGGCTCAGGCGCATCGCCCCAAGGCGACAAGCCGTTTCTTGACCTGATGGAGCTGGCGACGCTCCAGACGACCCGCGTGATGAGCAGCCCCGAGGGCGGCTATCAGACCTTCGAAGGGTTTGGACCTGGCCCCCACGGCGCGCGCGGCATCATCGCCCGGCGCGAGTCCCAAGACGCGCCGCCCAACACCTTCTTCTTGCCTGCGGGCGGCGGCCCTGAGGTCAAGCTCACCGACGAGCGCGATCCGCACCCGCAGCTCAGCGGCCTGGAGCGACGCCTGCTCACCTACAAGCGCGCTGACGGCGTGCCGCTGTCTGGGATGTTGTACCTGCCGCCCGGCTACCAGCCCGGCCAGAAGCTGCCGCTGGTGGTGTGGGCCTACCCCCTCGAATACAACGACGCCGCCACCGCTGGCCAAGTGCGCCTCACCCCCACGCGCTTCACCCGCATCAGCGGCACCAGCCCGCTCATGTTCTTGTTGCGCGGCTACGCCGTGCTCGATCGCGCGGCCATGCCGGTCGTGGGCGATCCCAAGACCATGAATGACACCTTCATCCCGCAGATCGTGGGCAGCGCCCAGGCCGCCATCGACGCGGTCGTGGCCGAGGGCGTCGCTGATCCCACCCGCGTCGCCGTCGGCGGACACTCTTACGGCGCCTTCATGGTCGCGAACCTGCTCGCGCACAGCCGCATCTTCCGCGCGGGCATCGGCCGCTCGGGCGCCTACAATCGCACGCTGACGCCGTTTGGCTTCCAGGGCGAGCGACGCACGCTGTGGGAGGCTGCCCAGACGTATGCGATGATGTCGCCGCTGATGCACGCGGACAAGATCGAGGCGCCGCTCTTGCTCATCCACGGCCAAGAGGACAACAACTCAGGCACCTATCCGATGCAATCCGAGCGGCTGTTTCAGGCCATCCAAGGCCTGGGCGGCACGGCGCGCTTGGTGATGCTGCCGCACGAGTCGCACGGCTATCAGGCGCGCGAGTCGATCTTGCACGTCCTCACCGAGAGCTTCGAGTGGCTCGACGCGCACCTCGCACCACTGGAGGCTGACGCGGCTGACGCCGCGTCCACGCCAAGCTCAGGCGCAGACGCCGCTAAAGCGGCGCCCTGAGCCGCGCTTCGCGCGGCCCGATGCAGACGCGGCCCGGGGGCTTTAGCCCCCGGGCCGCGCCCTGCGCGCTTCGCGCGCGACCTAGCCCATCAATCAATAGTGCCAGGGGAACTTCGCGTTATCGCGCGGGCGCTTCTCCAAGAAGGAGTCGCGCCCCTCGCGCGCCTCGGCGGTGCCATAAGCCAAGCGCGTCGCCTCACCAGCGAACAGCTGCTGCCCGACCATGCCATCATCGACCATGTTAAAGGCGTACTTCACCATGCGGATGGCGGTGGGGCTCTTGGTCATGATCTCAGCGGTCCAATCGAGCGCGAATGACTCCAGCTGCGCGTGCGGCACGACGGCGTTGATCGCGCCCATCGCCAGCGCCTCTTGCGCCGAGTAGTTCGCCCCCAAGAAGAAGATCTCACGCGCGCGCTTCTGGCCGACCTGTCTGGCGAGCAGCGCGGAGCCAAAGCCGCCATCAAAGCTGGCGACGTCGACGTCGGTCTGCTTGAAGATCGCGTGCTCCTCGCTGGCGATGGTCATATCACACACCACATGCAAGCTGTGGCCACCGCCGACCGCCCAGCCCGGCACCACGGCGATCACGACCTTTGGCATAAACCGGATCAGCCGCTGCACCTCCAAAATATGCAGCCGACCCAAGCGCGCCGGATCCACCTCGCCGCCATCCTCCTCATACTTATAGCCGTCCGCGCCGCGAATGCGCTGGTCACCGCCGGAGCAGAAGGCCCAGCCGCCATCCTTCGGGGAGGGGCCGTTGCCGGTGATGAGGACGCAGCCCACGTCGCTCGACTGGCGCGCGTGATCGAGCGCGCGATACAGCTCATCGACGGTGCGCGGGCGAAACGCGTTGCGCACCTCGGGGCGGTTGAACGCCACGCGCACGGTGCCCTGATCGACCGCGCGATGATACGTGATATCCTGGAAATCAAACCCCTCGACCTCGCGCCAGCGGCGAGGGTCAAAGATCTCAGAGACCTGCGACATGTGCGCTCCTACAAAAAGCCAGACGCGCGCGCAACGCGCGCGCCAGCTGGGTGATTCAACGCCTCACCTGACGCTCTAGCGCAGCGCGCGCGCAGTGTCTACGCCTTGAGCGCGCTACTTGGTGCAGGCCATCGTCGCCAGCACGTCCTGGATCGCCTCATGGTTGGGGTGGCTTCATCTTCAGCGCCTCGCCAAAATGTTTGCGAGCGCGCGGCGTGTCGCCCGTGCTATTCTGCCCCCCTGGCAAGCGTGGGCGCGGACACCCGCGTGCGGATCAGCGCAAGGTCTTGAGCTCTATCCTTTACATCCTCATCACGGGCTGCCGTTGGGGTGATCTTCCTCAGCGCGACAACTTCGCCGCACGCTCCACCTCGCATCGCTGGATGCAGACTTGGCAAGCTGATGGCACCTTGGACACGCTCAAACAAGGCATCATCTCTTTAGCCCAACTTGAGGGACAGATCGGGTGGAGCGCGGCCAGCGTCGCCGGCTCTTTTCCCCCCCGGTAGAGGTGGCGGCGAAGGGGTCGGTTACGGATTCAAGGGCAAGGGCGTGCTGAAAGCCAACAACGCTCGAGCCTTTGTGAATCTTGGCTTCTGCATGAGCTGGCTTGACAGGTTGTTAGTGCGTTAGGCGCATGGGAGCTTGGACAGCGTCGATAACTGTCGCCTCGTGCAAAACGTCAACCAGCTCGACACCAACGGCAACGGCATCGGAGACGCGTGCGATGGCGACTCCGATGGTGATGACATCCCAACGCGCAAGACAACCGCCCCACCGTCTTCAACCCTGATCAAGCCGACAGCGACAACCACGGCGTCGGCGATCCTTGCGACCGCAGCGTCGCTGAGGAGGGCTGTGACTGCGCCACCGCCCCAGGCCCGGGCCACAGCGGCGCCCCAGCCACCTTAAGGTTGCTCGCGCTCGGGCTGGTGGCCCTGCGCCGCCGCACGAGGCGGCGCGCATGACACCGCGCTTGGCGCCCTCATCGCCTCTGGCGCGCACCGCGGGCTCAGCTCACTGCGGCATCGCGAGCTGATATCGCTTCAGATAATCGCGCGCTTTGGCCGCATACTCCGACTGAGGATGCACCTCGATCAGATCACGGATGGCGATCAGCGCCCTGTCCGTGTCCTTGAGCTCAAGATAAGCGCGCGCGAGCAAGAAGAGGGCTTGGGGATCGAGGCCAAGGCCCGTGTAGTTCTTGAGCAGCCCTGTGAGGCGTATCGCGGCGGCGCGCGGGTTATCGCGCTCCAGATAGAAGGTCGCCACGTACAGCTCATGATCAGCCAAGCGACGGCGCGCCAGCAAGAGGCGGCGCTTGGCCGCGTCGGTATACTGCGTGTCAGGGTGGCGGCGCAGAAAGTAGCGCAGCTCGCGCTCGGCGTCACGCGCGCGCGCCAAGTCGCGCTCATAGCCTGGCGGCAGCAAGAAGAAGTCGTCGGGCATCTGCATGGAGAAGCTCAGCGCCACGCGCCAGCTCGCATAGATCACCTGCGGATGCTCCGCGTAGAGCTTGATGAAGGTGCGATACTGCTCAACCGCGGTAGCATATTTTTCTTGAGCGAAGTAGGCGTCCGCGATGCGCAGATCGGAGAGCGCGGCGAACTCGCTGTAAGGGAACTTACTGCGGATCAGATTGTAGCGCCGGATGGCCTCCAAGAACTCACCTCCATCAAAGACCTCCTCAGCCTGCTTGAAGGCGCGGCCCGCGTCGGTGTTAAACCCCTCGGCCGGGCGCAGCTGAGGGCCATCAGCGCGCCCGGTCTGACAGGCGGGGGCTGTGGCGAGGGCCATAGCGAGCAGGAGGTAGGGGGTCCAGGTGGCGAGGCGCATGGGCGTAAGCTCGTGCTGAGGTTCGGCGGCAACACAATCACCCGCGAGCGCTCTCATGGCCAGCGGGCGGCTCACCATACACAAGGGGCGATGGGGCCGCAACGCGACGCCATCGTCAAGGGCGCGTCGGCTGCCGCTGGAGCAACGCTACTCCACCGGGGTGACACCAATGTCGGCGGCTGACACCCCCAAATACCCCATAAAACCAATAGGATTAGTCAACCCACCCACACGGACCGCCGCGCCGCCAGGGCGAGGCTCGCCGTAATTTTGCGTGACATCATCGCGCACAGGCGCTAAAACTTCGGGCAGAAGAGTATAGGAGCAGCGCTCACCTGCAGCCCCCCGAGGGGTGAAGCGCAGGCGGCGTGTCGCTCCAAACGCTCAAAGCTCACCCTCTCAAGCTGTGTGGCAGACAAGTTGCATATGGCTTAACCCGCTAGCGGTCACGCGCTCTCGGGACGACAGGACTGAGCGAGCGTGGCGCCACATCACCCCAAGCGAGGATGTTCAACATGAAGATGCGTATTGCTATTGCCTCTGGTCTCACCAGCCTCATCATCGCTGCGACCCTCTCCGCTTGCGGCGATCTCGGCAGCGAGCCTTGCACCTTTGACGCGGATTGTGCGGTCGGCCAAGTCTGCGACACCCAGATCAATGAGTGTGTCGGCACCTGCGCTGATAACTCTGATTGCTCCACGGGCGAGGTCTGCCGCGTGCGTGAGGGCGCAAGCTCCGATGACCGCACCTGCCAGGTCGACAACAACACCACGCCCATGGGCTGCGTCGACAATGAAGACTGCGACGCTGGCGCAGTGTGCATCGCGGGCGTTTGCGAGGACACCTCCACCCCTGCAGAGCGCTACAGCGTCATCTACATTGAGGACACCACCTCGGGTGCTGGCTGCACTGGCGCCGACCCCGGCTCCGACATCATCTTCGCTCGCCTCACCAGCGCGACTGGCGAGGTCCTCGGCTTCGCACGACAGATCGACAGCGAGGTGAAGCCGGAGGGTAACGACTACGCCGCGATCACCAACTTCGATGGCGAGGCCCCCGCGAACCTCGTCAATGACTCGGACACCTGCACCAGCGCAAACCCCGACGCGAACGCTGGCACGCTCGCCCGCTCAGGTGCGACCGCGCTCGGCTGCGGTGGCTGGCTGCTCGTCGAGTTCGTGGATGACAGCGGCACCACGCTTGATATCCAGGTCGGCGATCGTGTCCAGGTCGGTGAGTTCGGCACCCAGTGCCTCAACCGTCAAGGCTCCCCGGCCGGCAACGCCGATGACACCTACAGCGTCTTCCTCTGCACCGACACGACAGCAGCGGCAGATGGCAACAACGCCAGCTGTACTGAGCTCCTGACCGACAACGCCTCGGGCTACAGCGACGTCGCGATCGCGAGCTTCCCTAACTGAGCGTGATACGCGCGCAGGGTTGACTGATTAAACGAGAGGGCGCGCCGGTTAGCTGGCGCGCCCTCTCCCTTTTCTTGTCCCTCGCCTGACGTGTGCTGACATTGTCGCCCCGAGCATGTCAGCGATGTCATGCCATGGTATGTCTCAGCCAAGCGCTGTCTCACCGCCACGCAGCGGCTTTGATTCGTGAGGCTACACGCGACTTAGCGATTGATAGGCCTGATATGAGCGCTTTCGAGCCCTCACACCGCTCGGCTCAGGCGCACATCCGGTTGCTTTTTGGATACACTTGACATGTTGGCAAAGAAACTGCATAGCAATCCCTGCGAGTGACACGTCGACCACCCGACGCTGTCTGAGGGGCCTGGCTCAATGAATGCCGATGACGTGTTTGGCCAGCGCCCTGTCCCTTTGACCCCATTGCTCTCATAAGATGAGAGGCGGAGCTTTCAGCATGAACATGAAGCAACTCACCAGCCCCCTGATGTTCCTCGGTCTCGCCACCAGCCTCCTGTTCGCAGCAGGTTGTCCTGAGGATGAGGAGAGCTGCACCACCGCAGACGACTGCCTCAGCGGCGAGATCTGTAACGCCGATGGCAGCTGTGAGGCGCCCTCGGGCCCGACCACCTGCACCGATGACACGACCTGCACAGCTGACAACACGTTCTGTCTGCCCAGCGCCGATGACGCCACCGTCAACGTCTGCCGCACCCCCACCAACTGTGGTGAGGCTCCCGCGACCGAGCGCGTTGCCTACTGCGAGTCCACGCTTCAGAACTTTGATCCCAACACACAGAGCGCCTCGTGCAACGCTGCCAACGAATGCGTCGCGAGCGACCGCTTGGAGAACGTCTACATCCAGATCCTCGACGGCTCCACGAACGCGACGTCCTGTGGCTCGACCAACGACGATAACAGCATGAGCCCCGTCACGCGTGCCTCTGACGCTGGCTCGGACATCATGTGGGTCCGCCTCAAGAGCGCTGATGGCAGCGTGTTGGCGTGGGGCCAAGCGGTCCGTCGTGACGCCGGTGAGACCGATCCTGCCGGTGGCACCGTTGGCTTCGGCAACCTCTCTGCGCTTAACGGCGCAGAGCCCGAGCTGACCGCCAATCAGTGCCCCGCTGGCGGCACCCCTGCGACCAATGACGCGCTGTTTGGTAGCGAGACCGTCATCGCGCTCGGCTGCGGTGGCTCGCTGTTCGTGAAGTTCGACGATGGCGAGGGCAACGACCTCCTCATTGAGCCTGGGATGATGATCGAGGTCGCTGAGTATGCGACCGCAGTGTGTAATGGCACCGCTCCCAACGCGCCTGCCAGCAATGACGTCTACTCGGTGTACCTCTGCGCGACCCCGATGAATACAGACGCCGACGACATCGCTGACACGGATTGCAGCATCGAGCTCGCCGCGGATGTCAAGGGCATCAACGAGTCGACGGTCCCCGCTGCTGAGTGAGCTTCAGGCTCGCTGACGTTGGCGCCGCTTGAGCGGCGCCAACGTCTAGATCGGCTGTGATCGATCGCTGCTTAGGGCGGCTCAACGCGAACGCGCGTTGAGCCGCCCTAGCCATTGGCGCACGCTCTGCGTCAGGCGCAGCACATCACCGCGCGCGCGATTGGCCAAGCGCAGCACGCCATCAAGCTCCGTGGTGCGGGCGCGGCGATCCAGGCGCTCCTCCTCGTAGAGCTGCTGGGCGAGCCTGCGGCAGACCTTGCCATCGCGGGTGCGCGGCACCGAGAACGGGGACAGGCGCAGCACCACATCAGGGCGAAGCGCCAAGTGATGCTCCAGCTGACGCAGCAGCTCCGCCTCGCACGCCTCAGGGGTCGCGCCCGCCAAGCCCTCATAGGCGACGATGAGCTGCAGCGACCCCGCGCGCGACGAGGCGAAGACGGCCGCAGAGCCTGCGCGCACGCCGTCTACGGCATTCACAAACAGCTCCACCTCGCCGGGGAAGATCCTGCGCCCCTGCGGCGTCACGATGAGATCGTCCAGCCGCTCCACAAAGAACAGCTCACCGTCGACCAAGTAGCCCAAGTCTCCCGTGCGCAGCCAGTCGTCCTCCACGCGCGCGCCATGCGCGTGGGGCCGATCTTGCGCGTGCTCTTGCGCATACCCCAGCATCACGTTAGGCCCCTTGGCGGCGATCTCGCCCAAGGTGCGATCGGGCAGCGGCTGGCCTGCGGCATCAAGGATAGCGACCGTCACGCCTGGCAGCGCACGCCCCACGCTCACCAGGTGCATCCGCTGCGCTGGCGAGGGGGCACCTGAGGCGGGCAACAGGTCCGCGACGCCTTGATATTCTAAGCGCCGCCGGTTGATCGCGTCCACACGGGCGGGCTGGCCGGGGCCGCTGAAGGTCACCCCGAGCGTCGCCTCTGAGAGCCCATAGACAGGCAAGAAGACGTGCTCCGCTAGGCCGTAAGGCTTGAAGCGGCGCGCGAACAGCTTGAGGTGGCGCGCGCGCACGGGCTCCGCGCCGCTCATCGCCACGCGCAATGACGACAGATCCAGGCGCTGCAGGTCGCGCTCATTGACGCGACGCACGCAGTGATAATAGGCGAAGTCTGGCGCGGCGGTGATGGTGGCGCGGTGCTGATCGATGGCCCAAAGCCAGTCCTGTGGGCGCGCGAGGAAGCGCTCAGGATCGATCAAGACCAGATCAAGCCCCCAGAACATCGACAAGATCATGAACCCCACCAGCCCCATGACATTATCAAGCGGCAGCCAGCACAGGCCGATATCCTCGGGGGTGATCTGGAGCGTCTGGCCCACGGCGAGGCAGGTGGCGCGCAGGTTGTCATGGCTGATGCAGACGCCGCGCAGAGGACCGGTGGCGCCCGCGGTGGGCTGCAAGTAGGCGATGGGGCTCGCGTGAATGCGCGTGGGCGCGGCGCCAAGCGGCGCGTCCTCGCGCAGCGACTCCAGCGTGAGGACGCGCTGCCAAGGTGACGCGCCCCCCAAGGTGGGGCGCTGCTCAGCGGGCAGGCTGGCGAGGATGATCGCGGTGGTGATGTCGAGCCTGCGCGCCAGCCGGTTCAGGCTGCCAATGGCGCGCAGCGGATCAGGATGATCACGGCGCGGTGGTGCCAGCGGCGTGGGGATCGCGCCGATCAATGATGCGCCGATAAACGACGCCCAGAAGCCATAGCCCGTGGACATCATCACCAAGACGCGCTCACCAGCGCTGACGCCGCGCCGCTCCAGCGCACACGCCACGCGCAGCGCGTCTTCGAGCAGCTGCGGGTAGCTGCGAAAGTCCTCACCGCCCTGCCCATCGCGCACGAACACGCCGCGCTCGCTGCTGAGGATAGCCGCGCCGCGCGCGAAGTCATATAAGGTGCGCCAAGAGGCGCGCGCTTGGACCTGCTCCTCAGATCGCCGCTGCTGCTGCTCGCTCATCCACACCGCCCTGTCACAGCTACCATCAAATCACCTCACGCATCATCAAACCATCTTCCACGATCGCGCGTGAGGATCACTACAGGAATAGTGAGGCGCGCTAGCGCGCTTGACCTAGAGCTTCAAGCGACGCTGCGCTGTCGCATCACCCACACCTGAGGAGAACGCTCATGTCTCTGATCTATGCCGCCTTAAGCTTCATCGTCCACGCCATCGGCCTGAAGCTGTCTGTTGACGTGCTCGGCAATCGCTTCACAGAGAACAACTTTGGCCTCGCGCTGCGCCTGTCCGCTGGCCTCGCGCTAGCGCACTTCGCCTTGGGCTTCGTGCCCTTTGTCGGCGGCCTGATCTACTTGGCGCTGTGGTGTGCTGCGGTGATGAAGCTCTACAAGCTGTCGCTGATGCGCAGCGTGGGCGTGGCCGTGGTGCAGTTCTTCATCAGCCTGGTGTTGTTCGGGCTGCTCAAGCTCATCGGCCTGGATGTCAGCTGGATCTTCTTCAGCTGACACGCGGCGTGAGCCGCGCGCCTTCACCTCATCAGGCGCGCGGCGCATACGCTCACCACCGCATCAACAGCTGCACGCCCGCCCCATCGGGGCCGACGCTCGGCGCGATCACAGGGCCGCTGGCGTCGCCCTGCCCCGCTGAGTCATCCATCAGATCGAGGATCACGAGCGTGATGCCGCCCACGATGAGCGCGCCGCTGATCCCATAAGCGACGTAGCTCGCGTTGCGCGTGCGCTTCCAGCGCTTTATCAGCTCATCACACTCGCCCTGGCGCTCAAATGACACGCACCTATCGGCCGCTGCTCCCCTCCCGTTGATAACGAGCCCCTCGCGCTCTTCATTGAAGCTCGCCTGCTTGCCATTGAAGTAGAGACCAAACCCACCTAATCCGAGCGCGCCCGCGCCGATCATGCTCCAGCCCACGATTTCTTGGGTGGACCAGGGCTCGTCCGCAGGATCTTCAGGTCGCACAATCTTAGGAGGCAGGGGCTTCTTGGCGGCGGCGAGGGCTTGGCGGCGCTCCTCGATGGCGCGCTTGAGGGCGACGAGCTGATCGGTCTGCTTGGAGGTCAGCGGCGCGTCGGGGTAGGTGCTGGCGCTGTCCTCCACGCCCTTGAGGTTGGCCTGCGCGGGCTCCAGCAGATCTTGCTTGAGGTCGCGCTCGGCGAGCACGAGGCGACAGTCGCGCGCGACGCGGATGGCCTCGTTATAGTCAATGGGGGCGATGCGCTCGCGTGAGCGCTGCTCCAAGCGGTTGGCCTCCTTGAAGAAGGCGTTGGAGCTTGCGACCGCGCGGGAGCAGAAGTCGGCAGCTTGACGCTCCTCGACCCCCTCCTTGCGCGAGGCCAAATAGAGCGCGACCGCCTCATTCTTGATGAGGATAGGATCGACGTCATTGCCTTGGAGCAAGTACGCGGCCCTAAACTGGCGCGCAGCCTCCTCGTAATCACCACCAGAGAAGGCTTGGGAGGCCTTGTTGTTGGCCTCAACAATGCGGGCTTGATCATCCTGCGCGCTGGCCAGCGAGGGCACGCCAAGCAGCGCGCCGAGGAGCAGCCAAGGCGCGGTGCGATGCGCAGATAGGAGCGATGTGGACATAGTGACCTGCTCTCACGGGGCGAGGCGGCGAACGCCAGCGCCCATCTCAAACCAACCTGGCGTTCACCAGCGTTCACTCGCCAAGCGTACGGATGGCAACCTGCCACAACTTCTGCGCGCTGTCACCTTTCGCTATGGAGCGCATGTTGCGCAGCCTCCAGCACCCGCTCCACATGGATGACCCCCTTATAAAACACCACCTGCGCGGGCAACGCCTCAAGCTTCGCGCGATCGGTCTTCAAGCGCTCACCCACCAAGAGGATCAGCGGCGGCTCGCGCAACAGCGCGAGCTGCGCCATGCGTCGCTCCAGGTATTCGCGCCGCCAGAAGCCGACCACCTCCACGAACACCTCCTCACCCTCGGGGCTGATCAGCGTGTAGTCAGGGATCGTGACCTCACCGCCATCAAGCGTCAATACCGCGCCGCGGCGCTCCAAGCGCCACGCGTCTTTGGCGTCGCCCATCTTCTGCGCGAAGCGCTCCTCGAACATGACCTCCTCATCGGAGCGCCACTGGCCGCGCGCGCGGTAATGGGACACCAGGCCCGTCTCGGGGGTGAGCGTGAAGGTGTAGAGCGTGTGCTTCTTGGCGCTGTCCCAGGCAAGCTCCGCGTCCAAGCGCCAGCTCGTCGTGAGCAGCAGCGCCGGCAAGAACTTGGCCATCTGCAGGCCATACTTGCGGCTCTGTGAGAACAAGCTCGCGGGGCCGTCCACCTCGATCGCGTGGCCGCCGCCTTCAAGGCGCTGCGCGCGGTGCATCAGGCCGTGAAAGCGCAGCGCTTGGAACAGGTAGCGCAGCTTGCGCGCGTCCTCCTCATCCAGCGTGATCACCAGCCGCGTCGCCCGATACAGCACCGCCTGCGCCAACGCCACGTTGTAGCGGTGCAACAACGCCTGCGCCTTGATCGGCTTGTGCGAGGTCATGCGCTGGCGCTCCAGCAGATCCGCATACAGCCCCGCGTCACACTCAGCAGCAGTGATACTCAGCGCGTTAGCGGCCTGAGTGAGCGCCGCGTCGCGGCGCGCGTCATCAATGATGGGGCCGAGCTTGGCTGACGCCTCGAACACATGGCGGCGGATCTCGATGGGATCGGCGGCGGCGACCGTCTCATACACGCTGCGATCTTCGAGCAGCTTGGCCAAGCCGCGCCAGATCAAGAAGTCGGTGCCGTGGCCGATCACCTGTGAGATCGCCTCATCTAAGGTGCCGCGCTCCTCGCCCACGCCCTCGCTGAAGATGGCCACGAGCTGACCCGCGCGCTCCAAGGCGCGCTCATCCTCGGGGTCGAGATAGCGCGGGATCACCGCGCCCTTGTGGGTGCGCGTGCGCAACAGATCACTGGTAAGCATCGTGCTCCCTGCGGCGCTGGCTCACAAACGTCTCGCCAGTGTTCGAGGTGATCAGCTCATACAGCACCGCGCGCTTGTCTTTAGCGCGACGCAAGATGCGCCCCAGCCGCTGCACATGCTCACGCACTGAGCCTGAGCCCGACAAGATGATGGCCACGCGCGCCTCCGGCACGTCCACCCCCTCGTTGAGCACCTTGCTGGTGGCCACCGTGGTGTACTGCCCGCTGTTAAAGCGCTCCAAGATCTCCTTGCGCTCCTTGAGCGAGGTCTGGTGCGTGATGGTCGGGCACAGCACGCGCGCGCTGATCTCATAGACTGAGGCGTTGTCATTGGTGAAGATGATCACGCGGTCGTCGTGATGCTCGGCCAGCAGCGCGTATAGCTCGCGCAGCTTGGCGCCGTGCACCAAGCTCAAGCGCTTCTGCGCGTGGAACGCGTCCAGCGCGCGGCGGCCCTCGTTGGAGCGGCTGCTCTCAGACAAGAAGCGCTGCCAGCCTTGCGGTGAGCCCACGCTGATGCGGTTGATGCGCACGAACTGGCGGTAGATCTCGCGCTCGCTCGCGTAGCGCGCCTGATCCGCCTCATCCATCTCGACCAGCCGCTCGAACACGTCATAATCGGCCAGGATGTCGCCCGCCAAGTCCTTGATCGAGCGCTGATAGGCTACCGGCCCCAGCAGCTCATCGAGCAAGCGCTCGCGCCCGTCAGATCGCTCCAAGGTCGCCGTCAGGCCCAAGCGAAACGGCGCGATCGCGCCGCGCGCGATCTGTTGATACAGCTCGCTTGGCAGGTGATGCACCTCATCGAAGATCAACAGGCCGAAGCGGTGGCCCAGCCGATCGATGTGAATGTGCGCCGAATCATAGGTCGAGACGGTGATGTCTTGGATGTCGTGCGATCCGCCGCCGAGCATCCCGATGGGCTGACCGAGCGCTCGCTCCAAGACGCCGGTCCACTGGGCGAGCAGGTCGAGGGTTGGGACGACGATGAGCGCGCTGCGCTGGACCTCCAGGATGGCGAGCTGCGCGACGTAGGTCTTGCCCGCGCCCGTGGGCAGCACCACCACGCCGCGCTTGCCCGCATCGCGCCACGCCGCGATCGCCTCGGCTTGATGCTCGAAGGGCTTGGGGGCGCGGGTGAGGGTGAGCGCGAGGGGGTTGTACTGGCGCGCCTCGTCGTTGACCTCGTAGCCCGCGCGGATCAGCGCCGCCAACGCGCGTCGGTACTGATGCGCGGGCGCGCGGTGGCGGCGCACGCGGTCGTCGTACAGCCACACCTCGTCGTGATGATCCTCGGGCAAGCCCTCGACCACGATGGTGCCCTGATCAAAGCTCAGCGTGAGGGGTTGGGCGGACATGCTCCTCCTGGCGCGCTTCAAGCGCGGCTCACAGATGACACGGCTATAGCACAGCGTGAGGGGCGTTGAGAACCTTTGGGCGTGTGAGCGAGGTTGTCGGGGTGGGTTGATCAGGGGGGGGTGATGGGAGCGCGGCTTTGTTTGGTGCGCGCTTTGCGGGCTTCGCCCTGCACCCACCAGGGACATGAGTAAAATCCCTGGACCCTGATGATAGGGTGATGGTGGTGTCGTTGTGGCAGCGCGCTTGCTTGCATGCCAACGTCATGCTCAAATGCGCCGCCTTGAGGGCGCCCACCCGTCACCCACGAACGCACCCTATGATCGCCATCATCCTCGCCGGAGGCTCCGGCACGCGCTTCTGGCCGCTGAGTCGGCGCCACCGCCCCAAGCAGCTGCTGACGCTGTGGGGCGATCGCCCCATGATCGCGGAGACGGTGGAGCGGCTGCAGCCGCACACGCCGCTGTCGCGCATCTATGTGGTGTGCGGGCCTCATCTGGTCGAGGGCATCCGCGAGGCGCTGCCTGAGCTGCCCGCGCAGAACCTCATCGTGGAGCCTGCGGCGCGTAACACCGCCCCCGCCATCGCGCTGGCCGCGCTGCACGCGCGCCGTCATCACGGCGATGAGGTGATGGGCGTGTTCCCCAGCGATCATTACATCGGGCAGCCGCGCGAGTTCTTGCGCTGCGTGCGCTTGGCTGAGGAGTCGGCCGCTGAGGGCGGCATCGTCACGCTCGGCATCGCGCCCACGCGCCCTGAGACGGGCTATGGCTACATTCACTTTGAGGAGCGCGAGCACGCGCGCTCAAGCGCCATGCGCGTGCGCGCCTTCGTGGAGAAGCCCAACGCCGAGGCCGCGCTGCGCTACCTTCGCAGCGGCGATTATCTGTGGAACGCGGGCATGTTCTTCATGCGCCCGAGCGCCTTGCTCGGCGAGCTTGAGCAGCACATGCCAGAGACTCATGCGCGCTTGGGCGAGATCGACGCAGCGCTGGGTCAGGACCACGCGGAGGCGGCCACCGCTGCGGCTTTTGAGCGGATGGAGGCCACCTCCATTGATTATGGTGTGATGGAGCGCGCGCTCGATGTGAAGGTCATCCCGGCGACCTTCTCGTGGTCTGATGTGGGCCACTGGGGGGCGATGCGCGATCTCGGCGCGGCGGATGACGCGGGCAACCTGATCCACGCCGATGTGGCCTTGCATGAGGTCCGCGACACGACCCTCTACAGCACCAGCGGGCGGCTCATCGCGGCCGTAGGTGTGGAGGATCTCGTCGTGGTGGACACGCCCGACGCGCTGCTCGTGCTGTCGAGAAAGCACGCGCAAGAGGTGCGCGCGATCGTGTCACTGCTCGAAGCGCGCGGGCGAGCTGAGCTGCTCTGAGCGCGCCCTTAACCTCCAACGCCATGAGCGTCGCCATGCCCTCACAGCTCCCCCCAGCGCGCGCGACGCGCTGAGCGCCAGCGCGCTGCGCGCGCTCTCGCCAGCGTGCCCCTGCGCCGAGTGAGCGCTGAGGTTGACCGCGCCGCGATGCGTGCAAGTGACCCGCTCGCTTGGACGAGCCCCGCTCAGCATCAGAGCTTGCGACGCACCGCGCGGGAGGTTGTGTGTGAACGTGCGGCGCATCATCCGCGCCGCATCGCTTGAATTAGGCTTGGCGCAAGTGAGCCTCGCGACAGATGCGCTGTGCATCAAGGCGCGAGACACGAGGCGCGAGGCAGCGGGCGCGCGCGAAGCGCGCGCCCGCTGTCCGAGCCCGACAGGGTGACCGCGCTGCAAGCGCGCGCTTACTTGGACGATGGCGCGCGCTCAAGCAGCCGTCACGCTCACATGTCGATGACGTCGCCCTCTAAGATCGCGGTCACGACCTCGGGATCGGCCAAGGTGGAGGTGTCACCGATCTGGTCGGGGTTGCCCTCAGCGATCTTGCGCAGGATGCGGCGCATGACCTTGCCGGAGCGGGTCTTGGGTAGGCCAGGCACGAGCTGATAGCGGTCCACGCGCGCGTGCGCCCCGATGGCGCTGCGAAGCTGCGCTTGCAGCGCGCCCAACAGCTCCAGCCGCTGCGCGACGCCCGCTTGCAGCACAAGATAAGCGTAGACGCCCTGCCCCTTCAGCTCGTGCGGGAAGCCCACGACCGCTGCCTCGGCCACATCGTCGTGGATGAGCAAGGCGGCCTCAAACTCGGCAGTGCCCATGCGGTGGCCGGAGATGTTGATCACATCATCCACGCGGCCCGTGATCCAGTGGTGGCCATGGGCGTCGCGTCGACAGCCATCACCTGTAAAGTAGCGGTTGGGGTAGGTGGAGAAGTAGGTGGCCACGAAGCGGTCATGGTCGCCCCACACGGTGCGCGCCTGACCGGGCCACGAGTAGCTGATGCACAGGTGCCCCTCTTGTGGCCCCCAGAGCGTGTGACCGGTGGCGGGATCGACAAGCTCTGGATGCACGCCGGGCAGCGGCAAGGTGGCGGCGCCGGGCTTGGCGTCGGTGACGTGCGCCACAGGCGCGAGCATTACGCCGCCCGTCTCCGTCTGCCACCAGGTGTCCACGACCGAGCAGCGCCCCTCGCCGACGACGTCGTGGTACCAGCGCCAGGCCTCGGGGTTGATGGGCTCACCGACGGTGCC
>CAYXWB010000007.1:25477-41150 GCA_964468515.1 uncultured Bradymonadales bacterium | reverse complement strand
GCGCGCTCACACGCCCCTGTAGAAGCGAACTCCTGTTCGCTTTGGCGCTTCGAGTAGCGCCAGTCAGGATGGATGGTCGCTCACTTGTGCTCCCCCACTTTTAAGCGATGCGGCGCGCTGGCTGTGTGGCGTGTTCACACACAACCTCTCGAGCAGTGCGTCGCAGGCTCAGGTTTTATGCGGGGATCGTCCAAGCTAGGCTTTTGCTTGCAGCCCAACGCGATGAGCCATCGGGCCGCGTTGGCAGTGCTTCGCTGCGCCCCCCTTGTCAATGCTTGAACAGTGCGTCTTTAGGCAAGATATTGTTGGTTGTGCAACGCATATAATTGATTTTTATGAAAAAATGCGTGTTGATAGGTTGTCGCTTTCACTCGCCTAACCAACCTGCTATCTTGGCGCTAGATCTAGTCACCCAGGTGGGATGACTCACACGTCTCGCGGCGCATAGGGCATCGTGAGCGATCTTCATGATCTTTTGGGAGCACTGTGATGACACGGCTAAGACACGCCTCTCCTCTCCTCTCCTCTCCTCTCCTCTCCTCTCCTCTCCTCTCCTCTCCTCTGGGCTGGTCTGTTGGTTTGAGCATGAGCCTGCTCGTGGTGCTGAGTATCGGCTGCCGCGATGATAGGCCAATGTTCGACAACGCGCGTGCGCCAAGCGTGGCGACAATAGACGACGCGGTGAACGTGTGGGCGCCAGCGGAAGACCCCAATATCATCGCGTACATGGGCCACGGCACCTATTTCAACGCGCTCGGTTACCCTGTCGAGCCGACGCTTGAGCGGATCACGCTCACGCAAGACTATTACATCGACAAGCTGTCGCGCTCGCCAGCGGCCAAGCGCATCACCGCGCCCTCGCCGCTTGAGCCTGCTGGGCTTGACCCGGTACTGAGCAAGGCGCGCTATCTGGATGAGCTGATCGAGGCGGTGCAGCCCAAGCGCTTGCCCTATCTGGTGCAGGTCAGCGCCTCGATGCGCGAGCACTATCGCCACACGCTCTACCAGGGTGATGGGATACCTGAGTGGCATCCTCCGACCTTGGCGCCGCTTCCTGGCACGTCTGATGTGCGCATTGCCTCTCAGGGGTTGCGTGTGGAGACAAAGGATAACCGTTATCGAGACCAGTGCATTAGCGAAGGCGTGCCCGTGCCTGAGTCGATCATACTCGGCCCACCGCGAGATCCTGTTGAAGCTGAAAATCCTGATGATTTTCCGCTGGACTATAGAAAGGACAGATGGGTGAATCACGGCTTCTTAGATAAGGATTTTGTCAATGGTCAGCGAAGCAGCGTGGCTGAGCTGTGGAGCTATGAGTCTTCAGGTACTAAAGGATTGCCCGAAGGTATCTGCTTAGCGCTCCCGCGCTGGGAAAAGGAGATTAAATCAGATTTCTTCTCGACGGATGTCTATCAGCGCAGTGGGCGAGAGCTTAAGAGCTTCTTCTCAGGGCGAGCTGAGATCATGGGGGTCATCTGTCTTGGCCGCGTGTCCAATAAGGCATGCTTCTTCGATACGAAGAATGGTCAATTTGTGGCTCGCCCTAATCGTGGCGATGAGCTGTTCTTTAATAAGCCTGGGAGTGATAGCGTAAAAAACTTACTGGGTGGGACGTCGCTGTTTGATAATGGAGGGGGTGTTTGTTCGGATTGTCATGCAGGTCAAAATCCTTTCGTGATTCATCCTCATGAGCGCGCTTTTCAGAGTTTGGTCACGAGCCCGGCTTCTCGCATGCTCAACTCTAAAGAATGGTATGAACCGCTCGTTCCTGGGAACTGGGAGCAGAACCCAGGTCCTATCCCATCGCTAGGTCCTGTGGGGAGAGCTAATGGGGTTCGCCAGCAGCCTTGTGATGGTTGCCATGTGGAGAGTAACAGTGGGCAGTTTCCAAATGTATTTGAGCTGCCCAACTACTGCGTTACAGTGCTCAGGCAGGCGGTTAATGGTAATGATGGTAGGGATGATAGTTATCCTACGCCAATCGGGCCGTTGCCGCTAGATGGAGCCTTGAAAGCGTTTGACCCGACGATGCCTGCGCTGCCTAATCCGGTCCCCTCCGTGCCCGCTTATAAGCAACATGCTGATTGGCTGCTGCGCGCATGCTCGGTCAACAGGAGCAACAGCAAGGGATCATTCAGCGATGATGTGCCTTTTGACGAGAAACCCATCTTCTTGTCAAAGGTCGAGGTGGTGTCACCTGTCTATGCTTGTAGCGCTACGGTTGGCGTGCGAGGCGCCAAGTACGGCGCTACGATCGAGCTCTATGTTAATAACGTCCTCGTTGAGACGCAGGTGGGCCGTAACACCGATGTCGAAGAGGTTGAGCTCTCGGTCACCCTCAACCCAGGCGATAAGATCACCGCGATTCAGCGCCAGGGCCAAGCTGAATCGGATCCTTCTGATGTTGTCGCTGCGATAAAATATCAGGGTCCGCTGCCTGCGCCTGTGATTGATGGGTTGCCCGTCTACCAATGCGCCTCACGGATCGCTGTCAGTCACGTGCCAGGCGCTCGCCTGACCGTCTATCGCAATGATGCCGATGCGCTTACGACGCCCGGCCTCGCGCGTGGCCGGAGCGCGGCGTGGGCGAAGGGGCCTTTTGAGGTGGGAGACGAGCTGGTCGCCATGCAATCGCTGTGCGAGGCGGATAGTCCCAAGTCTGAGCCCGTGCGTGCGGTGGCGGCGCCAGCGACGATACCTCCGCTGTCCTTGGATTCATTCTTCATCAGGCAGGGCCAGCGCTTGCTTGAGCTTCGCGACATCGTGCGAGGGGCTGAGCTGAGCGTTCAAGTGGCGAGCTTCAACCCTGGCATTGTCCCGTCTTGGCCTTACACAATCCTGAATAAATATGACGTGTCACCGCAGAGTGGCCCGTTGCAGGAAGGTCAGGTGGTCACGCTTGAGCAGACCTTATGTGAGACCTCCAAGGCAACGGAGGTGACGGTCTTGCCCTGTCGTCGCCTGGATGCACCGGAGATCTGGCCGCCGCTCGTGGGGGATCAGGTGGTGTATGTCTCAAAGGCTGAGCCTGATGCGACGATCCAGGTGTGGCGCACGGTTGGCTCAGATGTCGCAACGCGGGAGAAGATCGGTGATGGCGCTGGGCAGGTGATTCGGCTGAACACGAGCCTGCGCAGAACTGATCAGGTCTGGGTTGTTCAAGAACGAGACGGCTGTTTGAGCGTACAGAGCTACGTGACCCCAGTGCTTGGTGATGACCCAAGCGTTGATCTAGGAGGGCTGTGATGCGACAGATGAAGCGTAAGCGGATGAGTTGGTATGAGCTTCTGGCGCTGCATCGCTTGGAGATCATGGCGCCGCTCATCATGATGCTGGGATTGTGGAGCTGCGGCCAATCGGGCGGCCCGGATGACAATGGGCAGTGGCCGATCGGGGATGAGCCCGATCTGGTGCAGCCGCCTGTGGACGATGAGCCGCCGATGCGCACCATCGTGCTGCCGCCGCTGCTGGATGACGAGCCCTACGAGGAGGTCATCTGTGGTGAGGATGATGAGGAGTATGCCGTTTATACAAGGCTTAGCGAAGAGCTGCGTGGATGCACCACGCTGCTGACGCCAACGGCCTTTGTGGATGGTCTCGGAGCACCAGAGGGCGCACGCGAAGGCGATGGTGAGCTGGATGTGTTCTTGTCGTTGCGTCATGCGAAGGCCCAGCTCTTGTTCAATCGCACGCGCTTCCCTAATGTAGATGGATTTCAGCGTCTCAATCGTGCTGATGATATCATCAGTATCAGCAACAATAGAGCATTAGATAATTTGCGCGGCTTCAAGCGGCTTCGCTATGCTGGTGGTCTAGGCTTAACTAATATTCCTGAGCTGGTTAGCTTAGAAGGGTTAGAGGCGTTGAGCAACGTCGGTGGCCTCTCGCTTGAAGGGGTAGAAAAGATTGTCCATCTAGATGGTCTCGGGCGATTAGAGCGCATTGACGGGCCTCTTCGCCTTTATCAACTGTCTCAGCTACAAGATGTGATGGGGCTCAATGCGTTGAGAGAGGTGGGCGGTTTTCTCGAGATTCGCAGTAATCGAGAGCTGCTGTCGTTGCGCGGTCTAGAGGGCGTGCGCGAGGTCGAGGCGCTGGAGATCACCCATAATCCGAAGCTGCGCAGTCTGCGGGGCTTGTCGGGTCTAGAGCGCGTGCGTGGTGATGTGAAGCTCTATGACAACGCGATGCTGTCAGGCGTGGAGATCGACGTCTTCTTATCTCGCCTCACCATTGATGGCGAGGTCATCCTCGTCGAGCCTTAACGTGAGGCACAGCAGCTCAACGCGGCTGTGAGCAGCGTGTGTGATGCGCGCGCTAGCGTGGATGTGGCCTGGCGTGGCTGCGCACACGCCAGCGCGCTCTTTGCGTCTTATGCGGGAAGCTAGCTGACGCTGGCCCGGCTAGCTGTGCTTGCGCGGTGAGGAGGTCAGGCTACGGGTAGGATGGATGGTCGCTCACTTGTGCTCCCCCACTTTCAAGCGTTGCGGCGCGCGCTTACAAAGCGCTCGTTCACACACGACCTCCCGAGCGGTGCGTCGCAGATACAGATTTTATGCGGGGCTCGTCCAAGCTAGGCGTTCACTTGCAGCGCGCGCGCCCTACGGGCGCGCGCGCGACCTCAGTAGGTGACCATGTCGTCGAGGCGCTGCTCGACCTCCTCTGCGCTCAGCGCGCGGGTGGCGGGGGAGGGCGCAGAGGCGGCGCTTGGCGCGCTCTTCTCGGCGTCCTTGACGCGCTTGGCGACGCGCTGCTTCTCATCCTTGCTCAGCGGCGCGGCAAGCTCAGCGGCGCTCAAGGTCTGGCCTTTTGCGGCGGCGGCCTCGGCGCGCTCCTCCTTGATCTGCTTGACCTCGGCCATCAGCGCCTCATCGACCTTGAACATGCCGCCCGCTGGCGAGTATTCGGCGCCGCATGTGCCCGTGCCGCCCATGGCGCTGATCGCCTTGCCGCTCTTGACGCGGTAGAGGCCTTGGCCTGGCGCCAAGCTCAGCGGCTTGTCGCGGCTGACCTTGCCCTCCCAGGCGATCTTGCCCGTGTTGGCGTCGGTGACGGTGATGGGGTTGTCATCGTAATAAGAGAACATCCAAAGGTGCAGCGGCGTGGTGAGCAGGAGGTTGGACTCAATGCCGGTGCCCTCTTGGCCTGCGGCGTAGTGATGCTCTTGGTAAGGGCCGCTGTAGTGCTTGTAGGGCGCGACAGACGCCGAGATCTCCACGTCGCTGGTGATCTCAACGTGGACGCCCGCCAAGGTCAGCGTGTGGGGCTTGTCGGCGGCGACGGTGCCCTCCCAGATGACCGATCGCTTGTTGATGTCGCGCACCTTGACCTTGGCGTCCACGCCATACGCGTAGAGCACCAGATCGTTCTTGCCCTCGGTGATGGTGCCCACATAGGTGCGCATCAGGCGACCTGCGGCGCGGCCATCTGACGCGGGCACGAAGAAGCCTTGGTCGTAGTAGACCTGCACCGACAAGCTCTTCTTGTTGTTCGTGGTGCGGATATCAAGCGTGTGGCTGTTGAGGCTCTGGAGCGCGGGCGTCCTGATCTCATGGTAGCCGCCGCCCTTGATCGGCCCCTTGAAGATGACCTTATCGGAGGTGGTGTCGGTGATGATGACGTCGGCGTCCTCCCAAGCCCAGACGATGACGCGCTCATCATCCTTGTAGGTGGCGGACGGCAGGTAGGTCAAAAGCCGCTCGGAGCGAAAGGAGCCGTCACGATCGCGCGTCCAGTAGCCCGCGACCGCGCAGGTGGAGGGCGTGCCGACGAGGATGGCGGCCTTCTTATCCGACACAAACGAGAACACACCCGCGCCCGTGGGCACCCGCTTGACCTCGCCGTCATTGACCTTGCCCTGCCACACGGTGCCGCCGCGCTCCAGCGAGATGATGCGGACCTCGGTGTCAGGCGCGTAGCCGTGCACGATGGCCTCGCTGGCGGTGTAGAAGTAGGTCGTGAACATGAGCCGATCGCCCGCGGTGGCTGAAGGTTTGGCCGCAGGGTCAGCCTTGGCGGCGATCGTGGTGTTTGGGGTGTGAGGCTTAGGACGCGCGAAATACGTCTCGGCGCTGGCGAGCGCGCAGGTCAGCGTGAGGGTGAGCGCGGCGAGCGTGGGCAAGGTGTGGCGCGTTGACATGGGCTGACCTGGGGGGAGGGCGGTTGATCCTGCGTGTGACTTTGCGCTCTAACGTGCGCCTTGAGGTTTGGATCTGCACTTTTGCGCGCCCTCTCACTGGGCGGTGGTTCGCGCTGGCCTGTGGGGCGGCTGCGTGGACGCGCGCGCTTGCGCGCTGTACATATTGGAAGTGCGCGTCTCATCTCATGCGTCCGCATCCTCCCTATCTGGTCAGGCGAGAGCAATGTCTCAGGCGTCGCAGGATTGAATGATGCGTCCATGCGCCCTAGAAGAGGCAACCCTGAGAGGATGAGGATCTGATGGGCTACGAGCTTCGAGATGCGCTTTTGCGTCAGTTTGACATCGCTTGGGCTATCACTGAGCATCACCTGAACGGGCTGGGCACAGATGAGTGCCTCTGGCGTCCGGCAGCGAAGGGGCTGCACGTACAGCTGCGCGAGGGTGTGTGGCAGGCTGATTGGCCTGAGCACGAGGGCTACACGCTTGGCCCCTCAAGCATCGCTTGGCTCACGTGGCATCTGGTGTTCTGGTGGTCGATGACCTACGACCACACGTTCGGCGCGGCCCAACTCACGCGCGAGGAGGTGGTCTGGCCTGGGAGCGCTGAGTCGGTGTGTGCGCGCATCGTGGCGCCTCAGGCCGAGTGGCGCGCGCAGCTCGCGCGCATGGATGATGAGGCGCTGCGAAGCGAAGCGTTCACCCGCTGGCCCTTCCAAGGCAAGCCCTTCATGGATGTCGTGAGCTGGCTCAACATTGAGCTTGCCAAGATCGCCGCTGAGATCGGGTACGCGCGCTTCTTATATGCGGTGAGAGGTTAGCGCGATCGCCGCTGGCGGCGCGCCTCACGGTGTGACTGAGCGCTCCTCGCATCAGCACCTGTCTCACTGGACGGTGGTTCGCGCTGGCTAAGTGGGGCGGCCCTGGCCTAATCTGGGCGGTGAACCTCTTGACCCGCGCTTTTGGCGCTTGGTGGTGAACACGCATGATCGAGACGAACCCGCTCCCTTTGGTCCCTGATGAGCCGCTCGATCTGGTGGGGCTGCCGCGCTTTGGCACCTATGCCGGGCTCCCCGCCACGACCGCGCTGGCCGCGCTCGCCGGACCTCCTCTGGTCGGCGGCCTGACGCGCGTGCGCAGTGAGAAGCGCTGGCAGTGGTTTGGCGCGATCAGCGATGAGGTCGCCGTGGGCGGCGCCATCGTCCAGACCGGTTATGCCGGGCAGGTCTTCTTGTGGGTCTTCGATCGCGCGCGCGGCGTCATGGTCGTGGACGCCAGCATGACCACGCTGCGCGCTCGCGTGGCCGTGCAGGACGCGCCCGGTGTGGGCGAGGTGGCGCGGGCAGCTGTGGGGCTCGATGAGCTGCGCGTGCGGCGTCGCGGGGAGCTGGTTGAGATCAGCGGGCGCGTGCGCGAGGTGGAGCTGTTCATCACCATGGATGGTGCGCAGGTGACGCCTATCACCGCGATCTGCCCTGTGCCCGCTGAGCGCGCGAACATTACGTGCAAACAAGCGGGCTTGCGCGCCAGTGGCGTGGTGCGCGTGGGCTCCAAGAGCTTCGATCTTGGCGAGCGCGCGGCGGGCTTTATGGACTACACGCACGGGCTGTTGGCCTATGAGACGCGCTGGCGCTGGGCCATCGGCGCGGGGATCGGGGAGGATGGCGTGGCGCTCGCGTTTAACCTCACCGATGGCTTTAACGCGGGTCTGGAGAACGTCATCTGGCGCGATGGCGTGCCGTCACACGTCGGCGCGGTGGCGTTTCGCTATAATCCGGCCTCACCGAACACGCCGTGGCATGTGCAGACGCCCGATGGGCGCGTGGACCTGACGCTGCATGTCGAGGGGGTGCGTCAGGAGGTGGTGGATATGGCGCTGGTGCACTCCAGCTACGTGCAGCCGCTGGGGCGCTGGGAGGGCACGCTTGATGGCGCGCGCTTGGCGTCGTGCGTGGGTGTGGCTGAGGATCATGTGGCGCGCTGGTGAGGTGCGATCATGCATGAGGAGACAGGTGAGATCACGCTGGCGCAGCTGCTCGCCAGCTCGCCCGCGCCCACGCTGAGCGCGCGCGTGCTGGAGGAGACGATCCACACCGAGCGCGCGCGTCAGGATCAGCAGGTGGGCCAGCTCAACACCTTGCGCGAGCGCAACGCCAGCCTGCAAGGCGCGCTCACCCAAGAGGTCGCGCGCTTGGGTGAGATGACCGACAGGCTGCGCGAGCAGCGCGAGCGCGCGCCGAGCGCGTGGCAGGCCCTCTTGGCGCGGCTGCCGTGGCGCCGTCAAGGCGCCCTCAACACACAGTCCGTTGAGGCGCTGTTACGCGCGCAGTACGAGCAGAGCGCGCTGCGCGTCAAGGAGGCCGCCGACTACGCAGACCGGCTCGATGTGGCGCGCGCGGACCTCTATGATGAGATCGAGCGCTTGCATCAGAAGATCATTGATTATGCCCGCGAGGAGCAGACCACGCGCCAGCGCGTGGTCGCGCTGTCAAGCTTCAAGGCCAAGCTGGAGCTGCGCTTGGCCCAAGCTGAGCGCGGCGTCGGCCAACGCGAGCTGCAAGCCGAGCTTGACCGCGCGCGCCGCGCGCTCGCTGAGGACGCCGCAAGGCTTCGCCTGTGCGACACCGCCGAGGAGCGCCTCGTGCGCCTGCAAGACAACACGCGCTTGCTCGCTCAGACCATCGGCCAGCTCCAGAGCGACATCTTGACCTATGTGACCGTCGCCAGCGAGCAGCTCGATCTGGTGGCAGGCCAGATCCAGGCCATCGGCGCGGCCGCCGACGCGGCGCTGGTGGTGATGGAGCTGCGCCAGTCGCTCTCGGCCATGACCGAGGCGCTCAATCACACCACCCGCTTTGTCTCCCAGACCCAGGCTTACTTTCATCAGGACGTGGACGCGATGGTGCGCGACCTGTCGCTCTACGACGAGGAGACAGAGCGCACGCTGCACCAAAACCTCGCGCTGAGCGAGTCGATGGATGATGAGGCGATCTCGGTGGCGATCGAGGTCGCGGTGGCGCGCAGCGCCCAGCGCCGAGGTTGAGCGGATGAGCGCATCACAGCCCACGCTCATGAGGGTTGAGGGGGAGCGCGCAGACCACATCGCCCACACGCTCCTGCAGCTCGTGCGCGCCGCGCGCCTCAACAGCACCTACCCCGACGCGCGCGCCATGCTCTCACACCTGGGCGCGCTCACGCGCGAGGTCCACCAGGGCCTCTATGACGCGCTGGAGCTGCACCTTGAGGGCGGCCTGCCCTCCTACCGCGAGTGGACGCGCGTCCAGACCGACGCCACGCTCGCCGCAGATCAGCTGCGCCAGCTCGGGGCGCGTGACGCGCTCGCGCGGCGCGCGTCTGGCTCAAGCGATCCGATCCACACACGCCAGCTCCAGAAGTTTGACTATTACAGCCAGCTCGTCGAGCGGCCGCTCTCCCAGCTTGGCGGGATGCAGGTCGCCTTGCGACGCGTTGAGCCTGAGCAGCGCACGGCGTGGTTTCAGGTGACGCTCGACAAGCTCGACGCCAGCGGCGTGTACATCCGCTACAGCATCGATCTGTCGCAGCGCAGCGGCCTGTGGACGCGCCACATGGTCACGCTCGATGCTGAGCAGGCGCGCCACACCGAGGGCTTTCAAGCGCTGATCTACAAGCTGTCAGGGCTCGACGCGTCGTTCACGTTCGCGCGACTCGCCGCGCTCGACGGCCTGACGATCGAGCGCGTCTCACGCGGCGTGGTGGGGCCGATCTTCTGGTCGCGCCAGATGGCGCCTGCGGCGCTGCATTCGCTGTGGGACGCGCAGCCCGACGCCGTGATCGCGACCTTTAGCCACGACGTGGTGGAGGCGACCCGCACACAACCCCACGACAACGACCCGCTGTTCGACGCGCTCATGACGCCGGCCCGCGCGCAGGCGCGGGCGGTGCTCGGCGAGCTGGTGCAGGCGCAATTGCACCCGGTGCGCGATCGGAAGTTCGTCACACAGCGCGCGCTCGTGACGCCCCTCAAGGCGCTGTGCGAGCGCCTCGGCACCCGCAACCTCATCTACGGTTGTTAACCTCTCCCAAGCCCTGGGGGCAGGTCTAATTTAAGCGATGCGGCGCCCTGTCTCAGTCGCCTCGCTCACGACCTGTAGAAGCGACCTCCGGTCGCTTTTGCGCTTCGATTCGCCACAGTCAGGATGGATGCTCGCTCACTTGTGCTCCCCCACTTTTAAGCGATGCGGCGCCCCTGCTCTGTGGCCTGTTCACACACAACCTCCCGAGCGGTGCTTCGCAGGTTCAGGTTTTATGCGGGGATCGTCCAAGTCACGCCGTCACTTGCAGGCTTGGGTGGCCGACTGATGCGGTGGCGAGGGCGCGCTTTTGCGGGCTTCGCCCTGCACCCGCCAGGGACATCAGTAAAATCCCTGGACCCTGATGATAGGGGGATGATTGCATGCTTTGGGGGCCCACAACCTCTCCTGAGTCGCTGTGACGTGGCAGATGAGATACGGTGATGTTGAAGCGGTGTCTGGCGTGCTCAGCGTTGGTGCTGCTGATCTCTGATGCGGAGGGTGCGTGCTCAGTCATCTGAACATTACGGGTTATCGAGGGTTCTCTCAGGTCGCCATCCCAGGGTTGACGCGCGTCAACGTCTTCGTGGGCGCGAACAATGCGGGCAAGACGGCGGCGCTAGAGGCGATCGAGCTGCTCAGTGATGAGGACGCGCTCGCGAGCCTCCAGCGCGTCTTGACGCGGCGTGATGAGTACAGCTTTGGCCGTGAGCCGCTGCGTCAGGCTGGACCACTGCGCGTGAGCTTTGATCATCAGGGCATCTTCCATGGGCGCTCGCCCAAACTTGGCGACGCGCTCGTCATCCAAGACGAGACGCGGCGCTACACAGCGAGCGTGGAGCGTGTTGAGCTGCTTGATGAGAGCGGCATCGCCCAAGAGTGGCTGGTCAATGATGAGCGCGCGCCGACCTTAGCGCACGCCGAGTCGTTGCGGCTTCGCATTGAGCGCAAGGGCGAGCAGCGGAGCTTCCCGCTTCATCTGCCTCACAGGTTGTTGGGGGGCAGTGAGCTGGCCAGCTCGCGTCATGTCAGCTATCTCGGCACGAGCATGCCCGCGCCGCGCGAGCTCGCCACGATGTGGGATGAGATCGCGCTGACGGAGCGCGAGGACCAGGTCATCGCCGCGCTCAACCTGATCGAGCCCGAGGTGCGCCGCGTGGCCTTCCTTGGCAGCTCACAGAGCCAGCCTGATATCTATGTGCAGCTCTCCAAGCGCGCGCCGCGCATCCCGCTGGGCTCGATGGGGGAGGGGATTCGGCGCTTGCTCGCGCTGTCTCTGACGATCGGCACCACGGCGCCGGGCGGCTGCCTGCTCATTGATGAAGTGGACACAGGCTTACATTATACGGTGCTACGTCAGGTCTGGCAGCTGCTCATCCGCGCCGCGCACAGCTTCGACCTTCAGCTCTTCGCGACGACGCACAGCCTCGACTGCTTGATGGCGCTCGCCAGCGTGACGCGCGATGAGCCAGAGGTCCTAGATCAAGCTGTCTCCGGGCATCGCTTCAACCCTGGCGGCCAGATCACCCGCTATGGGGGCGACGAACTGCGCGTCGCCATCGCGCATGAGCTGGAGGTGCGCTGATATGGCGAGCGTGCCGCCTAAGCTGCCATCAAAGCATCACCCTCACGTCCTCTTCGTGGAGGGCCGCGATGACCTCTACACGGTCGCCGCCTTGCTCGCGGCGCGGGGCTATGATTATTCACAGCAGCCGTGGTCCCCGCTCATGAAGGAGCTGGGCGGCATCGACGTGATGGCCGAGGCGCTGCCGGTCGCCCTGAAAGCCGCCCCACTGCGCCGAGTCGGCTTGATCGTAGACGCTGACCTCGACCTCGCCGCGCGCTGGGCCAGCGTGACCGGCGCCTTCGCGCGAGCGGGCGTGCAGCTCCCCGCGCAGCCAGCACCCAGCGGCCTCATCCTCGATCGCGCCGATTGGCCCATCGCGGTGGAGCGCGTCGGCGTGTGGGTGATGCCCAATAACGCGCTAGCTGGGACGCTGGAGTCGTTCTTACAGCACCTCGTCCCTGGTGAAGATCCGATCTGGACGCACGCCAAAGCGGCCACCGCTCGGGCGATCAGCGAGGGCGCGCCGCTGGGTGAGGGTCAGCGCGCCAAGGGTGAGCTGCACGCGTGGCTCGCGTGGCAGGAGCGCCCTGGCATCCCTTATGGGGTCGCCATCACGGCGAAGGTGCTCCGCCATGAGGCACCGCTCGCCAGCGCGTTCGTCGCGTGGTTGCGCGCGCTCTATGAGGGCTAAGGCCCGTTCACACACAACCTCCCGAGCGGTGCTTCGCAGGTTCAGGTTTTATGCGGGGATCGTCCAAGTCACGCCGTCACTTGCAGGCTTGGGTGGCCGACTGATGCGGTGGCGAGGGCGCGCTTTTGCGGGCTTCGCCCTGCACCCACCAGGGACTACCGTCCCTGGACCCTGATGATAGGGGGGGATGGTCACCTGTGCTTCCCCCCTTTTGAGCGATGCGGCGCCCCTGCTCTGTGGCCTGTTCACACACGACCTCCCGAGCGGTGCGTCGCAGCTGCAGGTTTTATGCGTGGATCGTCCAAGTCACGCCGTCACTTGCAGGCTCGGACTCAGGCCTCATACGCTCACACCAAGAACGCAAAAAAAGCTGCGGGGGCAGCAGAGATGTGGCCTTTGCCTGGCCGCCGATCAGCACAACCGATTGACGACTTGCCCCGTTCATTTCGACTCGGGCCACACCTCTGCTGCCCCCGCAGCGTGGAGGGTGCGTCGCGCGCACCGCTCGACAAGTAGTATGTCGTGAGGTGAGGCAGAGGTGCACAGGTGGTGAGAAAAGTTAAATAAAAATAGTTGCGAGCGCAGCTTAATGCGCCCACAGCGCGGTGATGAGGTCGCGCACGGTGTCGGGGGCCTCGTGCTGGGGGAAGTGGCCGCAGCCGGGCAGCCGCTCTAGGCGCCAGGGGCCGTGGAGGGCGCGCTCAAGGCGTTCGAACATGGCGGGGCCGATGCAGCGGTCATCTTGGCCGGTGATGACGAGGGTGGGGCAGGTGATGGGGCGCATGGCGAGCTGCAGGCTGCGGCGCCACTCGGGGGTGTCGAGCGCGGCGTCGAGCAACAGGGCGCGGTAGTAGCGCAGGGCGGCGTGGGGGGTGTGGCGGTAGCCGAAGGTGGTCTTGACCTTGGCGAGGCGCTCGGGGGGAAAGTCCCAGCCGGGGCTCCAAGCGCGCCACAGATGCTCGATGAGAGCGAAGCGGTCGTGGCGCAATGCTGCGGGCCCGAGCGCGGGGAGCTGGAGGCCGAGCATGTAGAGGCTGCGCTTAAGCTGAACAGGATCGCGGCGCAGGTTGCGCAAGAAGACGCTTGGAGGCGGCACGCTCAGGGCGACGAGGTGTTGCAGGCGCGTGGGGTCGAGCTGAGCTGCAGCGTAGGCGGCCAGCGCGCCCCAGTCGTGGCCCACGACGATGGCTTGAGGGATCGACAGGGCGTCGAGCAGGCCGATGACGTCGCGACCTAAGGCGCGCAGGCTGTAGCAGCGGTCAGGGGCGCGGCCTGAGGGGCCGTAGCCGCGCAGGTAGGGGGCGATGACGGTGTACTCGTCGGGGGGCAGGGACTCCATCAGCGGCAGCCACGAGGCGGCATCATCGGGGAAGCCGTGGAGCAGGACGAGCTGCTTTGGCCCCTGCCCGTGGAGGTAGCAGGTGATGCGGACGCCTTGAATGCGCAGCGCGCGAAGCCTCATGGTGGCTGACCTTGGCGAGAGCAGGGGGGGTGGCGGCCAGAGGCCGCAGTCAGGATGATACCACAACAGGGGCGCGCTGTGTCTATGACGCATCGCGTCATAGAGGCGCCAAGCCGCGAACCATTCCGGCCCACTGGCCGCTTGTTAACCAGCTCGCCGTGCGCTAGTTTAACGCATCGCGTTACAGTTCATCTTTAAGAGCGATCGAGGTGTTCGATGGGTGATCAAGGCGACCGCGCTCAAGCTGCAGATCAGGCGCGTGGTAAGTTCATGCGCCACCTGCTGCGCGATGTCCGCGCCATGGAGCAGATGCTCGACCAGGGCACCTTTGAGCAGGGCATCCGCCGCATCGGCGCCGAACAAGAGCTGTTCATCGTCGACTCGGCCTGTCGCCCGGCGCCGCTGGCGCGCGAGATCCTGGCGGCGATGGACGAGCCTCTGTGGGGTCACGAGCTTGGCCTGTTCAACCTGGAGTGCAGCGTCGATCCGGTGGTGTTTGGCGGCGACTGCTTGAGCCGCATGGAGCGCCAGCTCACCGGCCTCATCGACCTCGCCCGCGCGGCCGCCAATGACTGCGACGCTGAGATCGTCCTCACCGGCATCCTGCCTACGCTTGAGCGTGCGGACCTCGGGTTGCACAATCAGACGCCCAACCCGCGCTATCGCCTGCTCAATGACACCTTGAGCCAGCTTCGCGGCGGCGCCGCCTATGAGATCAGCATCAAGGGCCCCGATGAGCTGCAGCTCAAGCATGACACCGTGATGCTTGAGGCCGCCAACACCAGCTTTCAGATCCACTTTCAGGTCGCCCCCGACGAGTTCTGTCGCCTCTACAACATCGCCCAAGCGGTCACCGCGCCGGTGCTCGCGGCGGCCACCAACTCACCGCTCTTGTTCGGCAAGCGGCTGTGGCGCGAGACCCGCATCGCGCTGTTTCAGCAGTCCGTCGACACGCGCAACAAGGGCCGCCACATGCGCGAGCTCGCGCCGCGCGTCAGCTACGGCACCGAGTGGGTGCGCGACTCTGTGCTCGATATCTACCGCGAGGACATCGCCCGCTTTCGCGTCCTGTTCCCCGCCGACGAGGAGGACGCGCTCGCCGTGCTGGCCGCAGGCGACATCCCGCGCCTGCGCGCGCTGTGCTTGCACAACAGCACCGTGTACCGCTGGAACCGGCCCTGCTACGGCATCCTTGATGGCAAGCCGCATCTGCGCATTGAGAACCGCGTGCTGCCGTCGGGGCCAACCCCCATCGACGAGATGGCCAACGCGGCGTTCTGGTTTGGGCTGATGAGCGGCGTGCTGGAGGAGTTTGGCGACGTCACAAAGCACATGGACTTCAGCGACGCGCGCGGCAACTTCATCTCGGCCGCGCGCAACGGCCTGTCCGCGCCCATCACCTGGTTTGGCGACCGCACGCTGCCGGCCCACGACCTCATCGAGCAGCACCTGCTGCCGCTGGCGCGCGAGGGCTTGCGCGAGAGCAACATTGATGAGGGCGACATCGAGCGCTACCTGGACGTCATCGCCCAGCGCGTCAGCACGCGCCAGACCGGCTCCTCATGGATGCTGCGCTCTTACAACGCGCTGCGCACGCGCAGCTCCTCCTCCGAGGCGCTCTCCTCGCTCACCGCCGTCTCCATTCGCCGCCAGCGCGAGGGCCACCCCGTGCATGAGTGGGCGCTGGCCGCCCCCCAAGAGCGCACCGACTGGAAGTCCAATCACCTGCGCGTGGGCCAGTTCATGGGCCGCGACCTGTTCACCA
>CAYXWB010000007.1:14477-25377 GCA_964468515.1 uncultured Bradymonadales bacterium | reverse complement strand
TGGAAGTCCAATCACCTGCGCGTGGGCCAGTTCATGGGCCGCGACCTGTTCACCATCAACCAAGATGAGCCCGTGGAGCTGGCGGCGAGTTTGATGACTTGGCACCATATCCACTGGGTGCCAGTAGAGGATCATGAGCACAACTTGGTGGGCATGGTCACACATGACATGCTGCTGAAGATCTTCGCTGATCCCGCGCGCGATGACGTGGGCGGGCTGTATGTGAGCGACATCATGGCGCGCGAGGTCCCCTCCATCTCGCCAGACACCCTCACCATCGACGCGCTGCGCATGATGCAAGATCAGCAGCTGGTGTGCTTGCCGGTCGTCTCTGATCAGCAGCTCGTGGGGATCGTCTCCGAGCAGCACCTGCTCGCCATCGCGCGCCAGCTCCTGGAGGAGCACCTGAGCCAAGACACCGAGAAGCCCTGAGCCACACACGCGCACACCTTCGCGCGCGCTGCTGGGACGCGAGCACGCGCTGACACACGCCCAAGGCCTAGCTTGTCGCTCGCCATAGGGCGTCTCTGGCGAGACAGGTTGAACGGCAAGGTGCGGGCGGCATGAGCGGGGCAGAGAGGCGGCGCGTGCTCGCGCCCGCAGGGCTATGCGCGCGGCGCATAGGGCGCGCGCTGGGTTCATGCATGGCGCGCATGATGTTGGCTAGCTTTTTGGTTTTATTGGGCTTTTTTTGGTAAGGGCAGCCCCGCGCGCTGGCAGCTTGGGGCGGCGCCGAGCTTGCAAGCGTGCTTGAAGGCTTGTGCGGCGAGCTCGGCGGAGGCGGGTGTGGCGTCGCGCTCGATCAGCTCACCGAGCAGGTGGCAGCCTTGGGGATGATCGCCCGCGCAGCCGCGCTCGAACAGGGCTCGGGCTTGGGGCAGGTCTGCGGGTTGGCCTTCAAAGCCGCGCGCGAGCAGGATGCCGAGGTTGGTGCAGCTTGGCGCGTAGCCGCCGCGACAGGCCTTCGTATAACCTGCCGCCGCGCGCGCTTGATCCTTGGCCTGCCCCTCGCCGCGGCTGTCCATGACGGCGAGGTTGTGGCAGCCGGGCAGGTGGTTGATGGCGCAGGCGCTGGCGTGAAGCTCGCGTGCGCGGGCGAAGTCGCGCTGTGCTTCGGGGCCTTCTTGGTAGAGCAGGCCCATCATGACGCAGGCGCGCCCGATGTTCAGGGCGCAGGCTTGCTCATAGAGGAGGTTGGCGTTCTCCTCGCTCTTGGGGCCGCCCTTGCCCTGCTCATGGAAGCCAGCGAGCGCGAAGCAGGCGGGGCCATCGCCGCCATCGCAGGCGCGCGCGTAGATGCCGCGCGCCAGGGCCAGATCGACAGGTCGCCCGACGCCGCGCTCGTAGATGTCGGCCAAATAAGCGCACGCGCGGGCGTCATCGCGGGTGCAAGCGCGGTCAAAGGCGAGGAAGGCTGCTTGGGGGTCGGCGGGTCCGCCGATGCCCTCCCGCGCGAGCTGACCGAGGGTGACGCAGGCGTCGAGCTTGTCATCGGCGCATGTGGCGCTGGCGAGTTCACGCGCGCGCTTGGCGGCGGTGGGGGCGCCGGGCGCGTCACTGGCCGCGATCGCGACGCACGCTTGAAGCTCGCCATCAGCACAGGCGCGACCTTGGACGGTGTCCGGCAGGCTGGCGGCTTGAGCGGCGGTGGCGGGCGAGGTGTCAGGCGCGGCGTCAGCGGGCGCGTTGGGCTTGCGCTCGCAAGCGAGGGCGGTCAGCATGAGCAGCAGCGTGAGTGTGACGAGGTGGCGGGCCATGAGGCTTGCTTCCTGGTGCAGAGGGCGCATGTTCACACCTCTCTGACGCAGCGTCGCATCCTGACGTGGCGAGGCGCGCGCCTGATGAGGTGCGTCGCATCATACCACCCCAACCTCGACTTGCCATGACCTCAATCGCGCATCACGTCGCGCCCACGACCTTTGGTGATCTTCGCAGCCTGCTGCAGCGCGCGCCCAGCGCTGAGGTGTGGGAGACGATGTGTGACGCGCTGGCCAACTGGCCTGACCCGGTCGAGCTGACGGAGGTGGTGCTGCCGTATGCGCTGGCGCACGCGTCATCGTGGCCTGACGCGATGCGGGTGTGTCCGCCGCGCTGGGTGGACGGCGTGTCGCGCGGCGCGCAGGCGCCGATCTTCGCGGTGATCCGCACGCTGGACTTGCGCAGGCGAGGCTTGAGCGACGCGGACGTGCAGACGCTGGCGCGCGCGCCAGCGCTGCGCCATGTGCGTCAGCTCTGGCTCAACGACAACTTCTTCACCTTGCGCGGCCTGGGCGCGCTGGCCGAGAGCCCACACCTGACGCGCTTGGAGGTGCTGTGGCTTGACGGGGTGCCGATGCGCGACGTGGGGGTTGAGCTGCTGACGCGCGGGCCGAGCTTACAGGGCCTTCGTGAGCTGTCGTTGCAGGCGGTGTCCTGCTCGGTGGCGGGGCTGTCGCGGCTCTTGGAGGGGGAGGTGATGCCCGCGCTTGAGCGGCTGTCGCTGTCGGGCAATGGGTTTGGCCTCTTTGACGCGCAGCGGGTGTTGTCGAGCGCGCGCATCGCCACCTTGAGCGGCCTGGCGCTGTCTGACACGATCGTGGGCACGCGCGGGCTGATGGCGCTCACGCGCCTGGGCGATCCGCGCGCGCTGCGCGCGCTGGCCTTGAGCGCGGCGCGCTTGGATGAGGTGAGCGCGCAGTGGCTCGCGCGCGCGAGCGTCTTAGGCGGCCTAGAGCGGCTAGACTTGAGCGCTAACCCGATCAGCGCGCAGGGGGTGTTGGCGCTGGCGCGAAGCGCCAATCTGCCCGCGCTGCGTGAGCTGGATCTGCGCCAGACGGGCGCGCGCGCCGAGCACGTGGCGCGGTTCGAGTCATCCGAGCGCTACCCGCAGCTGGAGCGCGTGCTCATCGGCGCGTGACGCGGGCCGATGCACCGGCGCGAGGGTCGGATCGCTAGCATGGTGGGCGCGTCTTGTGCTAGGCTCAGGTGACGAACCTGTGACAGAGCCGTGACGTGGAGGTTGTGATGTGGCGCTTGGTCTGGACTGTGCTCGTGCTCACCACGCTGCTTGTCAGCTGCGCGGATGATCCTGCCTTTGGGCCGCCTCCCGCACAGGATCAACCTGAAGACCTCGCGCCTGAACCTGACGCGCCCCACGATGTGCGCGAGGATGATGACGCGACCCCAGACATGCCGCGCCAGCGCGGCCCGCGCGTGGACGTGGCGCTGAGCGCGTATACCGAGGGTGCGAGCACAGGCGGCGGCGCGATGGCGCGCCAGATCGCCGACGCAAGCGACCTCATCAGCGGCCCCGTGGCGCTGGGTCGCGTGGGCGACTATCTGCTCGCCAACCGGCATGGTCGCTACATCATCGAGGCTGGTGAGCGGGTGATGAGCCCGTGCCCTTATGGGGGCAACCTGATCGACGCCGAGCGCCTCGACGCCACGGGCCAAGGTCAGGGCGACGCGCTCGGTGAGATCTGCGCGCTGATCAACATCGGTCAGACCGTGCGCCCCGAGCAGTATGAGGTGTTGCGCGATGGCGCCGATGGTGGCGCGGCGGTGGTCGCGGTGTCAGGGGGGCTCGAACAGCTTGATTTCTTGAACTTCAAGGCGCTCGCGCGCGACGTGGTCGCGGGGCTTGTCTTGCCGCTGGACCCGGACGTGACGCCGCCTGTGCGCGTGACGATCTATTACATCTTGCGCCCCGATGATGTGAGCGTGCGCGCGGTGCTGGCGTTTCGCAATGACGGCGAGCTGCAGGTGGACATGGCGATGAGCCAGCTGATCGCGGGCGGCGCCGAAGGGGGTTATTTTAACCCGCTCAATGGCAAGGGTGGCTTTGGCTACGATGGCTTGAGCGCGAGCACGCTGGGCGGCGCGCCGCTGCCTTTCTTGGCCTGGAGCGGGCCTGACGCGGGCTACGCGTTCTTGCCCGACGCGGACCCGACGCTCACGCGCGAAGCGCTGCCGGTGGCGGGCGTCTATGTGACGACCAATGGCGCGGCGGCGACGCTCTTGGGGCGCACGAGCCTCGTGTCCACGGTCTTGACGCAGCCTGCGCGCATCCCGACCTTGCCCGGGCTCATGCACCTTGGCGCTGGCGAGATCGGGCAGGTGAGCTTCCGGTTGTTCGCGGGCGACGGGGCTTTAGCGAGCGTGCTCAATGAGCTCTACCCGGCGATGGGCGTGGCGACGGGGCGCGTCAGCGGCGTGGTGCGCGGTGATGTGGGGGAGGTCGTGGCGGGCGCGACGGTCACCGCGATCGACGCGGGCGGTCGCGCCTTCAATCAGGCGCGCGCCGATGGGCAGGGGCGCTATCAGCTGGTGCTGCCAGCGGGGATGAGCTACACGCTGCGCGCGCGCGCCGATGGCCAGCCGCCCTCGCTTGAGGTCAACGTGGCGCTTGAGCCCGATGACACGCTCAGCGAAGACCTCACCGTGTATGAGCCCGCGACGCTGCGCGTGAGCGTGCGTCAGCCCAGCGGCGCGCCGACGCCTGCGCGCGTGAGCGTGCTGTGTGAGGGGCCTTGTCCGGGCGCGCCTGCGGCCAACGAGCGCGACATCACCTCTGATGCGCTGCCGGCTGGTTGGGCCGCCGTGGCGACCACTGACTTAAACGGTGAGCTGAGCTTGCCGCTGCCTGCGGGGGCGTATCGCGTGGCGGTGACGCGTGGCATCACCTGGTCGATGTGGCCGCAAGACGCAGGCCAGACGGGCGGCGCGCTGGTGAACCTCATCGCCGGGGAGGCCACCGCGCTCGACGCGGAGCTCGCGCAGGTGGTGGACACCACGGGCGCGCTGTCCGGAGATTTTCATATCCACGCGCTCACCTCGACGGACAGCGCGGTCCCCTTCACCACGCGCGTGATGGACTATGTGGCTGAGGGCGTCGACGTCATGGTCAGCTCCGATCATGACTACATCACGGACTTTCGCCCGGCCATCGCCGCGCTCGGCGCGCAGGATCATGTGGTGGGGGTGGTGGGCGATGAGATCACGACCTCAGACCTCGGCCACCTCAACGCGTTCCCGCTGGAGCGCGATGACAGCGCGCGCACGGGCGGCGCGCTCGACTGGGGGGCGGGGCCTGGCCCGGGCCTGATGCTTGATGAGATCTTCGCCTGGGCAGACAGCTTCCCTGGCGAGCAGGTGATCCAGGTCAACCACCCCACCGGGACGGGGACCATCGGCTCGCTGCAGGTGGACGTGCTGCAGGGGATCTCACTGGCCGACGCGGTCACGCGCCGGCTGCCCGACCAGGGCGTCGATCCGCTCACGGGTGACACGCGGCTGTGGTCAGAGCGCTTCACAGCGATCGAGGTCTTCAACGGCCACGATCAGGCTACCTTCTGGGCGGTGATGCGCTGGTGGCTGACGATGATCGGGCGCGGCTTCACGCCCACAGGCACGGCGGTCACGGACACCCACCGTCGCTTCGGGGATCTGGGCGGCGCGCCGCGCTCGTTCGTGTTCGTCGGTGAGGCGCACGATGCGCCCAGTCGCTTTAACCTCGATCAGTTCGCGCGCTCGATCAACGCTGGGCAGCTGGTGGGCTCTAGCGGGCCGTTCATGAGGGTGGGGGCGATCAACGGCGCGGGGGAGCGCGCGGGGCTTGGCGAGGTGCTGGCCAGCGGCGGCGAGGAGGTCGTGATCGAGGTGGAGCTGCAGCTGCCTGAGTGGATGAGCGTGGACACGCTGGAGCTGTTCTCCAACGTGGAGGGCATCATCACCGCCCCTGGCGAGGCCATCGGCTCGCCCATCTCGCCCACGCTGAGCCAGCCCATCGTGTGGGAGGAGGCAGATATGCGCGAGGTGGAGGTCGGCGCGCAGGGCACCTACCGTCGCCGTCACAAGACGATCGCGCTGACGCTGCCTGGCGCCGCGCGTGACGCGTATGTGGTGGTGGTGGCGCGCGCGGTGGCGCCTGCGTCAATGGCGCCCGTGGTGCCCTCGGCGTCGGTGCGCCCGCTGGCGTTTAGCAACCCCATCTATATCGACGGCGATGGTGGCGGCTATGACCAACCTCACCTCGCGCAGGCGGCGGCTGAGGCGCGCCGTCGCGGCGGCCCCTCGGTGCCAAGCGCGCGCGCCTTGCATCATGCCGGCGTGCACGCCACGCTGCCACGCCCTGAGCCAGCCCCGGTGGCGCTGACGCTTGAGCACGTGGGCTGGATCGTGGAGGCCGGTCAGTGCTCAGCGCACTGATGCGGCGCGTGCGTGTGAGCACAGCGTCGCGCGCCTATGTCACCTGCGCGGCTTGCTGTGCGCTCCTGAGCGCCTTGTCGTGGCTGCCCGCTGTCTCACAGGCCCAAGAAGTTGAAGCGCCGCGCCCCGCGCCGATGCGCGTGGTGCTGGTGGCGCTCGGCCAGCCGCAGACGGCGGCGCAGCGCGCCGTCGAGGCGGTGCTCCGTGAGAGCGAGGGGGCGCTCGTGGTGCGCGACAGCGCGCCGCTGTGGGCGGCGGATGCGAACCTGCGCGCGCTTGAGACGATCGAGGCGTGGGCGCAGCTCGACGCGGCGCGCTTAGGCGCTGCGCTGGCTGCGACCGACGCGGAAGCGCTCTTGTTAGTAGAGGTGCGCGAGGGCGACGTGCGCGTGGCCACGATCGGCGCCGAGGCCGCGCCGCGTGGCTTGGCGCGCGTGCGCGGTGTCGCTGAGGGGTGGACGAGCCTTGAGGCGCGGCCCGTGCTCCAGCGCGCCTTGGGGGCGATGGCGCCTGAGGTGCTGCGCGCGCGTCGCGCGGTCGCGGGGGTTCAAGCGGCCGCGCTGCCCGAGCCGCCCAAGGCGCAGCCAGACGCGTCACCTCCTGACGCGCCCGCGCCTGCCGCCGCGCCGCCTAGAGCTTTTGTCGAGGCGCCCGCGCCATCGCACACGCTCTCGCTGGGGCTGCTGTTTTATGCGCCGAACAGCAGCCTCAACATCACCACCCCTGGGGCGCCGACGAGCGTGGGCAGCATGATGTTCGGCGCGCGCGTGCTGGCAGATGTTGAGCCGTGGCATGCGTGGTCGCGGCGGCTCTCGTTGGGGTTAGCGCTGGACTTCGCCTTCGCGGCGACGGGGCTTGCGAAGTATAATGGTCAGGACGTATCAGACCTCTCGCTCGCGTCGCTGCTGATCAGACCGACGGTGGTGGGCCGCTATCGCGGCCGCTCGGGGCTGCTGGTGAGCGCGCATGTGGGGGCGGAGCGCGACACGGTGTTCAGCGAGGGCCGCGAGGAGTTCGGTCCGACCTCGCATTGGCATGGGCGCGTGGAAGGTCGCGTTGGGGTGCACGGCGCGCGCGGTGAGCTCACGCTGGGCGCGCACTATGCGCGCACGCTCGCAGCATCCGAGAGCCGCTATGGCAACCTGCAATCCGGGGATGGCTTTGGCGTGGGGCTGTTGATGCAGCTCAAGCTGAGCGCGTCGTGGGGGTTGATGGGGCTGATCCAGTGGGACTCACGCTCGATCTTTCATGAGAACCCGCCGCTGTTCAAAGAAGATCCTCCCACACCCTATAAGCTGAGGTTGAGCCGCTTGGGGTTAGGCCTGGGGGTGGTGTTGTGGCTGTGATGCGTGGGTTCGCATCACAGCCACGCGCGCGTCAGGGGGCGACCCTCATCTTGAAGCGGTCCATCAAGAAGGCGTAGGTCTGGCTGTCGCGCTCGACCCATTTTTTGACCATGTCCGCGCCGCCGTGGCCCGCGTTCTGCTCGATGCTCAGCAGGATCGGCGCGCTGCCTGTGTTGGCGTGTTGCAGCGCGGCGGCCATCTTGCGCGCGTGCATCGGATCGACGCGATCGTCACTGTCCGCCGATAAGAGCAGCGTGGCGGGGTAGCGCGTGCCCTGCTTGACGCGGTGATAGGGCGAGTAGGCGGCTAAGACCTTGAGCTGCTCGGGGTCTTCCGGGTCGCCGTACTCGGGGATCCAGGTCTTGCCGCTGCCGAACAGGTGATAGCGCACCATGTCGAGCAGCGGCACGGCGCAGACCACGGCGCCGAACAGCTCGGGGCGCTGCGTCATGGCGGCGCCGACGAGCAGGCCGCCGTTGGAGCCGCCAGAGATGGCCAAGCGCTCAGGCTGGGTGTAGCCCTTGGCGACTAAGAACTCAGCGGCGGCGATGAAGTCATCAAACACGTTCTGCTTGTTCGCCAGCATCCCGGCCTGATGCCACGCCTCGCCATACTCGCCGCCGCCGCGCAGGTTGGGCACCGCGTAGCCGCCGCCCGCCTCAAGCCACGGGTAGATGCTCGCGCGAAAGTACGAGGTCATGTTGACGTTGAAGCCGCCATAACCGTTGAGCAAGAAGGGGGTGGAGCCATCGCGCGGGGCGTCCTTGCGGCTGACGACGAACATGGTGATGGGGGTGCCATCGCGCGAGGGGTAGCTGACCTGCTCGACCTGATAGGGCGACGGATCGATCGGCACGTTGACGCTGGCCCACAGGGTCGAGGTGCCCACGCCTACGTCGGTGCGATAGATCTGACGTGGGATCGTAAAGGCGTTGAAGGTGAAGTAAGCGTCGGGGCGATCCGGATCGCCGGTGACGCCGCCCGCGTCGCCGAGCGTGGGCAGTGCGATCTCACGCTCCAGCGCGCCGCTCAAGCTGTGGACGCGCAGCGCGCTGTTGGCGCGTTGCAGGTAAGTCAGCACCAAGCGATCGCCGATGAGGGTGAAGTCTTCGAGCACCGCGTCGGGGTGCTCAGGCACGATCTCTTGGGCTGCGGCGAGGGTGGGGTTGGAGAGCGGCGCGCGCAGCATGCGTCCGCGCGCGGCCTCGTGATCGGTCTTCAGGTAGATGTGATCGCGCCAGACATAGGCCTCAAAGTTCGCGCTCACGCCGGGGGCGATCGGGGCGAAGGTGGCCTTGGCGGGGTCGGCGCCCATCGTGTGGATGGACAGCTCGGTCTGATCCCAGCCGCGCTGGCGATACAGCAGCAAGTGACCGCCCTCGCGCGACAGCGACGCGCCGATAAACTGTTGAGGATCGCGTGAGGCGGCGACCACCACGGGATCTTGGCTTGGGTCTGAGCCTAAGCGGTGGAAGCGGACCTCGGCGAGCCCGGGTCGCTCCTCGGTGGGGATGGTGGGGTCGGTGGGCAGCCAGGTGTAATAGAAGCCGCTGCCGTCGGGCAGCCATGAGGGGCCGGCGTATTTCGCGCCCTCAATGACGTCGATGTCGCTGGTCTTACCCGTGGCGACGTCCATCACATAGAGGGTGGCCTCATCGGCGTTGTTGGGCTTCAACTTATAAGCGACGCGCGAGCCGTCATGGGTAGGGAAGATGCCCCCCAGCGCGACGGAGCCATCCTCGCTGAGCGTGTTGGGATCGATCAGCACGCGCTCTTCGCCGGACTCGCCATCGCGCCACATGACGACGCTCTTTTCTTGGGACGCGGTGCGTCGATACAAGAAGTAGCGCTCGCCATGGCGCCTGGGCGCCGACACAGCGTCCACATAGTAGAGCTGCGCGAAGCGTCGCGCGAGCGCCTCGCGCTGTGGCAGGGCGTCGAGGCGCTGGGTGGTGAGGTCGTCTTGGGCCTTCATCCAGGCGCGCACCTCGGGGCTGTCCACACGCTCTAGCCACTGATAGGGGTCGGGCAGCGTGAGGCCGTGCGCGGTCACGGTGACGTCCTCGCGCCGTGTCTCGGGGTACGTCAAAGGTCGCTCCTGTGCGGTGGTCAGCTGGGCCTGCGGGGCGGGGGCTGTGTTGGTGCAGGCGAGCGCGAGCGCGAAGGGCGCTATCCAGGCCGCGCGCCAACGAGTGAGAGGGTTCAAGCGATGCTCCTGAGATGTGAGCGCGTCAGCGCGACGCGCGCGATGCTCCAGAGCGGGTGAGCATCGCAGAGGCGAGGCGGGCGCGTCGATGCAAAATGAGCTTGTGTTTGCAGTGACTGGCGCGCTGGCGAGTTCGCGAGGCGCGCCGCCGTGAGCGCGGCGCTCGCGTGGTTGTCACGGCGGGTGTAGGGGGCGTTGAGGGAGAGGGTAGGGCTAACGCAGCGGCAGCTCTGTGGCCACGAAGTCCACGCCTTGGGCGTGGCAGGTGGAGCATAGGGGCGAGCCGGGCTCGGCGACTTGTGGCGTGTTTCGGGTCGTGGAGAGGTTCTCGTACCAGAACCATCCCGCGCCATCGATCCCGTCGTTGCTGGCGACCTTGATCATGGCAACCCAGCCTAAGAGCGCGTCATTGGAGTCATAGAGCGCCTTCACGGCGGCGCTGCCGACGGGGTGCTCGACGAAGCCATTATCGCCCTCGCTCGCCGCGAGGCTGCGATGGAGGCGAGCGTTCATAAAGGTGCGTCCACGCTCATGAGAGGTGGAGTTTTGGAGCGCGCTCTGGTCACGCAGCGAGGTGTAAGCGCCCTCGCGCAGATACTCAAAAAGCGCGCCAGACTCAGCGGGTGGCGCCTCGGGATCAAACGTCGGCTCGTCTAGGTCGGGGCTCATGTCGTTGCGATCCCTAGGCATATCAATGGGCTGTGGGCCACCGACGATGGGCTCTGAGCCGCCGGGACCCTCGCCAGGGCGAGGGGCTTGGGGGCGAGCTTCCTCGGGGCCACACGCGGTGATGAGGCAGAGTAAAGTGGCGAGCGCGGCGCTCTGTAGGGTGCGGTTGATGCGACGCATGGGGTGGCTCTTATGTGCAGGTGAAGATCTTCCTCTGCCTTTGAAGCGGGCGGCTGGCTTAGATTATGCCTCAGCGTCTGCGAGGTGTCAGATAGATTCATCAGGTGCGCGGGCGCGGGCGCGTGCGCGCGAGGCCGCGACAGCGCTTGCGAGCGCACCGCGCGCATGTTAGCGATGATCACTCTCGCTGGCGCCTAGCGCCAACCTCATCGACCCTTGCAGGAGCGCGCGCCATGAGCGTGACACGACCTTCGCTGGTGCTGCGACGCGGCATCTTCGTCACGATGGACGCGCAGCAGCGCGTCATCCACGG
>CAYXWB010000007.1:0-14377 GCA_964468515.1 uncultured Bradymonadales bacterium | reverse complement strand
TGCTGCGACGCGGCATCTTCGTCACGATGGACGCGCAGCAGCGCGTCATCCACGGCGATCTGCTGATCCGAGACGGGCGCATCGCCGCGATCGGGGAGCTTGATCGTGAGCAGACCGACGGCCTGCCGGAGCAAGACCTTGGGCACATGCTGGTGATCCCGGGCTTCGTGCAGACGCACATTCACCTGTGCCAGACCTTGATGCGCAACTGCGCCGACGACATGGTGCTCATCGACTGGCTGCGCACGCGCATCTGGCCTTATGAGGCGTCGCTGGATGAGGAAGCCATCGCGATGAGCGCGCGGGTGGGCTTGGCGGAGCTGCTGCTTGGCGGCACCACCACGATCTTGGACATGGGCACGGTGAATCACACCGACGTGGTGGCCACGCAGGTTGAGGCGTCGGGCATGCGTGCGCACATCGGCAAGTGCATGATGGACACGGGCGAGGGGGTGCCTGCGCCGATGATGGAGGATCGCCAAGCGAGCCTGCGCGAGAGCTTGCGGCTGCATCAGGCGTGGCATGGCAAGGATGAGGGGCGCATCCGCTACGCGTTCGCGCCGCGCTTCGCGGTGAGCTGCTCGCAAGGGATGTTGCGCGATGTAGCAGAGGCTGCGGCGGATCTTGGCGTGTTCATCCACACGCACGCGTCGGAGACGGTGTTTGAGAATGAGCATGCGCAGGCGCATCATGGCATGTCGAACATGGCGTATCTGGAGCATGTGGGCATCTGCGGCGCGCGCACGGTGCTGGCGCACGGCGTCCACGTCGACGACTGCGACTGCACGATGCTGGCGCGCACGCGCACCGCGATCGCGCACTGCCCGTCAAGCAACCTGAAGCTCGCCAGCGGCATCGCCAACATCCCGCGCTACGATCAGCACGGCGTGAAGGTGTCGCTGGGGGCCGATGGCGCGCCGTGCAGCAACAACCTCGACGCGCTGATGGAGCTGCGCTTGGCGGCGCTGCTGCAGAAGCCGCTGCACGGCCCCACGGCCATGCCCGCTGAGCGGGCGCTGCGTTTGGCGACGCTAGATGGCGCCATCGCGCTCGGCATGGAGGATGAGATCGGCAGCTTGGAGGTCGGCAAGAAGGCCGATCTGGTGGCGCTGGACCTCGACGACGATCCTTCCTGCGGCCCTGGCGGCACGGTCTACTCGCGCATCGTGTACAGCGCGCGTCGGCACAACGTGCGCGAGGTGTTCATCGGCGGTGAGCGGCGCGTGGGCGGAGGCATCTTGCATGGCGAGGATCTGGGGCAGCTGATGGCGAGCGCGCGGGTGCAGCTCGGGCGCGTGACGGAGCGCATGCAGCGCTACTTGCCCAGCTGAGCGAGGGGCGATGATGGAGCTGCGCGACTTCGCTGATCAGATCCTCGACGGCGCCACGGTCGAGGCCAAGACGCGACCTCCTGAGGGCGGCTTGGCGGCGCTGACGGATGAGGCGCCGGGACCAGCGCTGCCCTGGCGCGCGCCCGCGCGCGCGCCAGGGCTTGAGATCGCGCCCAAGCAGGCGCGCTTGAAGATGCCCAGCGCCAAGGGCTTCAGTGATCCTGTGATGCGCGCGCGGGCGCTGCACACCTTCGCCAACCATGAGCTGATGGCGCTGGAGCTGATGGCCTGGGCGCTGCGCGCGTGGCCCGAGGCGCCGCCCGCGTTTCGCAAGGGGTTAGGCTGGCTGATGGTGGAGGAGCAGCGCCACTTGTTATTATACGTCGAGCGTCTGGAGGCGCTGGGCGTACCGTTTGGCAGCCTGCCGCTCAATGATCACTTCTGGCGACTGGCGCCCGAGCTGACGACGCCCGCGCGCTGGGTGTGCGCGATGAACCTCACCTTGGAGCAGGCCAACCTCGATCACGCGCCGCAGTATGCGGCGTGGTTTGAGCAGGCGGGCGACCATGACAGCGCCGCCTTGATGGCGCAGATCGAGCGTGATGAGGTGCGCCATGTGGCGTTCGGGGCGACCTGGCTGCCGAGGCTCGATCCGCACCCCACGCGCACGCTGTTTGAGCGGTTTGAGGCGAACCTCACGGGGCTGAACACGCCTGGGCGCGCGCGCGGCAAGCAGCTCAACGAGGCGGCGCGCCGCGCGGCTGGCCTAGACGACGACTTCATCGTCGCCATGCGGGCCGCCTCGCGGGAATAAGCTCGCCAGCGTGATGCGCTCCTGTGGGGTGTCTTGGCTTAGCGATGAGGCGACTTGATGATGGGTCGATGGAGCGCGCGGCGCGCGCTTGGGTTTGGCATGTTAGCCGCGCTGCTGGCGGTTGGCGCGGTCGCCGGTTCGAACGCGGCGGTGATCTGGAGCGCGCGTGAGCACACGTTTGTGCACCAGCACGCGACGATCCCGCCGCGCTATGTGGCGATCGTGCTGGGCGCGCGCGTGCGCCCCGATGGCACCCCCTCCCACGCGCTCACGGATCGGCTCACAGCGGCGCTGGCGCTGTATCAGTCAGGCAAGGTGAGGCGGATCTTGGTGACGGGTGATCACGGCGCGTCGAGCTACAACGAGGTGCGCGCGATGGCCCGGTGGCTGCATGCGCGGGGTGTGCCTTGGGAGGATCTGTTCTTGGACCATGCGGGCTTTCGCACGCTCGACTCGATGCAACGCGCGGCGCGCGTGTTCGAGGTGCGCGACGCGATCATCTGCACGCAGGGCTTTCATCTGGCGCGCTCGATCTATCTGGCGAGGGCTGCGGGCATTGACGCGATCGGGGTGATCGCCCCAGCCCAACACTACAGCTCACCGCCCAACGCCCACGCGCGCGAGCTGGTCGCGCGCGTGGGGGCGGTGGTGGACACGCTGATCTTGAGGCGCCAGCCCGCGCTCTTGGGGCCAGTGATCCCGATCACGGGGGAGAGCGCGCCGACGCACGATCACGCGCAGCTGGATGGCTAGCTGGCCATCAGCGCGGGCGCGCTGACCAGCTCGCGGGCGGCCTCCAGCGTGATGTCGGTGACGCGCGTACCGCCTAACATGCGCGCGATCTCCTCGACGCGCTCGGCGTGGTTGAGCGGGCGGATGATCGACTGGGTGCGCCCATCCACGAGGTGCTTCTCCACGCGGTAGTGATGCTCACAGCGCGAGGCGATCTGTGGCAGGTGGGTGATGCACAAGACCTGACGCCCGATGGCGGCGCGCTGGATCTTGATCCCGACCATGTCAGCGGTGGAGCCGCCGATGCCAGTGTCGACCTCATCAAAGATGTAGGTGTCGATGGCGTCGCGCTCGACCATGGCGGACTTCATCACGAGCATGAGCCGCGACAGCTCACCACCGGAGGCGACCCTCGCCAGCGGCTTCGGCTGCTCGCCCACATTGGGCGCGATCAAGAACTCGACCTGATCGAGGCCATGCGCGCTGAGCGGGTGGGCCATCAGCAGCGGATCGCGGGCGCTGGAGGGATCATGTGCGGCCTTTTGGCGCGCCTTGACCCAGGCCTCAGGGTCGGGCAGGGCGGGGGGGGACAGATCGACCACGAAGCGGGTGCGGGCCATGTTGAGGTCAGCGAGCTGCTCCTCGACCGCTTGCTCCAAGCGCGTGGCGGCGGCGCGGCGCGCGCGGCTCAAGGCGAAGGCTGCGCGAAATGCCTCGACCTCGGCCTCCATCAAGGCGCCCGCGAGCGCGCCGCCGCGCTCCTCGGCGCGCTCCAAGCGGTCGAGTTCTTGTCGCATCGCCTCGGCGCCCTCCAGCACGTCGCGGATCGACGCGCCGTGCTTGCGCTTGAGGCGCTTGAGCGACTCGCTGCGCGTGACGAGCGCGTCGAGCTGGCGCGGATCGGCGTCGATGTGGGAGAGGTGACGGCGCAGATCGCGCATCAGCTCCTCGGTGAGGATCTGCACCTCATCAAAGCGCGCGATGAGCGGCTCCAGGCCAGGATCGTGGATGGCTGCGCGCGCGATCAAGCCCGCAGCCTCCGACAGCTGCTGCGCGGCGCTGGCGTCAGCGTCCTCGCCCAAATACAGCGCGCGCTGTCCGGCTTGCAGGATCTTCTCGGCGTGGCGCAGCGTGCCGATGGTCTCTTCGAGGGCGTCGTCCTCGTCGGGGTTGAGGCGAGCGTCGTCGATTTCTTGGAGCTGAAAGCGCAGGAAGTCGACGCGTGAGGCGCGATCGCGCACGTCGCGGCCCAGCTGCTCGACCTCACGCTTGAGCCCGCTGACCTTGTGCCACGCGGCCTCAAACTGAGCGCGCGCGGGGCTCAGCTCAGCGAAGCCGTCGAGGAGCTCGGCGTGTCCCTCGGGGTCCATCAGGCTGTAGTGCTCGTGCTGGCCGCTGATGTCGACCAGGCCGCGCACGAGCTGTGACAGGGCGCTCGCGGTGGTGAGGCTGCCGTTGACGAAGACCTTGTTGCGGCCGCTGCGGCACACGATCCGACGCACGATGACCTGATCAGGCAGCGCCTCAATGCCGCGCGCCTCAAGGCGCGCGTTGACGCGGGCCAGCGCCTCGGGGCGCGGGGCGAAGACGCCCTCAACGACGGCTTGGTCTGCGTCGGTGCGGATCACCTCGGTGCTGGCTCGCCCGCCAAGCAGCAGGTTCAGCGCGTCGATGATGATCGACTTGCCCGCGCCCGTCTCGCCAGTCAACACGGTGAAGCCCGCGTGCAGCGGGATCTCCAGATGCTCAATGATCGCGAAGTTGCGTATGATGAGATGTGTCAGCATGATCCTCTCCGCCACGTTTAGTCGCCACGACAGGTGTTATCGGCAGCGCAGCGCGGTTGTTGCTAGATCAGTGACACATTCTCAAAACGCTCACAATCGCATGACGCGACGTGAGGTCGCAGCGGCGCCCCGGGTGGGAGCTTGCAACCCCGCAGCAGCACAAGCGTTCAGCGTCTTTTTAGTGAGCATAAAAAACCTGTACACCTGTCACCCCTGTTCACGCGTCAAGTAAATAAATTGGCTCAATTGATCCTCTAAGATAGAAAAACGAGCGCACGATGCACATCGCACAACCACGACGTTATGATCTGATCCTCTTTGACATCGACGGCACGCTGATCGGCTCCAGCGGCGACGTGGAGGCGCCGCTGTGGGCGCGGCTTGACGCGGCCCGCGACGCGGGCCAGCGCATGGTGGTCTGCACGGGGCGTCCGCCGCAAGGGATCGCAGGCCGGGTGGCCGAGCGGCTCGGCCCTGGCGCGCCGCATATTTATCACGCGGGCGCGCTGCTTGGGCCGACGCATGGGCCTGCGCTGTCGCAGTCCACGCTCACCCCAGCGGTTGCGCGCGAGGTGGTGCGGGTGGCGCGTGAGCGCGGCTGGGTGGTGGAGCTGTACACGCCTGAGGGCGCGTGGGCCGACGCGATCACGCCGCGCGGCGCGCGCCACGCGCGCGTCTTGGAGCTGACGTTGCAGGCCGCCGACCTGATGGCGATCGCCGACAGCGGCCGCGCGCTGCGCGCGCACTGGATCGTGGATCCGGCTGATGCACAGTGGTTGCTCGCGCGCCCCATCGCGGGCGCGGTGCAGACCAGCGCGTCGAGCGACGCGCTGCCGGGCGACGCGTTCATCAGCGTGACCACGGCGGGCTGCGACAAGGGCAGCGCCACGCGCGCGCTCATCGCGTCGCTCGGGCTTGATCCGGCGCGCTGCGCCGCCATCGGTGACAGCGAGGGCGACGCGCCGATGCTCGACGCCGTGGGCCACCCCTTCGCGATGGCGAACTCACCCGCCTCGATGCTCGCCAGGTATCCTGCGCTCGGTCACGTTGACGCGCACGGCGCGCTGGCGCTGTGGGCGGACGTGTCGCGCTAAGTCGGCGCGTGGTGCGGCGCGGGCGCCGTGGGGCGCGTCGCTGGCGCGAGCAGGTGGATTGGCGTCGTGGTCTGGCGCTGCCTCCTGCTCGGCGCCATGGTGCGCCTCATGGCTTGGCTGATCGGCTCAGATCATGGTGCTCATGTAAGGCACCACGACCGGAGTGTAGCCGAGGTGTGTCGTCGCCAGCGCGTGGCCGCGCAGCAGCGCGTGGTTGGCGGTGATGCCGCCGACGACGCGCAAGCTCGGGAGGGTCTTGAGCGCGGCGGCGCATGCCTCGTCGAGCGGCCCCTGGCTGGCGTAGCCCAGCTCAATGTGCCACAGCGCAGGCGCGCCCGCCAGCGATGCGATGCCGCCAGGGGTGTCGACGCTGGGCACGAGCGGCTCAAGGCGCAGCCGCTCCAAGGTGGGGATCTTGGCCAGCGGCGCAAGCGTCGTGGCGGTGTATGGCGACTTGTAGTTCAGGGTGATATACAGCTCGCGCAGGTCGGGCAACCCGCCCAGCGCCTGGAGCCCGGCATCGCCGAGCTGGCCCTTCTCGATCTCTAAAGACAGCCTCTGCAGCGTCTTGATCTGGCCCAGGGTGGCGAGCCCCTTGTCAGTCATCGGCGTCTCCGTGAGCTTAAGCCCCTCCAGCTTGAGCCCCCCCAGCTTCTTCACCGCCGCGTCGGACAGCTTGACCTGTGACAGCTCCAAGGTGCGCAGCGCCGCGCAGCCGCTGAGCACATCGGCCAGCTTCGCGCTCATCCCAGCGCCGCTCACGATGAGGTGCTGGAGCGCAGGCAGGCAGGTCAGCCAAGCCAAGTCAGCGGGCTTGATCTCCTTGGCTAAGTACCCGAGGTTCAACCACGTCAACCGCTTCAGCTCACCCAGCCTCGCGAGCCCCGTCGCTGTGCAGCTGACGCCGCTGCGGCCACGGTTTGGGAGCGCCATGACGTTGAGGATGGCGACGTCGGGCAGGTTGTCCACCAGCGCATGCAAGAACGCATCATCATTGGCTTTGTTTGTCCCGACCATCACCAGCAGGCGCGCCACCTTGTCGTGCAAGGGGCGCGCGGCGAGGAGGTCATCGGCGGCAGAGGCTCTGATGCCTGCCCGCTCCAGGGTGGCGATGCGGGCCAGCGCGACGCACTCTTGCGCTGAGAGGGGCGAGCAATCCTCCAATCCCAAAATGCGCAGCGCGGGCGCCGCCTGCAGCCCCGTCAACGCATGTGTAACGCGCGAGACGTTCCCCCCCAGCCGCAGCTCCTCCAGCGCGGGCATCGCCGCGATCGCCTGCATGTGGCGCGCCTCAAACAGGGGGAAGCTCCATGTCTTGAGCACCTTGAGCGCGGCGAGCTTGGGGAGCTGCGCGATGAACGCCTCCAGATCAGCGTTGACCATCACCTTCAGCGCGCTCGCGGATGCGATGGGGCTCAGATCGGGCAGCGGCTCGTGTCGCGCGGTCAGCTCGACCGTGCGCAGGTGCGCGAGCCGGGCCAGCGGCGCTAGCCCCTCTGCGCCCAATCCATCAATGTGAAGACGCAGCGCCTCCAGCCCTGGCGAGCGCTCGGGCAGCGTGGCGAGCGCGTCGGCGGTGATGGACTTGACGCGGAGGCTGCGCAGCCCGCTTGGCAGCAGCGCCAGCGTCGCAGCGGTGACGGGATTGTCATCCGCCAAGAAGACCTCAAGGTGCGTGGTCTGCGGCGGTACGTTGATCAGGTCGTCGAGGGTATAGATCTTGATCGTGTGGGGCATGGATCAGCTCAGTGTGATGGGGGCGACGCGCTGCATAATACGCCATGCGCGGTTGAGACATGGCGCGATCAGCTGCTGACAGGAAACAAAGCGCAGCGTCGCTCAGGTTATGCGCTTCGTCACACACGACTTTGCTCAGGAGCTGCTCCATGACCTCTCCACCCGCGCGCTTGACATGGCTCAACCGAGGCTTAAGCGGCGCCATGCAGACGCTGCGCCGCAACCCCGCAGAGGTCCTGCTTGGCCTCTGCGCCGCGCTCTTCTTGAGCGCGCTGGTGGCGCTGGAGGGGAGCGTCGACGTGAAGCGTTGGGCGCCTGTGGTGCTCGGCGCACCCTTGGCGGTCTTGGGTGCTTATGCGGCGAGCGTGATGCATCAGTGGGGAGCGCTGAGCGGGCGCGCGCGGTGGGGATTAACAGGCCTCGTCACGATCGCCGCGCTGGCTTATGGCGTGTGGGGTGTCGATCCCAACGCGCAAGCCAGCCTGTGGCGCTATGGGACGCTGGCGCTGGCGAGCGTGGGGGCGCTGTCGCTGGTGCCGCTGGCGATCAAGCGCCGCGTGGGTGAGTCGTTGCCCTTCTGGGATTTTAACGCGCTGCTGGTCGCGCGCGTCGTGGCGTGCGTGGCGGTGTGTGGGGGCGCTTGGATGGGGCTTGGCTTGGCCGGGGGCGCCAGCGAGCTGCTGCTCGATGTGAGCTGGCCCGAGTATGGCGCAGTGCACCTCGCGATCTGGACCTTGGTGGCGCCGCTGCCTTGGCTCGTCGCGGCCGGGATGCCGTCGCTGCGCGCGCTCTCCGATCATGAGACAGCGCGGCTTGGCGCGCTGCTGCGACCCGTGTGCACTTGGCTGGTGACGCCGCTGATCGGCCTCTACCTGCTGATCTTGTATCTGTACAACGCGCGCGTGCTGATCGCGGGGCTGGATGAGGCGCCGAGCAACATGATGAGCCCGCTCGTGTTGGTCGCAGCGGCGCTCATCGGCGCGGGGTTGATCGTGGCGGAGCCGGTGCGGCGCGCCGATCCTCAGGGCGCGTTCGCGCGGATGATCCGGTGGCTGCCTGCGGCTTTCTTGCCCCTGCTGCCGCTGGCGATGTGGGCCGTGATGGAGCGCGTCGAGCAGTATGGCTGGACGCCATTTCGCTACCTGCGCTTGGTGTTGCTGATCGCGCTGGGCTTGAGCTTCGGGCTCGCGACCGCGCGGCGCCTGACGCAACGCGCGCAGCCGCTCCATGAGCTGATCGCGATCCTCACCTCGGTGGCGGTGGTCTGCACGCTGGGGCCGCTGAGCGCTGGCGAGGTGTCATGGCGCAGCCAGCGCGGGAGGCTGATCGCGATCGCGCAAGAACATGAGGTCTGGCGTCATGGCGCGCTGCATCCTACGGCGCGCCATGATGAGGTCGCCAACGCTGTGCGTGAGATGTGTGAGCAGCATGGGCTCAAGCGCGCGATGACACTGGTCGCGCCCGCGCCGCATCACCCCGACGACTGCCACACCCTGCAAGCGGCATGGCAGCGCAGCGCGCTGCGCTGGGATATGCGATCTGGCGAGTGGTTGAGCCCGAGCGTGTCAGAGACGCTGACCCGCACGCTGCCTCATCAGGCCCCCCGCCGTGCCCCACTCGCGGGCCACATGCATGAGCTGACCGTCTTCTCAGGCAGCTCGCCAAAGCACTTTGTGTTCGGCACAGCTGAGCTAGCTTTACATCTTGAGGGCGACGCGCTGGTCGTGACCCCGCGAGGTCAGCCCGCGCATCGGGTGCCCTTGAGCTCGCTGCTCTTGCAAAATGGCGTCTCCTCTGAGCAGCGCGTGGTGTCGCTCGGTGAGCACGGCGCGGCGGTCATCAGCGCCGCCTCCATGCGTCGTGAGGCCGAAGGCATGCCATGGGCGCTCACCGCCGTCACCCTCACGCTCTTTTGGGCCGACTGAGTCGCACCTGCGCCAAGTTCAAAGCGGCGAGAGGTTTGGCCCTGTCATCGGGAGCACGCCGAGGCGCGCAGCGGCGGGCAACAGCAGCCGCTCCACCCCCTCACCGCGTATGCGCATGCCATCTGCCTCTGGCGTGCGCGCATATTCGACCAGCGCGGCGCGAAAGCGGACCTCGTGATCGTCCAGATCAAAGCCTACGAGCGCCACCCCATCGGCGGCCTCGTGGGGGCCGAGCAGCCCGTCAAAGCGCGCCTCGTGCGTGCGCATGATCGGCTCGCAGCGATCGGTCTCGACCTCAAACGTGGGGCCGCCATCAAACGGGTCGATGGAGTCATTGTAGCGAAACCCGATCGCGGTCAACATCCGCTCCACGGGCTTGGTGCCCGCGCCCACTTGACCGATCTGCGCGCGTACGGGCTCGGGCAACAGCGAGGTGTACAGCGGGGTGGAGGGGAACAAGCTGCGGATAAACTCCACGTTCTCACGGCTCAAGCGGTCGGCGGTGGTGTAATCAAGGCCGGTGAACGCCGCGCCCAGGTGATCCCACAGGTCGCTGCCGCCATCGGCGCGCAGCGGCGGCAGCAGCTCGGCCACCAAGCGGTCGCGAAACCACGCGCGGTGCATCCCGATGTAGAGCAGGCGCGCGAAGCTCAAGATCTTGCCTAACTTGAGCGGGTGTCCGCGATAGGCAGGATCGAGGATCAGGCCGCCGATCTCTGTGGGGCCATCGTAATCAAAGGAGAGCTGCAGCACGCGATGCACGAAGTGACGCTCCAGGGTGGTGGAGTATTTCTGCTCGCGGCGGACCTGAAAGTAGACTGAGGGGCGCGCGGGCGTGCCATGCTGGGCGATGATCATGCAGGTGCCGATGAGCTGATCGACGCTCGGATCGATCATCACGAACACATACTCGCGCTCTCTCACCTCGGGGGTGCGCCCGCCGAAGCTGCGCTGGCTGCGCGCGATGAGGCGCGCTAAGCGCTCGTGATCGGCGGGTAAGTTGAGGGTGTTGAGCTTCTCCGCTAACCGATAGAGCTTGTCGAGGTCGGCAGGCTTGACCTCTCGCAGCAGGATCATAAGGGGGTCCTTGGCAAGACGCGGTGACGTGGCAGCGACGAGAGCAAAGCACGTCGAGAATTTCCCGGCAAGCCTCCCTGTTGTAGAGTGGTGAGCCAGTGACCGCGCATCAGGGCCGGTCGGATGATGCCACCAAGGGAGCTGACGATGGATTGGAAGACAAAGCTGCTACAAGAGGCTGGCGTGGCCAGCACCAAGCTTGGCCAAGGCGCGCTGGAGCTTGGGCGCAAGGCGCGCAAGAGCGAGGTGCTGCTGGCCAGCGGGCGCGTCGCGCGCCACGCCGCCAGCGCCTTCCCCGTGCGTGACCTCGCCGTGATGTGCGGGCGCGCGGGCGCCGCAGGCGCCGTGGTCGACGCCGCCATGGGCGGCGTCAACGCCGCGCGCGCCATGCGTCGCGGTGAGATCGACAGCTCACAGGCCGCCAAGCACGTCGCCAGCGAGGCGGGCTGCGGGTTTGTGACCTCCTCCGCTGGCACTGCTGGCACGCTGGCCGCCTACATGCTCACTGGCGCGATGGGCCCCGTGACCTTGGCCGCAGGTATGGGCGCGTCGATGGGCTCGCGCTGGGTCTATCGCCAGATCGTCGGTGAGACGCTGCCTGAGGCTGACAAGTCCAAGCGCCGTGATGAGGATGACATGGAGCACATCGGCCCTAAACCTCAAAGCTGAGCCGCGCGTCGCGCTCAAGCGCTCCTGCTGCAAACAGCCTGACCCCCTGGCGGGGGCCAGGCTGTTTCTCTTCTTGCTTGCCAGCGCCGCGCGCGCGCGGCTATGACGATGGCACGGCAGCGGCCAGCGGGGCCATCACATTGAGCTCTGTACCCAGTCACATGGCAGACAGCGCATCACTGACCTTGAGGAGACGCAGATGAGGATGATCCGAACGCTCGTCATGAGCGCGACGCTGTGCGCGCTGGCTTCGACGCTTGGCGCTGAGCAAGCGTCTGCGCAGCGCATGCCTGGCCTGAACCGCCCCAGCCAAGCACCCCCCGCGTCCGCAACAGCGCAGCCTGAGGCCCCCAAAGAGGAGGCCCCCAAGGACGAGCGCGTGTTCGGCGCTGGCACCTTTGACCTGTCGGTAGGCATCGGCGGCGTGTGGTATCCCCACATTGAGCCAGGGCTCGACATCGGCATCATCCCGCTGCCCGCCTCGACGACCATCAGCCTCGGCGCGACGCTCGACGTGGGCTACTGTGTGGGCTGCCTCATCTTAGGCGCGCTCGCCTCGCTTAGCCCCGACTATGACTGGACCATCCGCTCCTGGTATGTGGCCCCCTCGGTGCGCGCGCTAGTCCACTTTGGGATCATCGGTGAGATCCTGCGCTTGCCCGAGCTGGACCTCTACGCGGGCCTGATGGCTGGCCCCGCGATGTACTACTTCGGCGTGCGCCTGGAGGATCGCCACAGCAACGCGGATGTCACCGTCTCCGAGCAGGTCTACACCTTCTTTGGTGGTCCTGTGTTCGGCGCGCGCTATCTGCTCGGTGACACCTTGTTCGCCTTCTTAGAGACGCGCTATCTCATCAGCAGCAGCGTCAGCTCGGGCGCGGCGAGCATCAATGGCGATCGCGTGCCGATCTCGTACAATGATTATCTGGGCTCGCGTTATGGGACGGACTACACCTTTGGCGTGGGCGCGAGGTTCTGAGCGGGGCTAGACATCACGCGCGCACAGGAATACAACGGGAGCGCGGGTCGGTTGGCCCGGCCAAGCGCTGACCGCACGGTCAGCGCTGCGATGCAACCCGTCATCCCAGCGTGATCTCAAGCTATGACACAGCACAGTGAAGGTTATGTGGTCGCCGTCGTGGGCGCCTCGGGCGCGGTCGGTCGCGAGCTGCTGAGCACGCTCAGCAGGCGCCGCTTCCCCATCAAGTCGCTGCGCGTGATGGCCTCTGCTCGCTCCGCAGGTCAGCAGATCAGCTTTGAGGGCGCAAGCTACACCATTGAGCCGCTTGATGACGCCTCGTTTGAGGGCGTAGACTTCGCGCTGTTCTCAGCGGGCGGCTCCGTCAGCTTGGCGCACGCGCCGCGCGCGGCCGCCGCTGGCGCCATCGTGATCGACAACACCAGCGCCTTTCGCATGGACCCCAGCGTCCCGCTGGTGGTGCCTGAGGTCAACGCCCACGCGCTGGCGGGCCACAAGAACATCATCGCTAACCCCAACTGCTCCACCATCCAGATGGTGGTCGCGCTCAAGCCCTTGGCCGACGCCGTGGGCCTTGAGCGCGTGGTGGTCAGCACCTATCAGTCTGCCTCCGGGGCGGGTCAGGCGGGCATCGAGGAGCTGATGCAGGATGTGCGCGCAGCCCTCCACCAAGGCCCCCCACCCGAGCGCGTCAAGTTCGCCCACCAGCTCGCCTTTGAGGCCTTGCCGCAGATCGACAGCTTCGATCCTTCGGGCTTCACGCGCGAGGAGCTGAAGATGGTCCATGAGACGCGCAAGATCATGGAGCTGCCCAAGCTCCAGGTCGCCGCGACCTGCGTGCGCGTGCCCGTGCTGCGCGGTCACAGCGAGGCCGTGACGATCGATCTTGGCGCCCCCCTGAGCGCTGACGCCGCGCGTGAGCTGCTCGCGCATGCGCCTGGGATCAAGGTCTATGATGACCCCGACAAGCGCCACTACCCGCTGGCGAGGCTCGCGGAGGGCACAGAGCCCGTCTGGGTTGGGCGCTTGCGCGACGATCTGGATCGCCCCGCGACGCTGCACCTGTGGATCGTGGCCGATAACCTGCTCAAAGGCGCCGCCCTCAACGCGGTGCAGATCGCTGAGGCGCTGATCGCGCGATGACCTCTCAATGTGAGCTGAACCTCATGCCAAGCCTCAAGCGATGGGGCGCGCCGCTGCTGGCGCTCGCCCTGTGTTATGCCTGGTCAAGCCCCGCGCTGGCGCTCGACCCTGCCACCTCTACGGATGTGACCGCCCTGTCCTTTAGCAACTTGCCGTTTCGCTTCACGTTAGATGAGGCGACCGCCTACATCGGGCTCACCGAATGTCAGCAGCTGGTCAGCTCCAACAGTGATGTCACCATTGACCTCACCACGAGCTACGATCTGCGCAGCGTCAACATTGACGCCACCACCTTGTTTCAAGCCTCGTACACGTTCGGCGTGGATCGGGGCTCAAGCGCTGGCGTCACCTGCACGGAGTCGACCTGCACGCTGCTGTCAGATGATGCGACCGTGCTGAGCGCCACCTCCGCGAAGATCACGACCTCGTTTCGCGGCCTCACGGGCTTGACCACGGCCGCCGAGTGCGACGCGGGGATCGATCGTGAGTTCTTCATCCGGCTGACCTTCAACCGCGCCAATCAGTCCACCACGACGCTCGCGCGTGTGGACGCGCGGCTGCTGGTTGATACGATCCGCCCCGAGCCGCCGCTGGCCTTTGATGTGCTCGCCACTGAGGACGCGCTGCGCGCGAGCTGGGAGGACTCCCCTTCGGCTGACCGAGCGGCTTACGGCATCTTCTACAGCACGCAGAGCTTCGATGGCGGGGTCTTGCCTCAAGAGAGCGCGGTGACGCTGTCGCGCGCGGTGGTGAACATCCCTGCCAACGGCAACACGAGCAACCAGACCACCGCCTCGCTCACCCCAGGCCAGCAGCTCTACGTCTCGCTCGCCACGCGCGATGCGGCTGGCAACTTCAGCACCCTGCTTGATCCGATCCAGATCGAGGTGCTCGACACGATCGACTTCTGGGAGGCCTATCGCGCCAGCGGCGGCAGCGAGCGCGGCGGCTACTGCGCGCAAGCGCCTGTCGAGCGCCGCGCGCCCGTGGGCTTGGGCATGATGGCGGCGCTTGGCGCGGCGTGGATGTGGCGGCGTCGCCGTCGCCAGAGTAACTGACTGTGCAGCAAGAAGAAGGACGCATGACCTA
>CAYXWB010000006.1:12792-41393 GCA_964468515.1 uncultured Bradymonadales bacterium | reverse complement strand
GGGAGAGCTTGAAAGCTCTCCCGGGCGCTGCGGCGCGTCTGCGTGATGGGTGTGTCGTCGAAAAGGTGGCGCTTCGATCGGGCTGATGCCATGCGCCTCTGCGACAGATCAGCGCTGAAGTGCGGGGGCTAAGTGTTTGCCATCGCTTCGATCGGGGCTTAGCCTTAGGGGCAGTCTGGCGCGCGCCGATGACGCTGAATGGTTGATGCTGAATGTTTGTGAATGTTGATGGATGTGGCGCGCGTGATGGGATGTGAATGTGATCGCCTGTTGCCCAATGGATGGAGCGCCCCCCATGTTGAACCTGATGACACGCGCCTTGAGGCAGCATCCTAAGCGGGGCCTCGTCGTCGCCTTGGCGTTGAGCAGCGCCGCTGCGCTTAGCTGTGAGCGCCCTCGTGAGCCCATCCTCCCCGTGGATCAAGAGCCGCTCGCCCCGAGCACCTATGAGGCGCGCATGGGCGACGACCTGCAGGCCGATGACCCTGGCACGCCTGTGGCGCCTGGCTCGCAGGCGCTGGTCCAGCGTGACACGACGCTGCGGCTTGATGAGGATGAGACGCAGCGCGTCAACCCTCCCCAGGTGGGCGATGCGCCACAAGCGGCCGCGGCGCCCCAAGGCCTCCCCGCGAGGACGCCGCTTGACGCGGCGCCTCCGCGACAGGATGAGCCTGCGGCTGCGCCCGCCCCGGACGACAGCGTCACGCTGGCCCAGATTGACACGCGCATTGAGGCCATTGAGCGTGACCTCGACGGCCTAGATGAGCGCGCACGCGGCGCGACGCAGCAGGCGCTCCAGCAGGCGCGCCTTCGTCGCAACGCGCTGGAGCGTGACATTGAGGCCATGGAGCAGGACGCCGAGGAGGCGCTGGATGACGCCTCAGGGACGCTGCGGCGCGAGGCGTCGGATGCTCTGCTCACGCTGTCCGCACAGCTTGAGCAGCTTGAGCGGCGCGTGCGCGATGGGCGAGGCGGTTGAATCATGTGAGGTCAGCGCACTAGAGAGGGGAGCAATCATAAGAGCCGCAGCGTGCTAAGAGACGCTGCGGCTCTCTCTTTGAGGGTCGCTTAAAGTGATAATAAAGGTTTGCGATAGAAGGGGGTTAATTGTTAGTGGGCTTATTGCATACTACGGCTTAGGAGGTGGGGTCATAGATTTTACCTTATGAGGCTTAGTGTGGCGCTTTTTTGGGTCAGGTGTGGCTTGATAAGTGATTGATTTTGTTGGATTAATTTAAAATGTTAAGCCTGCGTTAAGATCATCTGTTGCCGCCGGTGAGGATCGTCCTTAACGTTAAGGTATGTCGTCGCTCGCCAGCGATGAGCCTCGCGATGTATTGGATGTATGGGAGCGCTCGCTGGTTGGTGAATGTGATGAATGAGCTGTTGATTGCTGGAGCTACGTGTGATGTGAGCTTTAATGGTTGTGGAGCGCGCTGGCGAGCGACGTCCCCTCACCTCATACGGTAACTGATCGAATGTGATAGATATTGGAGTAAGCTGATGAGACTGGATGTGATGCAAAGCCTCAAGACAGGTGTCGCCCTCGTGCTCGTGACTGGGCTCAGCGCGGCCACGATCGCCGCTTGTGATAACAAGCGTGATGATGATGTGCCCGCAGAGACGGCCACCTACCCCAGCGCGGTCCCAACCACCGCTGGCGTGGAGTCAGACCCGCTGGCGCAAGCCACCGGGCAGCCTACAGGCCAAGGCGCGGGGCAAGGTACAGGCATGCCTGGGCAGCCCGGGCGCACAGGTCCTACGGGGCTCCCCGGTCAGACCGGCACCCCTGGACAAGTGCCCCGATCGGTCACCCCAGGCATGACGACGGGCACCACGGGGACCACAGCGGGTACCGCCAATCAGACGACGCGCCCCGGCGTGCGCAACCCCCAGCAGCCGCAGACCTCGCAACAGCCCGGTCAGATCATCCGCCCCGACCAGCGCGGACGTCGCTGACCTGCGACGCTGGCTCCTCGCATGAGCCAGCCCTGTGTCTGATAACAGAATGTGTAAAAATCTAATGGAGTGCACCATGTTTAAGATGATGATGAACGCGCTCAATGGCACCTCGGGGCTCAACCTCCTGCTCGTGTTCACCCTCGGCAGCGTCTCCGTGACAGCCTGTGACCGTGACAAGAACGTCAATGATGACCCCAACGCTTACCAGCAGCGCATGAACCAAGTCCCCGTGGAGAGCGGCGCGCTTGACCCGCGCGGCCAGCCTACCATGGCCGGCGATCGTGCCAACGCTGAGCAGCTGGAGGAGCGTCAAGAAGAGCTCGCGGAGGCCCGTGAGGAGGCCCGCGAGGACGCTCAAGAGGCCCGTGAGGACGCCATTGAGGCACGCCATGAGGTCTACAAGGACGCCCTCTCCAAGCTCGATGATCGCATCGACAAGCTGGAGGACAGGGTTGATGACCTGGATGACACCGTCAAGAAGGCCTATGAGCCCGAGCTGCGCGCCGCGCGTGAGCAGTATGAGCGCTTAGAGCGTAACCTCGACGCCCTCGAAGACAACGCTGAGGACCGCGTCGACGCCACCGCTAACACCGCGCGCACCGAGCTGGACAACGCCAGCCAGCAGCTCAACGCCACCCTCGATCGCCTGGCGCTGCGCGTGCGCACCTATCATGGGACCTTACCCCCCACACCCCCGACCCCTCGGGCGCGCCGCAGCGGGGGGATTGAGCGTGAACGCTCAAGCCGCCCGCGCTCATTTCTTGTTTAACGCCCAGTCATACTCGGAGAACGTGAGCTTGAGCTTGCCCGCGCGCAGCCGCTCGGCTGCCTCCTTATCCTTCAGGTAGCGCGCCACATAGGCCGCTGGTGAGCCCGCGCTCGCTTTGAAGTCATCCGCGAACCAGTTGAACAGCTGGCTCGTCTCCACCGCATCTGCCTTCACCACGCTCGCCGCGTTCACAAACTCCCGCGCCCCGCGCTCCATGACCTGCGTGACGTTCGCCTCAGTCATCGCCACGCGCTGCAAGCGCGGGCAGCTCTTGGCCGCGCACACCAGCACGAAGTGCACCCTCGGCTCCTTGAACTCAGGCCGGATGACCCCATGCTCCAGCGCGTCGAGCGTCAGCTCCCGCCCCGCGACCTGGTGCTTGGTCTCCTTGAAGAAGCCCTCCACCTTCATCACGCTCTCCACTGGCCACGCCGTGAGCACCGCCTGGATCACCAGCGCGTTGTAAGCGTTGTTGTAAAAAGCCAGCTTCGCCTTGGGGCTCTGTGCCTCAACCTTCGCTGTGGCGACCGCCTCCAGATAAGCGCTCAGCGTGGCGCGATCCTCCTCACTCGCGCGCAGCGCGGCGTAGCCTACCTGCCCCTTGGCGTTGACGTGCTTCTTGAGCAGTCGATCCAGCGGCGCGTGGTCGATCACATCTTGCGCCAGCGCCGGTGAGGCCAGCGCCAACAAGCTCAGAGTGAGACAGCAGCTCATCAGCTCGCGCATAGTTCATGCTCCTTCGCACAGGTTGCCACTTTAGACGCGCCCGCTGCGGCGCATGTTCACCGCCATGCTCGCGACTCCCTCCTTATAATGCACGCGCTCACTGCCAGGTCGCGCGCGATCGGCATCACAGGCCACAAGGTGGCTAGTCGCATCGCGCCTGCCGTGCTAGCTTGACGGCCTCAGAACCTCTGACGTCGCCGCGCGCTGCCACGGAGCACACACCACCATGAAGCTTGCGCGAACGCTCACGCTCCTCGCCGCTACCCTCCTGCTCCCCGTGAGCGCCATCGCCCAAGGCTCAAGTGACAGCGAGCCCGCGCCTGCGGCGGTCGATGACGCTGTGACGCGCGGTGAGGCGGCCGCTGAGGAGGCTGCCTCAGATGAAGAGGCGCTCTCCGAGCAGCTCGACACGATGAACGCGCCGCCGCCCGTCGTGACGCCCCCGCCTCCCGTCACCCCAAAGCCCCCCGCGCTCGGTGATCCTGCGCCGCGCTCTCCGGCGGCCTCCTCCATGACCGATCGCCCCGTGACGACCGATGTGGTGGACCCCGCTCCTTCCCCCACCAAGCGCGTCCGCTCCGAGTTCTCCTTCGGCTCCTATGCCCGCGTGCGCGCCGCCAGCGACCTCAACGGTGGCATCGCGCGCCCCAACAACGTCGTCTCCTTTGGCAGCCGCATCGACGAGGAGAGCTACGCTGAGCTTGAGTTCGCCCAGCGCTTTGAGGTCCCCCAAGACAGCGGCATGTTCTTCGCCCAGACCGTCGCCACACTCGCCTTTCTCAACGATCTCTTCCACTTCACGGGAGACTTCGATCAGACCATGGCCATGCGCAACCTCTACGGTCACGCGGGCTGGCGCGTGGGCAAAGACTGGGCGCTGTCCTTCTGGGCCGGCAGCCGCATGTATCGCGGTGATGACATCTACCTGCTCGACTTCTGGCCGCTCGACAACCTCAACACCGTCGGCGGCGGCGCGGAGTTCGCCCTCAACACCAGCCTCGGGCGCACCGAGCTGAAGCTGCACTCGGGCCTGAGCCGCCTCACCAACAACTTCCAGTTCCAGCAGGTGGAGGTCCCCGGCCTCGACTTCGGCGCTGAGACGATCGTGTTCCTCAACCGCCAGCGCCAGATCTCATCGGCGCGCGCGCAGCAGGACATCTGGCTCAAGGAGCGCGAGGGCGCGCCGCTGATGGGCATGAAGCTCATGCTGTACGGCGAGGATCATCGCTTGGCGGCTGGCGAGCGCCGCGATCCTGACGGCCTCACCACCACCCAGCTCGACGCCGAGTCCGGCGCAAAGCTCGGCGCCCAGGTGGGCCTGTGGACCGCAGACGGCTTCTTCAAGGGCTCGTTCCTCAACCTGTTCTACACCTACACCTCGGATCTTGCGACCTACGGCGAGTTTGGCGTGCCGCAGGGGCTGAACTTCGAGGAGACCAGCGTGGGGGCGTCGAGCCACCAGCTGGCCATGTCAGCCGACCTTGAGACGCCCTACGCGGGCATGCTCCTGGGCGCCTACTACAAAGACTTCCAGAACGCCGACCCCAACACCACCTTCCACGACTACTGGGAGGCCAGCCTCGCCGCACGCGCCCACTGGTACGCCACCGACCACATCCACCCCGGCGTGGAGGTCTCCTACCAGGTCCGCTCCCCAGAAGGCGTCTCCCCGCGCACCGGCAACTTCGAGGCCCCCAGCGTCACCAAGCTCTCCTTCATCCAAGCCCTGACCCTCGACAAGGGCATGTACTCTCGCCCCCAGCTGCGCTTCATCTACTCCGCAGCCTTCCTCAACGACTCCGCCCTCAACCTCTACGCCCCCGAAGACCCCCGACGTGGTCTAGCGGTCCAGCACTACCTCGGCGTCATGGTCGAGTGGTGGTTCAACAACGCCAGCCTGTTCCGCCCCTGAGCGTGTGCATCATGAGGTCGCATGCCAACACGACCTCCCGCGCGGTGCATCGCAAGTGTAGATTCTAAGCGGGGATCGTCCAAGCTAGCCGTTCACTTGCACGCCCTCATCCATCCTGACTGCCCCATCGCGATGCCACGCCCATCAACGCGACCGCGCTTGCGCGGTCGCGTTGGCGCTTCGATGGGCTTCAGTCAGGATGGATGGTCACTCGGGCCAGGTCTAATTCAAGCGATGCAACACACCTCATCAAGCAGCCCGCTCACACGCCCCGGTAGAAGCGATCTCCAGATCGCTTTTGCGCTTCGATGGGCTCCAGTCAGGATGGATGGTCGCTTGTGACTTCCCCCACTTTTAAGCGATGCAGCGCGCGCTCCTCAGTCGCATCGCTCACACAACCTCCTGCGCGGTGCGTCGCAAGTCTTGATTCTAAGCGGGGATCGTCCAAGCGAGCAGGTCACTTGCAGGCGAATCAGCAGGCGAATCGCGCACCCTATGCGCCAACATGAACGCTCACCTTAAAGATCCTTTTCTTAGCACGCGCGTTTGAGCCTCTACAGCTTGAGCTTGAACGACTCAACCCTCGCTCTTGTGAGATCATGATGAAGACGGCAAAGCTCCTCTCTCTGAGCGCATTGATGCTCCTGGTCGCGCTTGGCTGCCAAAACAGAGCGCCTGATCACACGATGTACAGCGAGCCTGCGGCGGCAGAGGAGCTGGCGACGAGCACTACCGCGCCTCTGGGTCAGCCCGCGCTCCAGGCGCGTATGATCATCCGCACGGCCACGCTCACCCTAGAGGTGGACAAGCCCGAGCAGGCCGCGACCTCGATCAGCGCGCTCATCCAGGCGCGCAGCGGCTTTGTCTTAGAGACCCAGGCGCACACCAACACGCGCGGCGACAGCAGCGCGACGATGACCTTGAGGGTGCCCGCCGCGCAGTTTGAGCCGACCTTGGGCGAGCTGCGCAAGCTGGGCAGCCTGCGCGATGAGCAGATCAAGGGCCAAGATGTCACCGCCGAGTTCGTCGATGTCCAGGCCAGGCTCAAGACGCAGCGCCAGCTTGAGGCTCGTCTCAGTGACCTGCTCGATAAGGCGCAAGATATCGAGACGATCCTCAAGATCGAGAGCGAGCTCGCCCGCGTGCGCCAGGTCATTGAGTCGGCGCAAGGTCAAGAGAAGTACCTGCTCAATCAGGTGCAGCTGTCCACGATCACGGTCACGCTCAGGCCCACGCACACCACGGCGCGCGCCACGCGCTCGCTCTCTCAAGAGATCGGTGAGGCGTTCGGGGATGGGCGAGAGGGCGCGGTGGTTGTCGTGGGTGGTGTGATCAGGTTGACGGTGGCGCTGCTGCCCGTGCTCACCCTCGGCGCCCTGGTGACCTTCGTGCTCGTCCAGCTCGCGAGGCGACGCAAGCGACGCTTGGCGTCGCGCGCGCCAAAGTCGCCCTGACCCAAGAACCGAGCTCAAGAGAGCCCCCTATCACTTGAGCGAGCCATCAAGCCCCAACCCCACAGCTCACACGCAGCCACATTAGCCTTAGCGAGCCTGTGCGTGGCGGCCCTCACCCACTGCGCGAGCGCGCCCCCCGCGCGCGTCAGCATTCAGAGCGCGCCGCCCATCGCGCTTGAGAACATGCTCCACACCTTCAAGCGTGATGGTGTGAGCGATCGCGTTTATGTGCTTGAGCTGTCATTCTCGCGCTTGTTCTCAGGGAGCGTCGAGCAGATCGACGCCACATGCCGCGCCCAAGACGTCGTGCTGCGCGCGCGCCAGCTTGAGGCCTCCCCTGGAGACGAGCAATACCAAGCCTACCTGTACACTGACCACACCTCAGCCGCGCGCCTGCGCCCAGGCCACCAGCGGATACAGTGCACGATCACGCTCGATGGCGCCCAGCACGAGCTCGAGCACGAGGTCTATCTGGTCGGCGCGCCGCTTGGGACACCCTTTGAGCTGCTCAAGCCGACGCTCACCGCGATCGACTGCAACACAGGCGCGAGCCCACGCCAGGGGCAGCCGCTGTGCGTCCACATCAACGCACGAAACGACAACTTAACCCGCGCCAATCCACAAGGGAGCGTCAGCGCCCGCTGCCAAGCGGCGGGACAAGCGGCCACGACGACCACCACGCTCAATCAGCTCCCACAGCTCCAGGTGCGCTTTGATCGCGCGCCCACAGCAGGCGCGCACACGCTAAGCTGCACGATCGTCGGGCATGATCAGCTCGCCACGACCACGATCGAGGTCAGCAGCGTCGCGCCTCGCTTCGCGCTTGAGCTCGTGAAGATCAGCGCGCCACGACGACACGCTAAGCGCGGCCACGACTCACCCATGGGGATGGAGCGCGTCAGCGCGCAGGTCCAAGCGCGCGCGCTCGGCGATAGCCCGCTGTGGCACGTGGTCGTCCATTGCACCGCCCCAGCCACCAACCTCGTGCTCAGCGCGGTACAAGACGCTCGACATGGGAGCGTCGCGCCCCTGGCGGTCGGCGCCATCACCACGATGAGCGCTTGGTCTTACGTCGATGAGGCCATCGTGACGCCTAAGGCGCTGCGCTGCGTCGCCCAAGCCACGACCCGAGCTGGCGATCGCGTCTTGGCGCAGAGCGATGCGCTCACGTCACCCTCCGCTGAATAACATCACGCGCTGATTTAAGCGATGCAGCGCACCGCTCAAGTCGCCTCGCTCACACAAGACCTCCCGAGCGGTGCATCGCAAGTGCAGCTTCTAAGCGGGGATCGTCCAAGCAAGCGAGGTGTTTGCAGGCGAACCGAGCATCGCTCAATCCAGATAGGGGCCAAGCTGATACTCGGCCTTCACGCGCGCACAAAAGGGCGTCTGCCACGCTAAGTCGGTGATGTATGCACCGTTATCATGCACGCCGCATGTGAACATGAGTGGGCCGCTAAGCGTTATTCGCGCTGTTGGCTCTGTATCGGGGATGGGGATGTGCGTGTCATACTCTCGGGGTATGCCAAGCTCTAAGGTGACCTCATGCGTGAGGTTTGGTCTTGGCTCGATCCCCAACTTCAAGACGTCGCGCTGAACGAGCGTGTTGGTGGCAGTCGACTCATAGATAGCGGGGCCGGTTTGTTTCGGCGCTATATCAGAAGATGGCTCATGCGGGAGGAGCACATCCATAAGCGTCCCTGAGAGGAGCTGGTGGTAGTGCTCGTTCGACACCGCGAACTGGACGCCGAATCTGCCCCCATTGACATACCAATCCACATAAAGCTCTATGCCCACAGGCGCATCTTCAGGGGTATCCGTGGTGATGATGGTCGTCGTGCCAGGAGGCACATCGTTGGGGCCGTTGAAATGAATCCTCACCTCACCCCCCACCTGACTATCAATGTCGGTGACGTGGACGGTCATGGGATAGTCGTCACGTAGAGCGCGTGCGCTTTGACCTTCGTGATTATCGCACCCTATCAGGCCAAGCATCACCGTGAGCGTGAGCCCACAGTGTGCGGCGGTGCAGCGCGCTCGGTTCATCTCTCACCCCTAAGTTAGTTGGTGGTTGGGTTTTGTGGTGGGTCGTGCTGGCGTGCGGCGAGGTCGCCTCGCTCACATCACAACCTCGCTCCATAGTAAAGCGAAGTCGAGGGTGCTGCGCAATAGCGATCACACAACCTCTCGAGCGGTGCATCGCAAGTCCAGATTCTATGCGGGGATCGTCCAAGTTAGCTTGGCGCTTGCAGGCTTGGGTGCCTGACTGGGCGGGGAGGTCTCGCGCGTGGGCTGCGGCGCGCCGGGGCTGAAAGCCCCGGCGCTAGCGAAGGGGTCAGCCTAGGTCGTCGGGCTCCGCGATGCCGTCGAGGTCGCTGAGGGAGTCTTTGTGGACGCTGAGGCCGGGGAGCATGGGGCGTACGCGCGCGGCGAGGTCGGCGCGCTCGGCGAGGAGGAAGGCGCCCTCTAGGATGGAGGAGGTGCTGCGCCAGGTGGTGAGCCAGCGCTCGTTGGCGTTGTCGCGGCGATCGAGCAGCTGCTTGATGGCGTCGGGCGCGTCATCCAGGCTCGCGAGGTAGTCGTTGAGCGCGTGCAGCGGGCGCTCCAGCGTGGTGGCGATGGGCTCCGTGTCGAGCGTGTCGCCAAAGGGTGAGGTCCAACGCTGGGGTTGCGCGCGAAGCAGCGTGATGGCGTTGTGGGCGTAGGTGCCCAGCGCGCGAAGCCCCGCAGGCGCCGCCTCCTCCAAACCGTACAGGCGCAGCAGATCGGGGCCTGTGGGCTCGCTCAAGCGGCCTTGGGCGTGCCAGATGAGGCGAGACAGGTCGGCGGCGATCTGTCCGCGCGTGTCCCAGCGTAGCAGCGCGGCCTCGCCTTGGGCCATGTACTCGCGATGTGCGTCGGAGAGGGCCTGGTTGGCCTCCTCCAACAGCTCGGCTTGTTGCAGGATGAGCGCCCCGAGCTGATAAGCGCGCGCGGGGCCGCTGGCGCCCTCGGCCACCAGCGCGACCACGCCTTGCACCTCATGACGCGCCAGCGCGACCGTGCGCTCGCCAGATACGATCCGCTCCTCAATGAGCTCTCTGAGCGCTGACATGGAGACTCCTGCGAAGGCATCGCGACGCGCCGCGCGCGATGGTGGTGTGGGACGTTAACCTGTGGAGAGTTTACGGGATCGTGGCCTGTGGCGCTAGCCCCATCGCCGGCGCGCTGGCGATGCCCGCGCGCGCTGTGCTAGAATGCCGCTTGGCCGATGCGCCCCTGAGGAGGTCCGCGATGTCCCTGTTTGAGCTGCCCCACACCTTGACCTTGCTCGTAACGCGCGAGGGCGATGACGCGCGCACCCTCGCGCTCGTGGCGCGCGCGCCAGACGGCGCGCTCACGCTGCCTCAGCTGGATGTGCGCGCCGCGCTGTCGCCCGCTGAGGTCGCGCTGGGCTGGTGGCGTGAGGTGTCGGGGGAGCACCGCGTTGGGACAGTGCGCGTCTTAGAGATATCCCTGATCACGGCTCCGCAGGCCACGATCCTGCATGTCATGCGCCTCGACGCGCGCGACGCACCTCAAGAAATGACCCACACGCTCCTGGCTGGGCCGCTCGCAGACGTGAGCCTGACGTGGCGCTGGGCGCCCGTGGATGACCTCCCGCTGGCGCAGCCCTGGCTGGCCGCGCGCTGACACCGCGCGCTGTCTCATCAAGGCGCGGGCGACGTTGAGCGCGCGCAGCGCGCCATCAGGCGCGCGCACCAGCAGCGCATACTCTGTCGCCTCGGCCTGCGCTGCGGTGGCGATGGCGCGCACGATGAGCGCGGACGGGGTCTCGGCGCGCGCCTCAACCCAGACCACAGCGCGCGTCACATCGACGCAGTGTGTCGGCGCATCGTGTGATGAGGCGTGCGCGCAGCGGGCGTCCGCCACCTCGCGCTGTTGACGCAGGTGCGCGCTCAAGGGCACCGTGAGGGCGGGCAGGTCGAGGCAGCGCGACGCTGCGCGCATCGACGCGCGAGCCTGCGCGTCGATGTTCATCTGTGCGAGCGTCGCGCCCTCGGCGCGCAGCGTGATGGCGTCTGGCGTGAGGATGAGGCGCGCTTGTGGTGTCGCCACAGGCTGCGATCCTGCGCGCATGATGGCGAGCCGCTGCGTCGCCACCTGACGATCACAGCTCAGCATCCCAAGCAGCAGCGCGGGCGCCACGACGCATCGCGCCAAGAGATGAGGTCGCATCGTGTGAGCCTCGCGATGGTAAGGAGCGTGAATGAACCTGCAGACCGTGGCCACCTGGGGCCAGCCTTATGAGGCCCATCTGTGCCGCGTGTTCCTCGCGGAGCATGGGATCGACAGCTTCATCGCCGATGAGCACATGATCAACGCCAACTGGCTGGAGGCGATCGCGCTGGGCGGCGTGCGGCTGCAAGTGCGCGCCGCTGACATCGCCCAAGCCAGCGCGATCGTCGCGCGCTATCGCGCCTTATTAGCGAGCGAGCAGGGGGCGCAGATCGACTGGGGCGAGGTGAACCCGGCCTGGGCTGAGGACGAGCCTGATGTGCCTAAGGCGGCGACTGAGAAGGCGTATCAGTGCGCGCGATGCGGCTGTGAGCGGGCGCATTATGAGGCGCTGTCAAGGCGCTGGATGATGCTCAGCGTGATGCTCTTGGGCGCGCCGCTGCCGTTCTTGAGCCGCACCTGGATCTGCGAGCGTTGCGGGCATCGCTGGCGCGAGCCGCTCTTTAAGCGTTGATCTTGCGGGCGCGCTGCCCTAAACCTGTGCGCCGCCACCTGATCGTATGATTGACCTGTAAGTGAGGAGCCTCGATGAGCCAGAGCAGCGGACATCTCGTCTGGATGGACCTAGAGATGACCGGCCTAGAGCCGGAGCACGACACGATCCTTGAGATCGCCACGCTCATCACCGATGCGCAGCTCAACGTCATCGCCACCGGCCCCAACCTCGTCATCCACCAGCCCGACGCCGCGCTCGCCGCGATGGACGCCTGGAACCAGAAGCATCATGGCGAGTCAGGGTTGATCGAGCGCGTGCGCGCGTCTGAGGTGACGATGCAGGAGGCGCAGCAGCGCACGCTGGCGTTTATTCGCACCTATGTGCGCGAGCGCGAGTCGCCGCTGTGCGGCAACTCGGTGCATCAGGATCGGCGCTTCTTGCACAAGTACATGCTGGAGCTGCACGACTTCTTGCACTATCGCAACGTGGACGTGTCCACGATCAAGGAGCTTGCCAAGCGCTGGTATCCCAAGCACCAGATGCCCTACAAGAAGTCGGCGCATCAGGCGCTTGATGACATCATGGCGTCGGTGGAGGAGCTGCGCCATTACCGCGAGCACCTGTTCATCCGCTGAGCGCGCTCAGAAGACGAACGAGGTGCCGAGGTTGAGGGCGACGCCATAGGTCATCGACGCCAGGTGGGTGTAGGCTGAGACTCTGGGGCGCATGAACATGCCAAAGAGGTCGGTGATCTTGACCTGAAAGTCGCCCTCTGCGCTGAGCGCGAAGCCGCTGACAGGCTCGTACTGCTCGATCGCGTAGATGTCATAGGCGACCTCCAGCGAGAGCTCCCAGGAGGCGGGACCGGCCACGCCTGACAGCGCCAAGAAGGCGCCCGGCCCCAGCACCAGCGGGTCGCTGTTGATGCTGCTGTTGAGCTCCCCCTCCTCCAGCCCCTCGCCGAGCTGGATGACGTCAAAGATGACCACGTCCGCCACGAGCGCCACGCCACCGCTCAAGCGCAGGTTGCCGTTGGACCAGATGCGCTGCCCCAAGCGCAGGTGCAGCGGCTCAACGTAGATGAGCTGGGCTTGAGCGTTGATGGTCTGGAACAGGTTGAAGGCGCTTGATGTGCCGAGGAGGTCGGCCATGAACCAGTACTGCAGCGCGTCGAACAGCGCGACGAACGCGGGCAAGTGGAGGTCAAGGTAGAGCGTCTGGGACTTGGCGCGCAGGCTCACGCACGGATAGAGGAAGGGGCGGCCCTGACCGCTGCCGGGCGCGCCGTGCATCGCCACGCTCAAGCGCATGGTCACGGCGTCATGAAAGGGGGTGGGGGGACCCTCCTGCTCGGGCGCCTCAAGGGTCAAGAGATCGGGCGCCTCCTGCGCAGGGGCGCCGTCGTCAGGGGCTTGGGCGAGTGCGGGGGCGGCCTGCGCGCAAAGCAGCGCGCAGCTCAAGCTCAACAAGGTGGCCGCGCGCCGATAGCCCATCAATGCTCCATGGATTTGAAATACAAGCGTTTGTGAGCGCCTCGACTTGTCGCCTTCGCGCTCAGACAGTATAGTGAGGGTGTCGCGACGCACAATGGCCGATATGTCATCACGTCGCGTCAGGAGATCATCGCCGCGCTTGCCATCGCACCTGCTCCTTGTGACAAAGCAAACGTGGCGCGGTCCCTGTGTGAGCGAGGGCGAGCCCCCCGACATGCCCTGTCGGTTAATCAGGGGAGGTCCAGACTCACGCACACAGCGCCCACCCTGGTGGCTACCAGGGACAGGTCATGCGCTCGTCACGACGAGCGATCTCCGCGCGCCACGCGAGGCCCTGTGAAGGGTCTCGCGTGGCGTCGCTCTGCGCGTTGTGGGGAGGTGTAGGCCTTGTTCCTGGGGTGCTCGTGCGCATGATCATTCACAGCATGACATCGAAGTCGTGCTCCACCTCAGAGAAGTGACAAAAATTGTCAGCGCGCTGCCCAAGAACGCGCCTGGGCAAAAACTTCACGGCAAGCTCAAGAGGTGGTCTACTCAGAGCAGAGGCGCTTGGTAAGCGCAGCTGCTACGCGCAGGAGGTGATGCCATGAGGACGTTTTTTGTGGAGATTTGAATCTGGAACGGATCCTGCACGTCTATAAAGAAGAGCGAGAGACCCACTCGCTGGTCACCCCGGACGCCCCACATGGTGCGAGGTGTACCCAACCCGGGGCGTCTAGAAGACGTCCGTCGCCAAAAGGGGAGTCGCTATGCCAGTTCACATCGTCCCCGACTACATCATCTACGATGAGCTGAAGAAGCAGCGTGAGCGTCGCAGCCAAGAGGAGCGCGAGCAGCGCCCTCAGCTTGAGATGCCCCGCTACGTGCCGTACTGGCCTGAGCACGAAGACGCCGAGCACAACGATGAGGCGCCTCGCGACTCAGACAACAACGCGGTGATCATCCAGATGATCTGAGCTTACTTTAACGCCTGATCGCTCAGGCGTCGCCGCGCTCAGCCACATGGCTCGCAGCGCGCTTATAGGCCGAGGGAGGCGCCCCGCTGTCGCGCGGGGCGCCTCCCTCGGTCGCTCTGCGCTTGACGCGCGCGCGTGGCTCAGTACCAGCGCAAGGTGACGCCGCCGGAGATCGTGTCAAAGGCGGCGTTGCTGTAAAAGTGGCGCGTGTAGTTGGCCTGGAATCCCACGGCCAGCTGGCTGCTGGTGAAGAACTCAAAGCCCGCGCCCGCCTTTGTCGCGAGCCCCAGTTCTTGATAGCGGAAGGTGCTCTGACCGACGCGCTGCGCGTCAAAGATCGCATAGGCCAGGCCCACGCCGCCTTGCACGTAGAAGCCATCGATCAAGAAGAAGTTGGCCACGGCGTTGAAGCTCAGGTGGTGGTGGTCGAGCGCGTTGTCGCCTAAGCGGACGGTGCGCGCCCACCAGTTGCCCTCGACGCCCATGGTGAGGTTGTCGCTGACGCCGCCTCCGAGGATGCCATGCAGGTGCAAGCCGAGCCTGCGCCCGCTCTCCATGCCGGTGTCCTCATTGGCCTCGGTCTGGGCGGTGCCCACGCCGCCGCCGATGCCGATGCCCGCAAACAGGCCGCGTCGATCTTGATAGCCATCGAGGGCGGCGGCGTCAGCGGCGAAGAAGGTCAACAACAGCGCGGCGCAGAGCGCGGCGTGACGATGAGATGAGCGCAACATGGGGGGCCTCACTGATGCGACCGCGTCGGCCGCGCTGGGGGTCATCGAAGACGAGAGAAGTTGACGATGTTGAGCCGGTCAGACCACGCCGCGATCAGCTGGCGGTCGCCTCGGGCGCCGAGGCGCACCTCGGCCTGATGGAGCCCGCGCGGCAGCTTCACGCGCGCGAGCTGAATGTGCGCGGGCAGGGTGGTCCAGCTGCGCGTATCGGGCGTGTCAGCGGCGCCCATGGCGGCCTCCGTGCCCGTGGCCGCGATCCAGCCGAGCACGCCGATCAGCGCGGTGGTGTTGTTGGCGCTGGAGCTTGCCGCGCCGCCTGCGGCGCGCCCGGCTTGGCCGATGACCGCGCGCGTGATCATGCGCGTGATGGCCGCGACCAAGATCGGACCCGCGATCTGCGCCCAGCCGCGCTCTACCTGCTGCGCCACGTCCATGCCTTGGAACAGCGGCACCACCTGGTTGTTGATGTTCAGCGAGGCCGCGCCCGCGCTGCGCATGGGCAGCCCCTCATAGGTCAGCTCCGGGAAGTTCACCGTGGTGAGCGCGCCCGTGGCGATGAGATCGGCTGCGCGCGCTTGCGTGGTCGGCGACATGCTGTGGCGACCGCGTACAGCGAGCGCCGTCGTATACGCCGCGCCCGCGCCCAGGCGCACCGCCTTGCGATACGGCGCCATGCCGTATTGCACGATCACCAGCGTGTCTCCCTCTTGGTGGCGCACCATGTACTCGGCCCAGCTCAGCGCGCCGCCTTGATTGGCGCGCTCCACAAGCTCCATCAAGAAGGGCTCCTCCTCAAAGCCGCGCCCTTGAAACCCCGAGACACGGTACAGGTCGAGCAGTCGCGCGCTTAAATCAGCGCTGCGAATCCCATAACGCCACGCCTTGCTGTAGTGGCGCGCGGCGCTCTCGTAGCTGCGCGACGCCTCGTAGCTCGCGCCTGCGAGGTAGTGGCCAAGCCCCATCATCCCGACGAGCGAGCTCGCCCGCTCGGTGTCCTCATAGAACGAGGCCATCAGCTCAAAGCGGCGCGCCTCCACGCGCGCCCCGCTCAAGTCATGCTTGCCCAAGAAGTTGATCATGTTCAACGTGTTGAGCAAGAGCCGCTCATAGACGGGCGCGCGATAGCTCGCCACATCATCACTATAAAAATATTTTCCTATCTCCTCGACCGTGCCGCTGTCAAAGTCGAGCCACTCCAGCTGCTGATCGACGACCATCATATCGCGCGCGGCCATGTCATAGTTGTTCATGGCTTGGAGCAGGGTGGCGCGCTCCAGCATCAGCAGCGTGCCATGATCGCCAAGCTCGCCAGGCCTCTGGCGCACATTGTCGACCTTCAAGCGCGCGTTGAGCGCGCGGATGGCCTCATCCAGCTCGCCGCTGGCCACAGCGCGCTGCGCGTCGGCGATCTCCTCGGTGTACGAGGCGCACGACGACAGCGCGCTGAGCGCGAGGCTCAACAGCAGCGGCGCCAGCATGAGGCGCTTGGTGGGCGTGGTAGGGCGTATGCTCACGTTCGTCCTGCGGGTGCGCGTCGCTTACTTGATCAGGCCCTTGGTGACCATGGCCTCATTCTGGAACTTGATGACGCCGGTCTCGACCTCGATCACCTGCACGAACATCGAGTATTGCACGCGGCGCTCATCCTTCACGCGCTCGGCCACATCATAGACCTTGCCCGTGACGAAGAACTGCGCGCCGAGCTGGCGGCCATACTGCGCCAGCCGCTGCGGGTTGTACGCGGAGGACTGCTGGCGCTTGATCTCAGCGATCAGCTCGGGTTGGCTCTTGTGATCGATCATGTCAACGGGCAGCTTGTTGACCATGTCCGTCTCGAACTTCGATAACAGCGTGTCGAGCTGGCCATCAATGTGCTCGCTGGTCTCATTGCGCATCGGGAACACGGCCACCACAGGCGCCTTGCCCAAGGCGCTCGCGCGCTCCCACTGCTTAGCGATCCCTGAGCCCATCAGCTGGCTGATGTTATCATTGTAGAGCCGGTCAATGTCCTTGCGATCCAAGCGCGTGCTCATCGCATACTCATCAATGCGCGGCTCATCGGTGTCGCGCACATACGTCGGCCCACAGCCGGCGAGCGCCATCGCCAACAGCGCCACCGCGCCGACCGCGCGTGCTCCCTCTCGTCGCCACATGCTTCGCTCCATCTTGGGTGCCCTCTCGCTGTATGAAAGTGTCTCAGAGGCCGCTCGCGCACCCCTTCACATCAGGGTTATCGGCCATCACTGACGCGATCGTGCGTCGTGATATTCAGATCGGGCAGATCGTGGACGCTTTATCGCCCACACGCGCCGCCGCGCGCCACTGCCACCTGACTTTTCTCTCATCACGCGCGCATCGCTCGGCGCAAGCGCGCGCCGAACTCATCTGCAAGTGCCAGCGTGACTTGGACGATCCCCGCATAAAATCTACATCTTCGACGCACCGCGCGGGAGGTCGTGCGTGAGCGGCGCCACCCCCTCTAGCTTGAGCGATGCGACGCTCCCTCTAGAGCGCCCCGTTCACACGCAGCCGCCTTGGTAGAAGCGAGCTCCCGCTCGCTTTGGCGCTTCGATTCCGCCCCAGTCAGCAGAGATGACCGCTTCAACCTCCCCCACTTTTAAGCGATGCAACGCCCCCTTTAGAGCGCTTGTCTCCCCCACAACCTCCCGAGCGGTGCATCGCAGCGCCTGATCCTAAGCAGAGATCGTCCAAGTCACGCGGTCAGTCGCAGCGGCGCCTGAGAAGAATTTGCCGTCACGACGCACGATCGCGGCGCGCGAGGCCGAAAACAGCTCGCCGTGACTTCACGGGCGCGCGCCGCTAGTCTGTCAGCGCGTGACTACACCCTGGAGGATCTCTCATGCGTCTCACCCACGCCATCGCCCCGCTGTTCTTGCTCACCGCCTTGGGCTGCGATCCCCCGCGCTATGGCATCGATCCTGATGAGGACGACCTCGGCGCCGACATGAGCGAGGACACCCCCGATGATGGGCCTCCCATCGCCTGTGAGCCGCTGACGGCCTGCCCCGAAGGCGCGTGCGGTGCGACCTCCGATGGATGCGGCGGCCAGCTCAGCTGCGCCCCGTGCGCCTGCGAGGGCGGCCAGCCCACGCGCCCCGGTTGTGGCCTGTGCGAGCTGAGTCCGCTGCGCTGTGATGGCGAGCAGGGCAGCTGCGAGGCCATCCCCTTCTCATCCAGCGCGCAGCTCGACTGCGACACGGGGCTCGTCTATGTGGACGCCAGCGCCACGGGCGAGCCCGATGGCAGCAAGGACGCGCCTTATCCCACCCTGCAAGCCGCGATCGACGCCAGCGCCGACCAAGGCCCGCGCGCCATCCTCATCGCAGGCTCGCCGATCTTCCCCGAGGCCATCCGCGTCGCCAACGGCGTCTCGATCTTGGGCGGCTTTCGCGAGGGCGACTGGGCGCCTGACGCGACCTTTCGCCCCACGATCCAAGCGCCCGACACAGGCGCGGACATCATCGGCGTGAGCGTCAACGCGGTGCGAAGCCCCACCTTAATCCACGGCCTCGACGTGCGCACGCCCGATGCCACAGGCCCAAGCGCCAACAACTACGGCGTCCACGTCCTCGCCAGCGCCAACCTCACCCTGAGCGCCCTCAACGTCCGCTCAGGCCAAGGCGGCCCAGGCGCCGATGGTGCGGATGGGCTGGATGGTGCGGACGGTGGGGATGGTGTGAGCGTACCTATTGCACGCGCATACAATTACTGCAGCGCAGGTGGTGAATGTCAAGATGGCTTTGTGGCTGCAGGGGGCGTGAATTCGCAGTGTCCTATGGCAAAAGGGGGTGCAGGAGGATGGGGGCCTTGCTCTACACAAGGAGGTGATTATCCCCCACGTAAAGGTGAGGATGCGGCCTTTGCGCAAGGTGGTGTAGGGGGCGTCAGCGTTGCAGGGCAAGAGAGTGGGCGCCCTGGAGTGAGCGCTTCTGTCCGCCAGATGACAAATCTTCATGGGACGGGCGGGGAATCGCTAGGACAGATTACAAATGGGACTTGGGAGCCTTTAGCGCATGGTGAAGCCGGTTTGGATGGGGAGTTTGGTTCTGGGGGTGGAGGTGGGGGTGGTGCTTATTTGTGTGAGGATCTCAACCCTTCAACAGGCCGATGTCCCTATGCTTTTAGTGCAATCGGAGAGGGGGCTGGTGGAGGTGCTGGTGGATGCGGAGGAACGGGTGGACAAGGTGGGCAGAGTGGCGGGGGTGCATTTGGTGCGTTTTTAGCTGGATCTGAGTTGAAGGTTTATAATTCATCATTATCTGCTGATTCAGGTGGCGCGGGTGGCGCGGGTGGCGCGGGGGGCGTAGGTGGGGCTGGTGGCAGAGGCGGTATCGGAAATTCTCGTTATGAAGTGGCAGATCTCAATCAAATGCCTGATGGGACCATTGTTTGTAGCAATGAGAGGACTATAAATAGCCCCAATCGCAGCGGAGACGGTGGCAACGGCGCGCCTGGCTCTCCAGGGGGACATGGCGGCGGTGGTGCGGGTGGTGTGTCGTTCGGGGCCTTCTGCCATGAGTCCACGGTGGTGTTTGGCGAGCAGGTGATGCTGGCGTCGGAGGGCAGCGCGCCGGGTGGCGCGAGCTTGGGGAACGCGGGGGCGCCAGGGCGCTCGGCGTCCCAGGAGGGCTGCCAGTGATCGTGAGGTGTCATCGTCATGTCACAGTGGGTGATTGAATCCTGTTGAGGAGCGTGGTAGTAACTGCGTCCGGCTAGCGGGGGTGCCGGGCATGTCCTGCGCACCCCCGTCTCATGAACCGGCTCACGCGCTCCACAACGGCTCGCGAGACCCAAGACGCAAGCGACAGGACATCCCTTATGAAGCAGTCACGCCTTCACTTTCTCCTCTTGGTCTCCGCGCTCTCGCTCCTCGCCATCCCCGCATGCGGCGATCCGGAAGACCCCTCGACAACCGACACCACGCCCCCTATCAACACCACGCCTGATGATGGCTGCGGCACGGGCAGGGTGCGCGCCGCTTATATGGGCGGCTCGCAGATGTGCTACGCCAGCTGCACCGATGACGCCTCATGTGGCACCGCGACGAACGAGTGCAAGGCCGCTGATGGCGCCAACGCCCCGCTGATCTGCGTCCCTAAGGCGACCACCCCCGCGACCTGCGGTGAGGGCGAGGTTCGTGCGGGCTATCGTGGCGGCGCAGCGGCTTGCTACAGGACCTGCACCGACGATGCGTCTTGCACCGGTGACAACGAGATCTGCCGCGCCGCAGACGCGGGCGCTGGCATGATCTGTGTGCCTGGGATGGTCACTGGACCTTGCACGGTCAACACGAACTTCGAAGGACAAATGAAGGGCAATGATCCTGCTGATGGTGGGACGTTCGCGACCTCCAATGACTCTTATCCTGAAGATGCCGGGGTCAGCGCGGTGTGGGATTACATTGAGGCTCGTAAAGACGAACTCAACGCGCTCCCTCGTGATAATGCCAACACCCCTGTTGATGAGCAGCTCTTCGTCTTGCCTGAAGAGGAGCGGCTTCGTGTGACAGGTGCAGTGGTGATCGCTACATCCCCCTGGAGCCGTTCGCAGTTTGGTCAGATCTTCTTCGCTGACAAGCAGCGTGCGCTGCGTTATGTGACATCCGGTACTCCTCCAACCATGGATGTGGATGGGCAAGAACTGGCGATTAAGGTTGGCGATCGCATCTCCTTCACGGTGACTGGTGTGAAGTTGTATAGCGGCACTCCTCAGGTCGGGACCATGACCGATATTACGGTTGAGGATGCTGCGAGCGACGAAGTTTATGTGATTGAGAAGACAGGAGAGGATATCGATCCTGTGGCTGACTACTTGAAGATGGTTCGAGTTGGTGGGAAGGTGACCTCATTCAGGGAGTGTGGGGGTAGTGGTAAGTGCTTCAATCTTGTTCATGGCGAAGCGATGGACAAGAACGTTGAGGTTCGTACTAACTCAATGTATTTAGACGCTAGCTCCGTAGGGGACTGTTGGACCTTTGTGGGTCCAGTCAACTCATTCCCAGGGCCCTTCTCGACAGATATGACTGCCAAGATCCCTCAACTGGAGAGCGTGAAGTACGAGTGGCTGCAGACGCCGCGCCGTTGATCGTAATCGGCGTCCGCACCTGAGCTGAGCGCCTCTCTGTGTGTGGTGGGTGTCAGCGGGGTGACGGTGTGGTGTGAAGTGGGTAAAAATCGCTTTTAGGGTAGACATTTACCGTGCTTCTGGATAACCAGGGGTCCGGCAAGTGACCTGGGGTCGGCGCGCGGTGGCGCGTATGATCCAAACCAGCGGGTGAGCGCCGATGAGAGAGCAAGTGAGAGCACGTCGCGGTCAGAGTCTCCTGATGCGCTGCGTGCGGTTAGCCGCGCTGATGACCGTCGGCGCGACGTGGCTGGTGGGCTGTGGTGAGTCGGTCCCGATCCCTCCCCCCCCGAACGGCCTGTTGGATGAGACCTTCGTCCAAGAACCGATCGAGTTCACCAACCAAAACTACGACTTCACGGGGCCAAGCTCGATCGCCAGCCTGCTGGCGCTGTTCCCCGACGATCAGTTCGTGTGGCACGGCTTCGCGCCGGGCGACGAGCTGGCACAAGGCGCGCGCTGTGATAAGGACCGTCCGATGAACGACGTGTCCAGCACGGTGGCGGAGCTGCCGATGGTCATTGAGGGGGTCGTGACGTTACACCCGCGCTTCTTTCAGCGGCGCACGGTGTGTGGCTACAGCGATGAGCGCTTCTACGGGACCTACGTGCTGCAGGACAGCACGGCGGGCATCGTGGTGTTGAAGGACTCGCGCGTCTCGGACTTCACCTATGGCGCGCGCGTGAGGCTGCGCGTGCGCGGCATCTTGCGCAACGCCTTTGGGGTGGGGGCGCCGCCGTTTCTGGCGGTGGTGGCGTATGATGAGGAGGAGATCGTCGAGCAGGACGTCCCGATCTACTATGAGCCGATCGCCCGTAACTTCGAGGTGGGGGACATCGGCCAGGTGGGCGAGGTTCGGGGGCGGATCATCAGCGAGGCGACCAACAACAACTTCAATGAGGTGTTGTTGGAGCACCCGACCGATCCGTCGATCCGGTGGCTGGTGTCACTGGATCGCGAGCTTGGCCAGCGCAACCCGCCCTTGTATGAGGGCTGTGAGGTGACGATGCGCGGCCCCGTGCTGGAGTCCTTTGGGTTCCGCATGCTGGTGGCGAGCTACGGTCAGATCGAAGGACATGAGGCGTGCCTCGCGCGGCGGATCGCTCAGTCACAGCAGTGAGCGCGCTGGGAGCAGGGCGCGCGCGTGAGGCGCGCGCTCATGGTGAGGATGGACGACAGGACCGGCGCCCACCACCGTGGTGGTGTGTGCCCAGACAGGTTGAGAGGCGATGAGATCAATGCAGACCGGTCTTTTGAGCGCGCGCAAGCTGGCAGCGCTGGCGGCGTGTAGCATCCTGGGCGCGTCCACTGTGGCGCTGGCGCAGAACGAAGACTCCGCCGTGTTGGAGGAGGACAGCACGGAGCAGGAGCGGGCGCAGGGCAAGTTCGAGGGGCCGTTTAACCCCAACCAAGACAGCCTGATCGGGCCCGCCGCGTACACCAACCCCAAGGTCAAGCGCGACGTCGCGGCCCAGGCGGGTGATATTCGCTGGCGCTTGACGATCATCTCGCGCTTGCAGCTGCGCGATGACCTCGACTTTCGCCCCTTGGATGAGTCCAGCCCGCAGGCGGTGCTCGACACCGATGATCGCCTGACGTTTGGCTTCACGCAGCTTCGCGCGGGCGTCGAATATGACGTCTCCGATCGCGCGACGGCGGTGATCAGCGTGGCGCACAACGGCCTGTGGGGCGGTCAGGTCTTCGGCGATCTGCGCACGGATAACATGTTCTTTATGGACAAGCTGTACTTCGACTGGACCCCAGTCAGGTCAGACGCCATTGATGTGAAGGCGCGCTTTGGGCGCCAGTACTTCGAGATCGGCGGCGCGCGTCGCGACTTCTTCTTCCGCGATGTGGTGGACGGGCTGACGCTGGATGTCGATCTGAAGGCCGCTGGCAAGCTCAAGATCCTGGGCGTGGACATCGTCGGCACGCAGCTGCGCCCGGATGAGGTCGACTTCGTCACGCGCCAGCGCTCCGCCAGCTCTAACGTCAACTTCCGCGGCGACACCAACACGTATCGCACCGGCGTGGTGTATGAGAACACGACCGCGATCCCTGGCTTGGAGGCGCGCGCGTTCGGCTTCTACGCGGACGTCGGCTCGGGCAACTTCTGTGACAGCACGGGCTCAGACATCTCCTACTGTGGCAAGCTCGCGAACTTCTCAGACAATGATTACAACTGGATGGCGGGCGGGCGCGTGGGCTACTTTCACCGGGGTGACAGCCTGAAGGTGGGCGGCTATGGCGAGTTCGCGCGCAGCGGCGGCATCGACCGCAAGGACACCTCGACGGGCTTGCTCGATGTGACGGCTGATGGCAACGCGTTTGGCGCGGGTGTGTTGGCAGACATCGGCCTGGGCAACGCGCTGGAGCTGAACCTCACGGGAGAGTTCTTCCGCGCTGATGGCGCGAGCTACTCATCGTCTAATGGCGTGCTGTTCAACCACGGCTTCGTGTCGTTCAAGGGCAACCACATCGGCGGCTTGGCGATGGACGACACCGCGGGCTGGCACCCCTCGGCCTACGTGGGCTCGTACCGTGGCGTGGAGAACGCGCCGCAGGAGCAAGAGCGACGCGGCGGGACGCAGACGCTGCACGCGCAGGTGGGCTTTGGCCAAGTTGGCGCCTATCGCGTCAACGCGGGCGTGTGGCACCTGACGGACACGGGCACCTCGGGGCTTGAGGAGGCGGACATCGCGCGCGTCAGCCAGAACCTGCCCTTTGGCTACTCGCAGGCCGACTTAGAGGCGCAGCAGCGCTTGGGCAAGACGCTGGGCGTGGAGCTGGACCTTGGCGTGACGGTGCAAGCGGCTGACTACATCTCGCTCTATGCGCAAGGCGCTATGTTCATGCCGGGCGACTTCTACGATCGCGGCATCACGCGCTCGGGTGGCACCGCCCTGGGCCGCGCCCCAGGACAGGAGCTGCAGAACATGTGGGCCGTGGTCACGGGCGTGACGTTGGACTGGTTCTGAGTCGAGCACGACAGGAGGCGTTCGGTGATGCAGCGAGTGAGCTACAGGGTGATCCTCTTGGCGTTGAGCTGCGCGGCGATGAGCTGCGCGGATCCTCGCCGAGATCCGGACAACGAAGAGAACATGCGCAGCCCAAACTATCGTGGCGCGTCGCTTGATGAGCCATCGAGCGGTGAGCGCGGTAACATCATGATCACGGAGATCAACTGGGCAGGCAGCGTGCGCAATGATGGGGTCTATGATCCCGAGGACGTGTTCATTGAGCTGCGCAACATGCACCCGCGCCCGATCAACCTGTCAGGCTGGCACCTGATCATCGAGGGCGACTACGTGCAGACGATCCGGCTGCCACGCAACCTGCCCCCGATGGCGCCTAACGCGTACTACGTCATCGCGGCTAAGGAGAGCGGCGCGTTCCCGAACGCGGACCTGTACTTGCCCGAGCTTCGCTTGGGCAAGAACTACGTCCAGGTGAACATGCGTGACAACGACCTGCGCCTGATCGAGCAGGCGGGCAGTGACTCGCAGCGCGTGTTCACGGGCCACTATGACACACAATCGGTGCGCTCCATGGAGCGCGTGCAGCTGATCTTCGCGAACCAGGGTGGCATGTCGCGCGTGTGGCACGCGTACTCGCTGGACATCGGCTTCGCCACGATCAACCCCGAGTATCGCGATCGTACGCTGGCGAGCCCCGGGGTGAGCAACAGCGAGGACTATTCTGGATCGACGGCGGGCGGGATCTTCGACTGATCCACAGGAGCGTGTTGAGATGAGACTTCAAGGCCGATCTGGAGCGCTGGCAGGGCTTGCCGCGCTGATGACGATGATGCTCTCCTGTGAGCCCCCCTCAACCCAGGCGAAAGACGCGTTCACGCGCGTCGAGCACTATCTCGCGGGCCCACAAGACTTCGGCCAGATCAAGGCAGACCTGCTGGCCTCGCTCGGCACCGCGAAGGTGCAGATCGACGCGGCGCTGTGGCACTTGGCCGACGCCGATATCGCGCAGGCGCTGATCGAGGCGCGCGCGCGCGGTGTGAGGGTGCGCGTGGTGAGCGATGAGGACTCGCGCGGTGACGCGGGCTTTGTGGCGCTTGAGGCGGCGGGCATCGTGCCCGTGTACGGCGAGGGTGAGCTGCGCTACTTGCCCGATCCGACGCTGACCGCGCTGCTGGAGCAGTGCTTCACGCCCCAAGATGAGGTCTATATTGAGTGCACGCGACGAGGCGGTGGCGCGGCGCAGCCGGGCGATGGCCTGATGGTGCGCCCTGGCGACTTCAACGCCATGGCGCACAACTTCTTCGTCGTGGATGAGCTGACCGTCTTCAACCTCGCCTCGCCGCTCGATGGCCGTCGCACCTATTGGATCGGCTTCAGCGCCGAGAGCTTGGAGTTCGCGCAGGCGTTCACGCGTGAGTTCCAACAGATGCACGGCGGCGTGTTCGCCACGACGCTGGATACTTACAATGGGCCGAACAAGTCGACCGTGCAGACGGCGGTGTATGACTCGCGCATCCCAGGGCCGCTGCCTGGGCGCAAGCGCCAGCTGCAGCCCGGCTTCTTGACCGATCATGGCCCCATTGAGATCATGTTCAACCCGCAAGAGCGGCTGATGAAGGAGCTGATCGACGAGGTCTATGCGGCGCGTGGGTCGGTGTATCTGATGACCGATGAGCTGCTCAATGACTTCCTCGTGGACGCGCTGGCGTATAAGGCGCGCTTCTTTGAGGTGCGTGTGCTGCTGCGCAATGGCTCGCGCATCCCCGAGAAGCTGCGCGATCGTGTGCGCTACGCGCCCGCTGACTTTGAGTACATCCCGACGCAGCTGGTGTTGCACGACTTTGACCGCACCACGCCGAACGTGTCACCGCGCCTGATCGCGACGCTGACGCACCCGACCTGGTTTGGTCAGCCCTTCGAGGTGCTGGAGCGCGCGGAGGTGCAGAGCGACAATGAGGCGGTGCGGGTGTACCCCTCGGATCTGTTCTCAGATGGCAGCCTGTGGATCATGCGCGAGCCGGTGAACTACAAGCCCGGCCCGGGCGTGAGCGATCCTTATGCGCGCTATGCAGCGCTCTTTAATCAGGCGTGGCTGTCGGCTACGGAGGTGCAATGATGCGATCCTTGTCTTATGCGCTGACGCTCGCGGTGATGTGTGGTGCGGTGTCGCTGCTGTCGTGTGGGCAGGCGCCCAGCGATGAGGACATCGCGCACATGCAGTCACATCGCGTGCAGTTCTTCACCAACGCGCCAGGCACGCGGATCACCAATGAGCGCAACCGCAAGCCTGAGGAGTTCGCCGTGGAGGCGCTCGATCGCACCCAACATACGCTGGATATCTGCGTCTATGGTTTCTCCAACCAGGGGATCATCGACGCGGTGGTGCGCGCGTACTATCGCGGCGTGAAGGTGCGCGTGGTGGGTGACGCACGACACATGGCGTTCGGCGATCGTGGCTATCGCGCGATGCTTGAGCATCGCATCCCGATGCAAGTGGGCAACCAGTTCCACATCATGCACAACAAGTTCTTCGTGTCGGATGATCGCCTGACCTTCGTGGGGACGGGTAACATCACCACGACGGGCTTCGCCAAGAACAACAACAACTGGATCTATATTGACTCGCGCGAGGTCGCCCTAGACTTCAAGGCGGAGTTCAATCAGATGTTCGAGGGGCGCTTCAGCAACACGAAGATCCCCAACAACAACGGCAACTCCTACCAAGTGGGAGACACGCAGATCGACGTGCTGTTCTCGCCGCACGAGGACACGATGGGCCGCATGTTGGCCGAGCTTCGCGCCGCGCACACGTCGGTGCACTTCCAGATCTTCGCGTTCACCAAGGATCAGGTTGGCAGCCTGTTCATCGAGAAGCACCGCGAGTTCTTGGAGCACAGCCGGCAAGTGGGCGAGGTGGAGCTTGCCGCGATTGATCGCCAGAAGAAGGTGATCGGGATCTTTGATAAGAGCCAGCTGCACGGCAACAGCCAGTACCATGAGGCCTATCGCCTGCTGGCCAATGGCATCCCGGCGCGCATTGATAACAACGGCAACTCGTTCCAGCCCGGTGATTATCAGGCGGGCGGCGGTCGTCTGCACACCAAGACGATGATCCTCGACTATGGCACGCCTGATGCGCGCATCGTGACGGGGAGCTTCAACTGGTCATCGGCGGCGACCATCGCCAATGATGAGGTGCTGCTCGTGCTGCGCGGTGAGCGCATCGTGAACGCGTTTATGGAGGTCTGGCAGGATCTCTACAAGGAGTCGATCGGGCTGCCGCGCGGGATGTGTAACACCAACAGCAAGAAAGACGAGAACATGTGCGTCGATGGCTTGGGCCGGCCGGGCAATGGTCGCGTGAACCCTGGTGATGTGATCTTCAGCGAGATCTACTGGGCCGGCTTCAATGGTGAGAAGGATCCTACCGATCGCACTGGCGTCCAAGACTTCCTGAGCAATGACGAGTTCTTCGAGCTGTATAACACCACAGATAACCCCATCGATCTTTCGCTGTGGACCATCTTTAATGGCAATGACGCGATGATGGGCTTCACGCCGGGGACGGTGATCCCGCCGAAGTCTTACTTCTTGGTCGTGGATCACAACACGCGCCCGTTCGCTGAGGGGACGGAGCCGCGCGCGGATGAGCTGGTGGCATTCCAGGACCCCGACTTCGTGCTCAACCAGGCCAACGACCCGCGCTTCCCGCGCATGAACCTGCGCGACAGCTCGCTGTATCTGGAGCTTCGCGCGCCGCAAGACACGACGCTGGCGGGCGCGGATCAGCCGCGAGAGGCGCTGATCGTGGATCGTGCGGGCAACCGTGGCCCCGCGTTCTACGGCGGCCGCACGGGAGAGCTGCGGGCGACCTCGATGGAGCGGATCATCGTGGCGGGCGTCAGCGGGGGTGATGGCACCGATCGCACCTCGTGGAAGGAGTGTACGGCGATTGAGGGCGGCGCGAAGGTCGCGCCCGGCTTCCGCAACCGCGTCATCGCGACCCCCGGCGAGCCGAACTCTCCCTGATCGGGCGCGCTTACGCGCCAGTGATTGAGGGCCGCCCGCGCGAAGCGCGGGCGGCCCTCAGCCTTTTTTTGCGAGGCGTTTGGGTGGATCTGTCGCCCCTCCCGCTGAGCAGCACCACCTCGCTTGAGCGATCTGGCGGGTGAAGCGAGGGCGCGTGCGTGTGGCATCCGGCGCCTGCAAAGACCCAGCTCACTTGGCCGATCCCCGCATGGAGAGCCATGCTGCGGGGTGGCTTGAGGGAGGTTGTGCGCGGGCGCTCAGTACGTGTAGCCGATCGTGAAGGTGGGCAGCACGATCAGGCGCCCGAGCGCGAGCGGGGAGATGGGGCGATCGGAGAGGTCGAGCAGGGCGACGAGGCCGCCTTGCAGGCCGAAGCTCCCGACGCGCGTGGCTGCGGCGAGCTGGAGGGTCAGGGGGACGCCCTGGAGAGCGCCGAGGGAGAGGTTGGGGGCGTCGAAGCGCGCGCGCTGCTGGTCGGGGCGCTGCTGGCCTGAGAGGGGGCCTTCGAGGTCGAGCATGGTGCCGCGCGAGGCGCCTGTGGTCAGCTCTGCCTTGAAGATGAGGCGCTCATCGAAGAACCAGGTGAGCTGGGCGTAGGGGATGAGCCAGGAGCCTGCGAGGGGCCAGCGCTGCACGTCGCGGGTGAGGCTGATGCAGTCGCCCCCGAGCAGCGCCTCGCGGTCAGCGCACTGGCTCGTGTCGAAGGCTTCGAGGCTATACCACGCGGGGGTGT
>CAYXWB010000006.1:0-12692 GCA_964468515.1 uncultured Bradymonadales bacterium | reverse complement strand
CGGTCAGCGCACTGGCTCGTGTCGAAGGCTTCGAGGCTATACCACGCGGGGGTGTAGGCCAGGGCGCCGAGGCCGAGCAGGAGCGTGGGCGAGAGGGTGCGCTCCCAGACGAGGCCGAGCAGAGGGCCTGCCTCGGCGCTGTCGGCCTGAGCAGCGCCGGAGCGGGTGAGGTAGCCCGCGCTGAGGGTGAGGCCGCCTCGCGCGGTGCGCGAGGCGGCCCAGCTCAGCTGCGCGCCCGCGATGAGATCGAGGCCGGGGGAGTCGGTGAGCCAAGCGTAGGGGGTGAAGATCATGGCGCTGAGCATGAGGTCGTCCCAGGGGACGGCGCCGAGCTGCTGGCCGAAGAGGTTGTGATTGCGGGCGCTGAGGGTGCCGCGCGCGGGGATGTGGGCGCTGGGCAGCAGCACGCCTTGGCTTGAGAGCGGGTCGAGCGCGTCGCGCAGCTCGGCCAAGGTGGCGCCCTCGGGGTAGATGGGCAGCGGGTGCTCGGGCGCGCCGACCCAGCCGAAGCCAAGATCAGGCGGCAAGGTTTGCGGGGTGTCGGGCGGCTTGGGGGGGCGCCGCTGCGCGAGCGCCGGGGTGGTGGTGGCGAGCAGCATCACCAGCGCGAGTTGTGGCAGACGCCGCACCATCTTGTGTGCTCCCTGGGCTCCCAAAGTCCGTGAGGCTTGAATCTGTGCGCCGTTGAGGCGATACATGAGCCTCGTGTCTCACATCCCCAGGCGCGACGCAAGCGCCCCAGCCTGAGCGACCTGTCATGTATCAGCTCCTGCTCGTCGATCAGAACGCGACGTTGAACATCCAATCCTCGGAGCCGAAGCACACCTACCGCGTGCCCGTGAAGGGGGAGCATGTGCTGGTGCGCTGGCAGAATCAGACCAAGGTGTGTGAGGTGGAGGACGTGTGGACGCACGTCAACCTCGACAGTGAGACGCCCTATCAGGGCGCGGTGCAGGTCTTAGTGCGCTGGTCACACGGGCTCGATCCGTCGCTCTACGCGCGCCGCTTTCGCTGAAGCGCGCTCATGGGTCGCGGCGAGGGCGAGTGATGTGCCAGGTGTAGCCTCGCGCGGTGAGGAGGGCGATCGCCTCGGGCGCGCTGATGAGCGCGTCGAGGCTGCGCGCTGCCTGCGCTGTGCCGCGCAGGCGCGTGGCGGCCCACACCGCAGGCAGCGCGGGGATGTCGAGGCCAGCGCGGGGCGCCAGCAGCTCTCCCACGACCACCTCGGCGCCTTGGGCGTCGCGCCAAGCGAGGCGCAGGCTGCCCTCGTGGCCGCCCAGCGGCCGCCAGCCTGTGGCGAGCCAAGCGGCGGGCCTGCTGATCCAAGCCAAGGCGCGATCGGGCACCCAAGGCAGCAGCCACGACGCCGCGTAGAGCGGCCACCACAGCAGCGCGCGATCAAAGCCTGACCACAAGCTGACGGGCGCGTCGAGGCCGAGCGCGGGGCAAGGGTAGCTGCCATAGGTGCGCCGCGTGCCGTCGCTCAGGGCGCGCGTGGCGCGTGCGCGCCACGCGCGTCCAGGCTGGCGTGGGAGCGGCCGGCCCAGCGGCCTGAGCAGGCTATAGATCAAGCCCGCTGAGGGGGCGTTGCGCGAGCCCATGGAGAGGGCGACCTCGGCGCTGTGGGCGAGGTTGTCTGGGAGGCCATGGCGCATGTTGGCTAATAATGCGGCTGTGAGGGCGGGCAGAGTGGAGCATCCGCTGAGCGCGCTGGTGGATGCAGCGTCGGACGCTTTCGCCGCGCGCACGCGCGCGGCGAAAGCGTCCGACTCGCAGAGGTCGATCCAGTGCGCGCCTGCGCGCGCGCAGGCGCGCACCCACGGGGCGGGGTCGTGGCGGTAGGGGCCGACCGCGTCGATGAGCACGTCGCCGGGCTTGAGCAGGTCGTCAGGGGGAGGCGCGTGAACGTCGATGGCCAGGGGGCGCGTGTGGCGGCTGACACCCAGCAGGTGCTGTGGCGCGACCTCGCTTGAGAGCAGGCGCATGAGGCGCTGGCCCATCACGCCCGTGGCGCCGAGCACGATGATGCGGGCGGAGCGCATTAAAAGACGCGCTTGGAGGACAGCTCGGGGGCTAGTGCGTCGAGGCGGCTGGCGAGCGTGGGGAGGCGGCAGGTGGGGACGCGCGGGAACAGGTGATGCTCGACGTGGTAGAACATGTTGAAGGTCATCACGCTGCGCAGCTTGCCGCGCACGGTGCGGGCGATGAAGTGCGAACGATCACAGTCATGGTGGACCGTCCAGACGGCGAAGAACGCGGTGAGGCACTGGCCGATGAGCATGGCGATGAGGTGAAATTGTAAGGCGTGTGAGCCGCTGCGCCAGGCGAGCGTGGCCGCGCTCAAGATCAGGCCAAGCTCCAGCAGCATCCAGCGGCGCGTGCGCGCGCGCCCGCGCGTCCAGGCCGTGCGATGGAGCAGCCAGGGGAAGTAGGGGCCATAGAGCAGGGCCTTGTAGGCGGGCAGGCGCGCGCTCCAGGCCTCGGCGTCATCGTCATCCATGCAGTGCTTGTGGTGACGCAGGTGGTTGAACTGGATGGCGTGCATGGATGAGCACATCAGCGCGCTCAGGATCACGAGCACGGCGTCGTGGCCGCGTCGGCCGAGGCCGAGGTTGTGATGGAACGCGTCATGGACCAAGCGCAGGCCGACTAAGAACCAGACAAAAGACATGGCGAGCGCGCCCAGCCACCAGCCCTGTGAGGCGCACAGCCACATGCCTAAGAGCCAGGGCAGCCCGAGCGCGAGCTCGCGCGCGCGCTGTGTCTTGGTGAGGCCCTCCAGGTCGCGCCAAGCGACCTCGCGCAGGCGCGGGTCGCGCATGATCGCGGGGCCTGCTCCTGCGGCGTGCGATGGCGTGGGGGAGGCGCTCATGAGGTGTGCTCCAAGGAGGTGGCGGGCGTCGGGGATGTGGCGAGGCGGCGCGCGAGCGCGCGGTCGAGGCGTGTGAGCGCGGGCAGCAGCGCGCGATCGATGAGCGCGTGCGCGCTGGCGAGCAGAGCGACGCCGAAGGCGCGCTGCGCCCAGCGTCGCGCGTGCAGGTGGTTGAGGTTGAAGTTGACCACGAGGATCATCAGCACGTTGAGCTGCAACCCGAGCGTGTGGCGCCACCTGCCTTGGTACCAGACGGACTCAAGGAGCGCGTTGACGGTGCGCGCGTGCATCCGCAGCTTGCGCTCGACGCGGGCGCTGTAAGCGGCCGCGTCGGTGGCGCGGGTGAGGGTCAGGGCGGTGGCGTGTGCGGCGGCGCGGCCGCTGCGCAGCGCGAAGGTGACGCCGCTTGAGAGCAGCGGATCGATGACCGCAGCAGACTCGCCGACGAGCCACCAGTTCTCACCGCGCAACCGCACGCTGACGTAATCTTGGAAGCTGCAAGGCTGCGCTGCGGCTTGTTCGGCCCAGCCATCGGGCAGCCAGTCGAGGCCGTAGGGGCCGTGATGGCGCGTGACGAGGTGTCGCACCAGGGCCACGGCGTCGCCGCCAGCGGCGCGGTGGCGCTGCACCTCGCTGGCCAAGGCGACGACGCCGATGTCAGTGCGCGTCTGGCCGACGTGGATGTCCCAGCACCAGCGCACGCTGTCGCCCTCATCATCGAGCCTGATGCGCGTGCCTGTGTGATCGTAGACATGCACCGCGCGGGCGCGCCACGCGACCTTACGCTCGCCAAAGGGCTCTGACTCAATGGCGAGGGCGCGGGCCAGCAGGCGCGCGCGTCCGGTGGCGTCGATGTAGGCGCGGGCGGTGAGGGTGCGGCCATCGTCGAGGGTGACGCCCGTGACGTGGTCGTCTTGTCGGCTCACGCGCGTGATCTTGGCGCTGAGGATGCGCGCGCCGAGCGCGCTGGCCAGCGCCTCCAGGCGCAGGTCGAGCGCGGCGCGATCGAGGTGGAGGGTGGGGGCGCTGCGCCCGACGCACCACATCAGCGCGCGGTAGATCCAGTGGGCGCCGATGGCCATGCGAGCGGGGCTGGAGGCGTGGCTCGCGACGGCGCCGCGCTTGTAGGTGGCCTCATCGGCGGCGACCATCGCGTCGAGGTCCACGCCGAGGTCGCGCAGCAGCGCGGGCGCCTCCCAGTCGAGGCTCTCACCGTAGGGTGACGCGGCGGCTGAGGGGCGCACGACGCAGACGCGCAGGCCGCGCTTGGCGAGCGTGATGGCGCTCGTGAGGCCAGCGATGCCAGCGCCGAGGATCAGCACGTCGCAGGGCGTCTCATCGGGTGCATCGGTCATGGCGCCTCCGAAAAAGGGGCAGTAGATCGCGCCCAGAGCAGGGTCGAGGTAGAGGTTAATTCGACGCCGATGGCGACGAGCTCCCACCACGGGGCGTGCTCGTAGCGCAGGGCGAAGCTCAGGCGCGCGAGCGCGCCGAGCCAGACCCCGAGCACGAGCCAGCGCAGCACACGCCAGACGCGCGCGTGATGGATCACGCGCGCGCCCTCCCACAGCGCGGCGCCTTGGGCGAGCCAGCAGGTGGCCAAGAACAAGACGGTGGAGGCGGGCATGTGCCAGCTCGGCGCCGCGTCGGGCGTAGGATCTTGGAGCAACGTGGCGAGCCCTGTGCCGATGGCGCCGAGCGCCATGAGGCGCATCAAGGCGCTGGCGAGGGTGGCGCGGTTCATAGGTGGCGATCGCATGGGTGAGCGGGCTCATTGAGGTGGTGAGCGACTTTCCCATCAGCTTATCGCGCGCGCGAATCCGCGTCTATCTGTGTCGCTCAGCCGCGCTCAAGCAGCGTCTCGACCCAGGGGATGATGCGCTCGTGGGCGTCCTCTAAGACATAGTGGCTGGCGTCATCGAGGGCGTGGACCTCAGCGTCAGGGAAGCGCCGCTGCCACTCCTGTCGAAATGATGGATCAAAGCAAAAATCCTGCTCGCCCCACACGATGAGCATGGGCTTGTCGCTGAGCTTGTGGAGGTTGTCCTCGACGCCGACGAGGGTGTCATAGGTGGGGTGCGACGGGGACATGGGGATGTCCTCGACGAAGCGCTGGATGGCGACGCGGTTGGCCCAGGAGTCGTAGGGGGCCAAGTAGCCTTGGCCGGTGGGGCCTTGCAGCCTGCGGCGATCGTGGATGGCGCGGACCTGTGCGACGCGGGCGAAGCCGTTGAAGCCGCGCACGGCGAGGGGGCCGATCAGGGGCCAGCGACACAGGTCAATAGAGAGGGGGATGCGCGAGGAGCGAAAGGCGGCGGTGTTGAAGACGACCAAGCGTGCGACGCGCTCGGGGTGACGTCCGGCCCAGCCCATGCCGATGGCGCCGCCCCAGTCGTGGACCACGAGCGTGACGTCCTTGAGCTTGAGCGCGTCGACGAGGCTGGTGAGGTCGTCGATGCGCTGGGCGAGGGTGTAGGGGTAGTCTTGCGGCTTGTCGGAGAGGCCGCAGCCCATGTGATCGATGGCGACGCAGCGGTAGCGATCGCGCAGGGCGGTGATGAGGCGGCGATAATAGAAGGACCAGGTGGGGTTGCCGTGGACCATGAGCAGGGTGGGCGCGTCGCGCGGGCCCTCATCAAGGTAGTGGAGCTTGTGAGGCCCGATGGCGTGCCAGTGTGAGGCGAAGGGATACTCATCGCGCCAGGGCGCGCTGTGAACGTCGAGGGCCATGCGGGCAGACTCCGTGCTTTTCAGTGAGCGAGGGGTGGCAGGTGAGCTGGCGAGCGCGCGGGCTCACCAGGTGACCTCCATCATGGCGCAGTTGAGGCCTGAGCCGATGCCCATGAGCGCGACGCGCTGGCCTGGGCGGACGTGGTGCGCCTCGGCGGCGCGCGCGAGCGTGAAGGGGATGGCGACGGGGCCGATGTTGCCATAATCGGCGTAGGTCACAAACGCGCGATCGCGGGGCAGATCGAGCGCGTCGAGGATGGTGGCCATGTGGATGGAGCCGACCTGATGCATGATGAGGGCGTCGAGGCTGTCAGGGGACCAGCCCATCGACTCGACGGCGACGCCGAAGGTGCGCTTGGCGAGGGCGACGCCTGCCTTGAGGAGCTGGCTGGCGTCGGTGATCATGCGATCCTCGTAGCCACGGCACAGGTGGTTCCACTCGGGCGCGGCGAGGCTGACGCCGCCGCGAAAGTGGTGGCCTTGGGTGGCGAGGTCGTCGCGACACAGCAGCGCAGCGGCGGCGCCGGAGCCGAGCGTGAGGGTGGCGAAGTCCTCGCGAAGCTGGGCGGCGCCGGACTGAGGTTCGAGCAGGCGACCCAGGGTGGACTCGACCACTTGGCGGCTGCTCTCCCCGGCGACGATGAGGGCGGCGTCGAGCTGACCGCGCTCGATCATGCCCGCGACGAGCTCCATACCATTGAGAAACGCCAAGCAGGCGTTGCCCAGGTCAAAGCTGACGCAGCGCTCGCTCAGGCCAAGGCGCGCGTGGACGGCGCTGGCGACGCTTGGCTCGATGAAGTCTTTGCTGACGGAGGTGTTGATGAGCATCATGACGCGCTCGCGCGGCAGCGAGGTCATGGCCAAGGCGCGCTCAGCGGCTAGGGCTGCGACCTCACTGGGCATGACGCCCGGATCCCACAGCCGCCTGGCCTTCACGCCGGTGAGGACCTCGATCGTGCCCGGCTGCAAGCCCAGGCGGCTGGCCGCAGGGGCCAGCGCGTCCTCCAAGGCCCGCGAGGTGATCGCGTGGGGCGCCTCCACGACGGCGAGCGCCTCGATCACCACATGCTCATAACGCATCGCGCATCCTCTCTTAAGTCTCAGAGCTGGCTCAAAGCGCAGGGGCGTCTCACGCCCGCGCGCAGGGGGTACGATCACCTCAGGCGATCCACACGGACTTGACGTTACAGAACGCGAGCAAGCCGTTGACGGCCAGCTCGCGTCCGAGGCCGGAGTGTTTGATGCCGCCAAAGGGCAGCCTGGGATCACTCTTGACGATACCATTGACAGCGATGGCGCCAGCTTCGAGCTGTTCAGCCCAGCGCAAGCCGCGATGCATGTCCTGGCACCAGACGCTGGCGCCGAGGCCGAAGCTGGAGTGATTGGCGAGGCGCAGCGCGTCTTGCTCGTCTTCGGCGCGGATCAGCGCGGCGACGGGGCCGAACAGCTCCTCATCAAAGGCGGCCATACCAGGGCGCACGTCAACGAGCAAGGTCGCAGGATAGTAAGCGCCCGGTCCTTCGGGGAGCGTGCCCCCCACGACGCAGCGCGCGCCCGCTTCGACGCTGCGCCGCACCTGCTCCTGCAGCTCCTCGCGCAGCGAGGGGCTAGACATCGGGCCAAGATCCACATCAAGCGAGGTGGGGTCACCCATCGAGAGCGCTTCAATGGCCTCGGTGAATTGGGCCTCGAAGCGATCATAGACCTCAGCCACAGCGATGAAGCGCTTGGCGGCGATGCAGCTCTGGCCGTTGTTCTGGAAGCGGCCCTGGATGGCGGCTTGCACCGCCTCGTCAACGTCTGCGTCGTCGAGGATCACGAACGGATCGGAGCCGCCAAGCTCAAGCACCACAGGCTTGAGGGCGCGGCCTGCGGCGGCGGCGACGGCGCGTCCGGCGCGCACAGAGCCGGTGAGCGTGACGGCGCGGATGCGCGGATCATCAATGAGCGCCTCGGCGCGCTCATGGTCGATGAGCAGCGTCTGGAAGGCGCCCTGTGGCGCGCCAGCGGCGCGCCACAGCGTCTCAATGGCGAGCGCGCAGCCTGGCACGTTGGAGGCGTGCTTGAGCACCACCACGTTGCCGGCCATGAGCGTCGGCGCGGCGAAGCGGAACACCTGCCACAGCGGGAAGTTCCAGGGCATGATCGCGAACACGGGGCCCAAGGGGTCATGGCGCACCATGCTCAAGGTGGCGTCAGTCTGCACCAGCAGCGGCTCCAGCTCGCTGGGACCGATCTCGGCGTAGTGCTCGCAGACCCAGGCGCACTTGTCGACCTCGGCGAGGGCCTGCTTCAGCGGCTTGCCCATCTCGGCGGTCATGAGCGCGGCGAGCGTAGCGCGTTGGCCGCGCAGCGCGCCTGCGGCGGCGCGCAGCACCGCCGCGCGCTCCTTGAGGGGGCGCTCGCGCCATGACTCGAACGCCTTGACCGCGCGCGACAGCGCCTGCTCGACGTGCGCCTCATCATGGGCCTCGTGCTCCGAGAGCACCTCTCCTGTGACCGGGCTGATCGCTTTGAACATCATCCACTCCTGCCATGAGCGCGATACATGATGCATCGCTCGGGCTGTCTCTGTCATTGAGGGCGCCAATACGCTGTTCATCTATCCACTAGCCACTTATCCATGCGCGGCGCTAAAGCTGCGCACGCGCGCGCGGGCGGCTACGGATCATCGGCGCGCAGCGCGCGATTCACAGCGCGGTCTCACTGGCGCGCGCATCAGGCTCATGGGCGCGGCATCTCATGCGGCGCAGCCGCCCTCGCTAAGCTGATGCATCGTCGCCTCGACGTGTGTCACCGAGCGCCTGGCGCAGCGCCGCCTGGGTGTTCACCGAGGCGCGCGCGTGCCACCCCTGCGGGGGATCGACGCGCGCGGTGTTGGCCTGCTCAAGCCAGCGCCACATGGCGCGCATCCCCCCATCGAGCGCGGCGCGAAGCGGGGCGCGCTGGCGCGTGTGATACAGCGCGTAGAGCGGCTGCCAGCGCTCATCGAAGAAGGCGATCACGTCGAGGTCGTGGCGGGGCGTGTGGCGCCACAGCGCCTCAAGCCAGCGCGCTTGCAGGCCTAGCACATCACAAGGCGCGAGCCAGATCCAGCCCTCGGGGGCGTCCTCAAGGGCTGCCTCTAGGCCCGCGAGCGGGCCGCATCCCGGGCGACGATCGGCGATAGTGCGCAGGCCTAAGTCAGCATACTGCTCAGCCTCGCGCCCGATCACGGTGACGCTGGAGGCTGACGCCTCCAGCGGCGCGATGACCGCGCGGATCAGGGGCACGTCGTGGATGAGGGCGCGCGCTTTATCTTGGGGACCAAAGCGCGCGCTGTCGCCTCCGGAGAGGATGTAGAGTGGGGGCCTCAATCGAGGCTCGGGGGGCGCATCAGATCGAGCCCATAGTGGATGGTGTTGACGCCTCGGCTGGAGCTAGAGGCGACGTGGGCGACGAGCGGGCCAAGCCGCTGCGCTAAGACGTTGAGGTCGATGAGATCAAACTTGAGCTGATCATAGGTGAACATGGCCTCAATGAGGCCCACGATCTCGACGCGCGCGTAGAGCGCCTCAGGGCGCGCCGCGCGCTCGGGCGCGCTCGCTTGAGCGACCTCACGGGCCATCGTCTGCGCGTCGAGGTCGTAGCCTAAGAGCACGAAGGGCGCGTCGCCCTCGCGCTGATAATAATAGGACAGGCTGGCGAGCGGGTCAGCGGCGTCGGTGGTGAGCGGCGTGATGGCGCCAGCGGTGAAGGGCTCGAACATGGGGCGCGCGGGCGCCTCAGCGGCGCTTGGCGGGCTGGCAGCAGCGGCGTCTGGGGGGCTCGCTTGGGCGGTCGCGTCGCTTGAGGCGCCCTCCTCAGCGCCCTCCTCACCACGCGCGTCATCGTCATCATCATCACGGAGCGAGGCGAAGGCGCGCAGCGTCTCGCGCAGCGCGCCCGTGACGGCGTCACGATCGGTGAGAGGCAGCTCAGGCTTGAGGCCGAGCAGCGCGACGACGGTGGGCCTGGCCATAAAGCCTGTCAGGCGCAGCCCTGTGGTGGCGATCTCCACGCGGGTGATCCGCTCGCGATGATTATAGAGGGGGATCAGCTCCAAGGGGGCTTCTTGGCGCAGCAGCACGCCAGCGTTCTGCGCGACCAGCAGGGTGTTGCGCAGCAAGGGCAAGAAGAGCAGCGCGTCATGCTCGTCCAGGTCACCATTATCGCTCAAGAGGTCTTCGAGCAGGCGCGCCGGATCGCTCATGCCCACCCAAGCCAGCCAGTCTTTGCCAAACAGCAGGGCGGGATCAAGGCTCATGCCCGCGCTGCGCGCGCTCACCCCCAAGCCTGGACCAGGCGCGGAGGTCGACACAGGCGCCAAGCGCCGATCGCCGAACAGGCTGACGCGCAGGCCCGCGTGGCGGGTGAGCTCAGGGCCGCTCCACAAGCCATAGACGAACCCCGTGAGGCCAGGCGCGCCGACCTCCCAGTGTTGCAAGGCGCTGGCGCCAAGCGCCAGCTCATCGGCGAGCTGCGCCTCGCGCTGGCGCGCCTCGGCGCGCTCAGCGCGGGCGAGGGCGGTGCGCCAGGTGCGATAGCGCATCAGCGCGGAGAAGCCGCGCTGATCAAAGCTCAGCGCGGCGACGGGGCTGTCTTGGGGGGCGGGCGCGTCGGGTCGCCCGACCTTGAGGGCCTTGAGGCGCGCGATGACTTGCGCGCGCACGCTCTCTACCACAGGCGCGCCCTCAGGCAGCTGCTCGGCGGTGGTGGGGATCATGAGGTCGAGCACCATGCGCGCGCCGACCACCTGCGCGCTGACGCGCGCGCCATCACTGGCGGGGGTGAAGTAGATGCGCCGCAGCGGCGCGGGCCCTTGATCTTGCGTCAGCGCGACGCGCGCGCCGCGCTTGGTCATGAGCCGATCGAGCTGCTTGAGCAGCGCTTGCTCATCGGCGATGCCGATCACGAGCCGCACCCCAAAGCCAGCCTCATGCTCGCCCAGCCGCTTCAGCGGTTGATACAGCGCGTGCGACGCGGCGAGGGTGCCATCGGGGCCCTCATCGCGCGAGGAGGCCAAGCGCTCAAGCAAGCTCTGGCTTGAGGTGACCTCGTAGCTTTGACGCATGAGCGACTCGGTGTCAGCGACGAAGCGCTCGCCAGCCTCATCAAGCGGCCACAGCGCGACGCGCAGCGTCGCGGTGAGATCGATGCCCAGGCGCTCCCAAGCGCGCGCGGAGAGCGGATCAAAGTCGAGCGCTTGGCCAATGCCCGTGCGCATGTTCGCGATCCCGCGCGTGACCTCCTCGCCGTCAACGAACATCGCGGGCTCTTGCGTGAGCCAAGAGAACAGGCTGTTGATCCCATAGAGCGCTTCGCTTGCGCGCAGCGAGGCCACCAGCGGCGATCGCGCGGGTAAGAGCAGGCCATCATCGGCCCACAGCAGCGCGCCTGGCGGCGCGATCAGCTGCGCCTGCTCAGCGCCCGCGCGCTTGGTGCTGGCGCAACCTGAGGCGCCGAGCGCCAAGCAGGAGAGGACCAAGAGGGCGCGTCGCGCCCCCGCTGGCGAGCCCTGTAAGATCACCCCACACCTCCGCCCAGCTGCTCCAGCAAGGAGCTCGGCCAGAAGCCCAGCAGCACCGCATGTGGCAGCGGCTCCTCAGCTTGTGGTGCGAGGACCTGATCAAAGTGTGAGGGGGCGGGCACCAGCAGGTGCATCACATCGCCTCGCCCCCAAGAAAGCCGCACCGCGCCCGCATCGCCGCCTAGCAGCAAGCTCGCGAGGCTTGAGAGGTTCGGCTCATGGCCGAACGCGGCGATGCAGGGGCGCGGCCCGTGCTGACGCCAGCCGCGCTTGATCAGGTGACGCGCGGTGCGCGTCGCGTCGCCGTAGACGACGAGCGTCTCGGTCTCCTGCGGCGCGGGCAGGGGGTGTCCCTCGCGCGCCTCATGCTGCGCGCTGAGCTGCTCATGGATCAGCGCGCTCGTCTGCTTAGCGCGCAAGTAGGGGCTTGTCCACGCCTCGCTCCATGACAGCTCCAAGCGCGCCAGCGCGGCGCCGACGCGGCAGATCGCCGCTTGGCCAGGCGCGGTTAAGGCGCGCGCGGCGTCGCCGCCGGGTGCGTCATCTTCTGCGTCGCCGTGTCGCACAAGCAGCAGCTCAAAATCATCAGGTCGAATCATCGCGCGCACACCTCATCTTGAGTAGCTCAAGGTCAGCTCAGGCAACCTGACCAAGGTAGCGCCCCCTGGCCCTGGGGTCGAGCCCCTCGCGCACATGAGCGCATCACAGACGCCCCAAGGCGGCGAGGAGGCGCGCTTGACTTCTGTGGCGAGGTGCTCAGGCTCTGGGCTGAATCTGCGGCCGACCTCTTCGCGTTGTGATGCGCCTCGTCGCGCCGCGCCCTCAACGCTCTCCTCCCCCCATCAAGGAGCCCAGCACCATGGCTTATTCACTGCCCTCGCTGCCCTACGCTCACGACGCGCTCGCCCCCCACATCGACGCCAAGACCATGGAGATCCACCATGGCAAGCATCACCAAGGCTACGTCAACAACCTGAACAAGGCGCTGGAGGGGCACCCGCAGCTGGCAGATAAGCCCATCGCGCAGCTGCTGGCCGAGTTTGACAGCGTGCCCAGCGACATCCAGGGCGCGGTCCGCAACAACGGCGGCGGTCACGCCAACCACAGCCTCTTCTGGGAGGTCCTCTCTCCCCAAGGTGGCGGCAAGCCTGAGGGCGAGCTGGCCAGCGCCATTGACGCCAAGTTTGGGTCGTTTGACGCCTTCAAGGAGAAGTTCGCCTCGGCCGCCTCCAGCCGCTTCGGCTCCGGCTGGGCCTGGCTCAACGTCACCAAGTCTGGCGACCTTGAGGTCGCCTCCACCCCCAACCAGGACTCCCCGCTGATGGAGGGCAAGACCCCTATCCTCGGCCTGGATGTGTGGGAGCACGCTTACTACCTTAACTATCAGAACCGCCGCCCCGACTACATCTCGGCGTTCTGGAATGTGGTCAACTGGTCCAAGGTGAGCGAGCTGTACAGCGCCGCCAAGAAGTGAGCCCACCGCGCGCTTGAGCGCGCTTGGGTGATACAAAAGCGAGCGGGCGCGGGCTGTTGTCACAGCCC